>NZ_JCAUAW010000011.1:0-313617 GCF_059692155.1 Paenibacillus sp. JT22N1
CGTTAGGGTACGAGACACCCCATCGATTTGAGCAGCTCTACTATGAAAACTTAGCTTCTTAATGCAACGGTTGTTCCATAAAAGTGTGTCTATTTTATTGACAGAAGTACAGATGGCGTGGTTAAGCGGAACGACGTTCCTCTATTTCGCGAAAATACGGCTAAATGCCACCATTTTGAAGAAATAAGGTACTGACGTTCCGCAAGTCATCGTAACCAAGCGTTAGGATAGGTTTCCAAGTAAGTACAAACTGGCGAAAATAACCAATCGGCTCATATACACAATCTGCCTCAAAAAAAGCATCCGGACCTTCTCTCTGAGAAGGAACCGGATGCTTTTTTTTGATCATGTGATGTTATCCGTTGTCAAACCTTAACCCATATCTCCAACTTCATTCTCTCTGTTATCGTTCGCTGCATCGTCGTTCACGCCATCAACATTCTCTTTATCTTCGATCTTCTCTTTGTGAGTATTGAACACCTTGATCTTAATCTCCGATTGTTTGCCACGATAAGAGGCAGTAATGGTTGCGGATCCAGGCTTCACAGCAGTGATAGTGCCGTCTGCAGCAATGGATGCAACTTTATCGAGCGAAGTGATGAATGTAGCGACTTGAGTGATGTTCGCCATTGTGCCATCTGAGTAAGTAGCTTTGAGCGGTGCTATGAAGGTCTCACCTTTCACAAGACTGTGTTTATTCTCATCAAAGGAAAGACTTACCAACTCAACGACAGTAACGACTGATTTGGCTGTTTTTCCTTCATATACAGCGGTGATTTCCGCAGTTCCAGCCTTCAGCGCGGTAACCGTTCCGTCTGCGGCAACGGCTGCTACCTCAGGATTGCTGGAGCTGAACACAGCACCACTTATTACGGCTCTCGTTTCGTCCGAGTAGACAGCGGTCGCAACAGTTGCATGCATGTCGCCTGCCACTAGTCGGTAGGCGGCAGAATCAAGCTCAATGCCTGTGATGACGGGAGCCGTACGCGTTATGGTTACGGTTTTTTCATTCGTTTTGCGGCCGTCTACGTAAACGGAGATTTTTACTGGATTAGCACCAACTTCGAGTGAGACCATACCGCTAAAGTCTCCGTTGCTAGCCAGCGCAGCCGGAACGCCGTTCAAACGAACATCAGCCGTACCCGGCCCAAGCACTTCGACATTGCCTTTGATCTCGAGATTCTTCAGCGGTATGCTGGTGTTTGCATAGGCAAGGTGACCGCGCAGCACGGCCGATCTGACAGCATCGCCCACCTTGTACGTTCTGGCGACCAGCTGCCGTCTCGTCCGAACGCCTGAAGCATCTAGAGCAGAGATGACGAAGCCACCTTGCGGAATGATGCTGTTATTAGGTGACATATTCGTCCAGTTCCAGCTAAGCGCCTGTTGTTGGTTAACGACCTTAGTGACTTTACCGGTACTATCAACGATCGCTTCGACACCGAACGTGCTTGTAGCCGTAGTTTGACCGAAAGTATCCGTATAGACATTAAGATTATTCTCATTCCGGCTCACATTGTACAAATCGCCTTCAAGGAACGATTCCTGATTGCCAGGAACACTTGAGCCTACTTGATAATCCTTGACGTACTCCACGTTCTGGAGCGACGCTTTCACGACCGACCAGTTAACTTGTGAATAGTCAAAGAGCATCAGACCATTCGATTGCGACAAGCCAGCCTGGAAAACCGACCGCTGCAGCGGGGGATCCTGAATGTTCGCCAGCGCGATACTAGCGTACATCGGAACTTCACCGTTCGTTACAATATTGCCCAGGGTGATGTGATGCTCGATTTCCTTTTGCGTTGTTTGATACGTGCCGATCATTAGAAAATCAATGTTGCCCGTATAGCCGGTTTGCGCGTAAGAGTCTGTGTAAAGGCTGTCGGCCGGGAATTGCAGACGACTATCATATTTGAAGTTCGGGCTGCCCCAGTGAACACCGTTCAGGTAGTAAGAATCAAACCAGGAGCCGACATAGGCGGAAGAGTAGATTTTATGGCCTTTCAGTGCTGTGTAGCGATCGGTGAGCGACCGGACTTCATCCGTAAATGTCTTGATCGTTTGCGAGCGGAACTCCCACCAATCGTTGATGAGCGGTCCGAATTGCCGGACATTGTTTACGTAAGTGAAAACGTCGGCCGGCCAGTTTGTTAACTGTTTACCGCGAACGGCGAGAAACGCCTCGAACTTCGAGCGGGTTAACGGGCTGAAGTCGGCAGTTTCATTGTCATAGCGGGTCCGGTCAAGCACAACGCCGTCAACATCGTAGTTTTTGATGACTTCTTCCATGTTTTTCAGCTCGAAGGCTCTTACGTCATCATTAGCCGGGTTAACGAAAGCAACGAGGGATTTGCCCGTTTTGTAATAGTTGCTTTCACGCAGCCGCAAAATCTGACCGCCATCCTCGGGACGGTAAACATGCTCTTCCCAGTCGAGATGCTGGTTCAGCAGTCCATACTCGTTGTGCGCAGGTGAGCCTTCAGCAAAGACATTGAACGCTGCATGGATTTTGATGCCGAGCTGATGCCCGTACCTGATGAACTCCTCCAGCATGTCAAGGTTCGGATTCGCTCCTGCACGGGTCGGCGCAGTCATCTGGGAGATATGCGGACGACCGGTTAGGTCGTTCTTCTTGTAGTTGGCGAAGCCTTCTACACCTTTAACATCTAATGCTATGGCCGTGACACCGGCGTCTTTTGCCTTGGTCAGCATATCGTGAACATTTTCAGGTGTTTGCAGCTTGAAAATATTCGTTCCTTGGTCGACCCATAGGACGACTTCCTTCGCGGTGCCGGTTTGTTTTTTATAAAACACGACAAGCGTCTTGCGGTCATTTTCCGTCCCGTTCTTGATGGCGATTACGTCAAGATAATTGACACCCTCCGTGAGACCAACCTCGATCTGAAAGGTTCCGTTCGCTTGCAAAGCAACCGAGGATTGGTTTACACGAATCGAATAGGGGATACCTTGCTCAAGGTTTTCCAACTTGCCGGAGACCACTGTTTTCGGCTCGGTTACCGTAAACCATTCATCGTTGTTCAGCTTAAGCCGAGCTTTGAGGCCTTGTCCTGTCATTAATTCAGAGACAGGGATGACTTCACCGTTTTTGCGCAGCTTGATTTTGTCACCGACCTTGAAATTTTTCGCGAGATATTGCTTGTAGGTTTTGTTCGCCCAACTGTCGTCATTCGATACTAGGATGTAACCGCCTTGAGGGATGACTAGGTCAGTAGGCCCTGTCCAGACAGGCACTCCGCCGTTCACGGAAGGGTTTACCACCCGAGTGACCTGGTTAGCTCCATCGACGACAACGCCGACGGAAGTTTTTCCAACTGTAATTTGAGGTGCATACTCCGTTGTGTATAAAGCTACATAATCGGTGATGCCGCTTACATCCTTATCAACAGCATTAATTTGCTTGCGAGGACCTTCAATATCAATGGTAATGTCGACTGGAGCAGCTTCTACTTCAATGTAATCGGCGGCGGTCGGAGCAGCGGCAGTGGTAGCGGAGCCAGAGACGGTTTCCGCAGCAACCGCGGTCGTGGACCAAAGGGAAACGATCATTGCGAGCAATAGGGTCATAGACAACCATTTCGACTTATTCAACGGGTTTCACTATCCTTCCATTCATTTGATAGGGCTAGTTGTGAACCTGTGCTATTTGAGTTTTGTCGTAAACTGTTTATTTAGAAGTTTATCTCTTCGCCTTTTTCACTAGATTCATAGATACCGCAAAGAATTTTCATCATTTCAACACCGTCTTGTACAGGAGAAATGGTTTCTTTTTTTCCTTGGCATACTTCAATGAAATAATTGATTTCATCCTGAAACCCGGCAACAAAATCAAAAGACAAGTTGTTGATCTGCGGCGTGAGGTTCAAGATGGTATCGTGCTTCTCCGTGACGATGGATAGCTGAGGCTCTAGTTCGGCGCCGCCTTTGTCGCCATACAGCTTCACGGTAAGCTCGTCTTCCTTCGCATGAAGTGTGAAGCTTACGTCAACGAGGATGGAGGCGCCATTCTCAAAACGGATCAGCGCATTCGCCATATCCTCTACGGAATTATGGGAAGCGTCATAGTCAGACGCCTTGTAAAAGGCAAGGTTTTTCACGTTAGCGCGGTTGCCAAGTCTTTTGTAGGTATTGCCGGAGACTGACTTCACCTTCGGTCGGCCCATCAAGTACCAGCAAAGGTCGATAACGTGGACACCTACATCAATCAGCGGACCGCCGCCTGAACGCTCAACATCTGAAAACCAGCCGCCCGGATTACCGAGACGACGAATGCACGAAGCTTTAGCGTAGTAAATTTCACCGAGTTCATCGTTTTCTAGAAACGATTTGATGATACGTGTATTAGAAGCATATCTGCGAACGAAGCCGACCTGAAGCGTTTTACCGGAGCGGTGTACTGCTTCCTCCACGGCTAACGCTTCGCCCACCGTCTTGCAGAGTGGTTTTTCGGTAAGCACGTTTTTGCCCGCATCCAATGCGGCGATGGAGATTGGCGCATGGCTATTGTTCCACGTACAGATGCTGACGGCATCGACTTCTGGATCGGCAAGTAATTCCTTGTAGTCCGTGTATATACGAGTTATGCCGTATTTTTCTGCTTTAGCTTTAGCGCGTTCTTCATTCAGGTCGCAGATAGCGTAAAGCTCAGCGTCTGGATTATTTTGGTATGATTTTAAATGCATTTCGGAAATGGATCCGGCTCCGATGACCGCTATACGTACTTTACTCATTTGAAACACTCCTCGTCTCTAGAATGATTATTTTTATACCGAATGAATCGTTGGCCAAGCCAGCTCAATCCCATAGCTTACAAGCATATTTTGGAAGTCTCTAAGCTCAGACTCCATGCTACGCACCTCGCGGGGCAGGAGTTTACGGTCGATACAGCGGCTTGCCAGAAATCCAGCAGCCTCGCCGATGTTCCATTCGACCGGATGGAGTCGGTAGCAGCCGTTTGTGATGTGCGTGACGCCAAGATTTTTACATGCTGGCAGCAGGTTGTTCATGCGGACAGGAATCAGACTGCCCAGCGGAATTTGGAACGGCAGGGAGGAGACATCGATATAATGGCGATTTCCCGTGCTCGGATGCAGGTCAATTCGGTAACAGCCGATGCCGACAGAATCGGCGAATTGCTCTGCTTTACCATCGGGGCGGCAGGCTGTGCTCACATGCTGCTCCAGTACGGTAAACTCGGCTTTGATCCTGCGTGACTCCCGCATGTACGGAGACATGGCCAGTCCGTCATCGGTGCCTACGATGTCTCTTCGCAGACGAAGTCCCGGGTAGCCGAAACCCCCGTCCGGCCGAGGCGCTTCCGTTTGCAGCCAGTAAAGCAAAGAAAGGCTAAGCTGCTTCGCATCCCACAGGTTCTGCTCTCTTTCCTCATCACTCACGTCGATGACCGAACCAAGCCAATAGTCATTCTGCGGCCAGTTGACCAGTGTAATGCTTCCGGGATAAAAGCCTTTCTTGAAGTTACTGCTGTCGATGATTCGCCGATAGTAGAAAAGAGAGTACTTTTCCGTCCCCTCAAAAAGTTCATAAGTGACATGCTCTAGCGTATGAGGTCGGACGCCGGACCAGCTTAGCAGCCGATCTGGCCAAAAATCGGCTTTATACTGCCGCCAGAAATCATAGCGCTCTGGACGTTCGATGGTGTGGTCTTCGCCTTCGATGTAGTCCATCGCAAAGCAGTATGTAAAGCCCTGCATGTCCTGCGGAAGAGCCTCGCCTTCAACAGCATGTGGTTCCCCGGTTTGGCTCTTGGACTCCGCTCCAGTCACATATTCCGCCCCGGCAAGTGGCAGAACATCTCCACATTCCGTTGCGTCAAGGAAGTAGGCGGCGGATAGCTCCACGAGTTCCCCGGTCAGCAAATTCCGTACTGTTACTGTTCGTACGTCATCTCCGTCCACGGAAGCCGATTCGGCGCGATGGCGGGTAAGAATTTGCAGCCTCCCGCTGTGAATATAAGGAGCCAGCATTTCCTGTAGAACTGCCAATGCTGCGCGTGGCTCATGGCACAATCGCGAAACGCCACCGTTCCCGGGATTAAGATGAATGCGGGACCTTGCCTCTTCGGTAAGGGGAAAATGGCGCCGGTAATAATCACGCACCCCATCTCGGAACTGCCGGTACGTGCGGGTGCAGCCGAACTGTTCAATCCAGGGGTGCTCATCTGGCGGAACAGCCTGACTCGTTAATTGTCCACCAATCCAGTCGGTTTCCTCGGTCATGATCACCGTTTTGCCCGATTTGGCAGCGGCAAGCGCGGCTGCGCAGCCGCCGGTTCCTCCGCCAATCACGACGATATCGGCATGAAATTCTTGAATGTTGTGGTTGCTGTTCTTGTGTGGCAACGGAAATATTCCCTCCTTTTTCCTCCTCGCCTGTAGGATTCCACAGGCTATCCTCATTGTAATACAGCGCGAACGAAGCCACAGCGGAGGACCATGACTTCTTTTGGTACTTTAATAACCATTGGCTATGAAAAAAAGGGATTGCTGGATCGGAGTCGAAAATGGATAACAAAGCCCTACAATGTGTGTGGATTTTAAGGAGTAAGTGGAGGAGGAACTTATGATGCCAAATCAACAAAAACCTGTTAACGCCGTGCAGTTGGATGCAAACATGCGAATTCAGCAATCCGGCGACAATCATGTTAATTGGTATTCACCGCTAGAGAAACCATTCCATATTGCGGGTTTCGGCTGGCTGCATGAAGAAAGACTTTACCGCCGGCTACCGTCAAAACCAGATTGGAAACTTCCAGAGGCGGTAGACCAATTGGCCAACTGTACCGCTGGCGGTCAAATCCGTTTCGAGACGGATACCACTTCCTTGACCGTTAAAGTAAAACTGACAGGGAAAGCCAATATGTATCATATGACGGCTACAGGGCAGTGCGGGTTTGACTGCTACATTGGAGGCCCGGGAGAGCAGTTATATTACGGTACGACCGTTTATGATCACACGCTGGCCGAATACGAAGCTGTTATTTTTAAGGATATGGCCCGGGAGAGTCGGATTATTACGCTGAATTTCCCACTCTACCAAGGTATAGAGGAAGTTTGGATCGGTTTGGATCGGGAAGCGCAGATCGCCCCGCCACCGGCTTATGAAAATAGCGGTAAGATCATAGTCTATGGAACCTCAATCACGCAAGGTGGCTGTGCAGCCCGTCCGGGTATGGCTTATACGAATATCATGTCACGCCGCATCAATAGGGAGTTTCTCAACCTGGGCTTTTCCGGCAACGGTAAAGGAGAACCTGAGCTCGCTCATATCCTTTCTGATATCCGGGACCCTGCATGCCTGATACTGGATTATGAGGCGAACTGTGTTTCTACTGAACTGCTTCAGGTAACACTGCCCGAGTTCATATCGATCTATCGAGATAAACACACATTGACGCCGATCCTTGTGATCTCGCGTATTACCCATGCCAAGGAAAAATTTCAGGCACAGATGGCGCAGGATCGAACGGACCGCAAACAAATCCAAATCCGGACCGTAGAGCAGCAACGCGAACTGGGCGACGCCAATATCTATTTTTGTGACGGCTCTAAACTGCTGGGTGAGGATGCTCACGAATGTACGGTAGACGGTTCGCATCCGACCGACCTTGGCTTTTTGCGTATGGCAGATGGACTGACGCCAGTCCTGCAGAAGATTTTGGCCGATTGAATGCCTATTTCATTATGCCTGAAGGGGTGGTTGAGTAATGAAAAGAAAAAGATCGGCCATTCTAGCCTTGCTCACGTGCTTCGCTACCGCCGGATGCAGCTTTCCGGAATGGTTAATGAACCAAGATAAAGTTTCGGAAGCTGTACAGGAACCGGTCATACGAATCGTCGTGAACAGCCTAGGCATGAACTTTCCAGAAGGTATGGATGAGAATAACAACCCCTACCTGAACTATATCGAGAAAAATATCGGTGTACAGGTGAATGTGACACTACCGCCGCTGAATGGATATGATGAAAAGTTAAATGTCATTATGACATCTGGGGAGCCTCCGGACCTGCTAAACACGAGCAATCCCTCTTGGTTTATCAATTTCGTGAATCAAAAGGCGCTCACGCCTTTGAATGATTATATTGAGAAGTATGGGGCGAACCTGAAAGCCAAAATCCCAAAAGAAGCTTGGGACAACGTAACTGTCGATGGCCATATATACGCAATACCCAGTCTAAATGAAGTGAAGGGAACTGAAATTGTTTACGCCCGAAAAGACTGGTTGGACAAGCTCGGCCTGCAGCCTCCTCGAACCATCGAAGAGTTTACAGCGGTGATGAAGGCTTTCGCCGAAGGAGATCCGGATGGAAATGGAAGGAAGGATACCTTTGGCCTCTCGATCCTAGAGCGTCTAAGGAGAACGTCGCCATTTCTCGGCGCCTTCGGTGTACAAATGAACGCCTGGTACGAGCGGGACGGTAAGTTGGTTTACTCCGGTATCCTCCCAGAAATGAAAGAAGCACTCATTTACCTTCGCAGCCTGTACGACCAGAATATTCTAGACCCGGAATTCCCGCTCAATAAAATCGACGTACTTGGCGAAAAAATTGCGACCGGCAGGGTCGGCTTATATTCCGCGGCATGGTCTGACACACGCACCCACATTGCGGCTAACCGCAAAAACGATCCGAAAGCGGAATGGATCCCGCTTGATTTTCCGATCGGACCGAACGGTAAACACGGGGTCTACAGTACTTCAAACGTCCGTTCTTACAATGTTGTGCCCGTCAAGAGTCAAAACGCGGAAGCCGTTGTCAAATTTCTCGATTTTATCGCTGGCCCCGGTCAAACAAGCCTGAAGCTCGGTTTTGAAAATGAAATTTGGACACGAGTGAACGGAAAGCTTTCTATCCGGTTTGATGAGCACACGAAGCATGGCTATCGGGGCATCTATGGGTCGTTGGTTGATACGGCAGAACGGGACATAACTCGGGATCGGCTGGAGGGACTCGGCGAGCAGTTCCATCTATACGAAAACCTGCAGCGAATCGAAAGTAATCTGATGGAAGATCGGTTTAATGGACCCCCAACACCCGCAATGGGCAAGCATCACGTCAAGCTATCCAAGCTGCAAGAAGAGACATTTACGCGAATCATCGCGGGCATAAGCCCCATCGAGGAATTCGATGCCTTTGTGAAGAAATGGAAGGATGCTGGCGGCGATGAAATAACCGGAGAAGTGAACGAGTGGTGGCGAGAAACCGGCAAGTAGCCGGAAAGTGACAGGGCACGAATGGAGGGACCGCCAATATGTTAAAAGAAATCCTGCCCAAAGTGCGCAAAATACTGGTCGGTTATATTCAGATTCGGCTAACATGGTACTTTTTACTGATTCTGCTTCCACTCGCCGGCTTCAGTCTTTTTGCCATCTCAAAATCACAGACGATTTTAGAAATTCAAACAGGTGAGAGGACACAAGGGGCTCTGCATACGATGACGGATTACATCGACCTGACACTGCAGAACCTCGAACAGCTTTCTTCGCTGATCGCATTCGATATGAACATGAACACGACCCTTCAGTCCGTCGGGCAGGAGCCGGAAAAGCAGTCGTTCGTTCATTTTGCACAAGTGATGGACCAGATAACGAACATGACGACGGTCAATTTGATCGTGGACCAAATCTCCATCATCCATATGCCATCACGTACCGTCATTTCCACCAAACTTGGGGGGCGCAAGCTGCCCGAAGGAGCGGAGAAGCAGGAATGGTACCAGCGTTTAATGGAATCCAGTGGGGGCACGATTTTTTTTACGCCGAAGGAGGGTGAATCTTACTTTGATGCAGACAGCGTTCATCTGATCCGGACGATGGATCCTTATAACAGGACACTCATTAATCCGAATCTGCTTGTGCTTTCTGTCAAAAAAAGCGCCCTAATTGAGTTGGCGAAACCGCTTCTTCCTTCTAAAAATGCGAACATTTATCTGTTCGGTAGCGACGGAAGCTCGATCACTGGCACGGGTGCGAGTGTTCATCCCCAAGTCTGGGACACCGTAAATGAAGTTAGGACCATCCGTAAGTCGCAGCAAACCGGTACGGAAATGGTTACGATCAGCGTGAAGTCGAAGTTTTCCGGATGGTCGCTCATGATGGAGCAGCCCTTGGAGGAGCTTCGCAGCCATACCGACTCTCTAAAGGTGTTTAGTTATGGGATTTTGGCCGTGAGTTTGGTATTAGCGGTTTGGATTTCCTGGATCATCTATAGGGGGATTTCCGCCCCGCTGCGGAAGCTAGCTTATGGGATGAAACAGCTCCGTACAGGTAATTTCACCATCCAACTGGAAGATACGCGCGTGGACGAACTGGGATACGTTATCGAATCGTTCAACCGGATGGCTGAGAACCAGAAGACACTTATTCGTGACCATTATGAGAAGCAGCTTTTACTTTCCAAAATGGAGCTTAAGTTTTTGCAATCGCAAATCAACCCTCATTTTCTTTATAACACACTAGACTCCATCTATTGGACGGCCAAAAACTATGAAGCGGATGAAATCAGCGAAATGGTGCTTAATCTGTCGAAATTTTTCCGGTTAAGCCTGAACAAGGGAAACGAAACGTTTGCGGTCGGGGAGACCATCGAGCATTTGAAATATTACATTAAAGTCCAACAGCTGAGGTTCTTGGATCATTTTACGGTTCGGTACGACATCGCCGAGGAAAGCGCGCATTACCATGTATTGAAGCTCCTTTTACAGCCGCTTGTGGAAAATGCTGTGCTGCACGGTCTGGAAAAACAGAGTGGGGGCGGAGAACTCTTCATTTCCTCGTATTTGGAAGGTAATCGGCTTGTGCTTGAAGTGTGCGACAACGGGGTAGGGGTCAATAACGAAAGGCTCGCCTATATTTGCGGCAAACTAGAGGAAGCTTCTAAGCTAGCGGCAGATGGTATTTCGACAGACCTCAAGAAGGAAAAGGACCTGTTCGGACTGCGAAATGTGGTCACACGGATGATCATGTACTACGGCAAGGAATCGCAATTGCTCTTCGAGAGCGACGCTAAAAAGGGGACCCGGATCACGCTTCGCCTACCGCTGGAAAAATGTGTGTCGCCTTTAGAAGAGCAGGCGGGCTGAGAGTTTTCGAGAATTCGTTCAATTGATTTTCATTAATATGAAAACGGCCCATTCGCAGATGATGCGAACGGAGCCGTTTTTTTGCTGTATAGGAAATTATGCAAGATGCCGATCTGTGGATAAGTGTTGTTAAATGAACAAGAGAATCTTGAAAGATCACTTTCCTGGGTTTTGGCAGATGCATGTAGAAACCTATACTGGATCTGTTCGTAAAAAGCATTGAAAAAAAGGGTTCACAAAGCGATATGGGAGATACAAGAAAGGGTTTTACTTGAATGCGGATCAGAAGATTCCTCGGACTCAATGGGTGAGCATCGGCTCGAGGAACTCTCGCTGAAAGCGCGTTTTTCGCGCTTATGCAGTAAGGACGTTTAGCTGAGAAGTCGATTTCCGACTTCTCAGACACTGTCAACGAGCTTCGGCTCGAGGAACTCCCGCTGAAAGCGCGTTTTTCGCGCTTATTAGCTCGAGGCTGTACGATTAAGCGCGTTTTCCGCGCTTATGCAGTACGGACGTTCAGTTGAGAAGTCGATTTCCGGCTTCTCAGACACTGTCAACGAGCTTCGGCTCGAGGAACTCCCGCTGAAAGCGCGTATTTCGCGCTTATTTGTTCGAGGCAGCACAATTAAGCGCGTTTTCCGCGCTTATGCAGTACTGACGTTCAGCTGAGAAGTCGATTTCCGACCTCTCAGACACTGTCAACGAGCTTCGGCTCGAGGAACTTTCACTGAAAGCGCGTTTTTCGCGCTTAATAGCTCGAGGCTGTACGATTAAGCGCGTTTTCCGCGCTAATTTGCTCCTATTGTTCCACGGATAAAAATCAGTTGCTTTAACAAATATGTTAGCGTTGACGCGCAGTGAAAATTTGAAAGATTACACCGAACTTGTCTACTACCATACCGTAAGCAGGGCTAAAATGAGTTTCTTGCAGGGGCAAGCTCACTTGGCCATCTTGTCGTAACGATTCATATAGCTGCTCAGCTTGTTCTTTTTCAGAAGTGGTTATACAGATGGTAACTTGATTGCCAATGGGATGTGATTGACCCGGAAAAATGTCGGAAACCATAAGCTCTGTTTGGCCGACTTTTAGCACCGAATGAGCTATTCGATCTCTTGCATTGTCCGGTATTGATAATTCGGTGGAATCCGGACTCTCTCCAAATGTTTGGATAAAGACAACTTTAGCATCTAATGATTGTACATAAAAATCGATCGCTTCTTTGGCATTTCCGTCCAACATAATAAAAGGTGTTAATTGTAAAATCATGATCAAACAGCTCCCTTGGTTCAAATTTTAGATTTTTTTGAAAGATGTTCAGCAATTCTTGTGGGCTCAATGTCAATAATAACTTATAATAGTGACAGTTGTTGTCATAAATATAAAAAACGGAGAATTGCTATGCCCAAATCAAAACGACTCCTAGCATTGATGATGACGGTTAACCGAAAACGGAAGTTTACTGTCAAGGAACTTGCCCAAGAGTTTGAAGTGTCATCGAGAACGATTTTAAGAGATTTACAGGAATTAAGTGAATTAGGGGTTCCTTTGTATTCGGAAGTGGGACCTCACGGCGGTTATCAGGTGTTGAATGAAAGAATCCTGCCACCTATCGCCTTTAGCGAGGAAGAGGCCATAGCTTTATTTTTTGCCTGTCATGCCCTGCGGCATTATGCATACCTTCCCTTTAAAACGGAAGCTTCTTCGGCATTGAGTAAGTTTTATAACTACATGTCTGGAGATGTTCGGGATCGTATTGATCAAATGAAGAACCGAATTGACTTTATAACGCCGTCAAGACATTCGGAATCCCCCTATTTATCCATCTTGCTGGAAGGGGCTATCGATCAAAAAGTCCTTCTCATCGATTATGAATCGCGAGAAGGAATTTCTAGTAGGGAAATACAACCGATTGGCATCTATGCAAGCAACGGCTTATGGTACTGTCCAGCTTATTGCTTTCTTCGCGGCGATATTCGTGTATTCCGATGTGACAGAATTCATTCAGCGGTTACTTCTTCTGCTTCCAAACCGATGGATCTTCGGCATGTTCATCTTGGGAATAGGGAATCACTTAACAAGGCGGAAGAGGAGGAAGTTATTTTATTTGTGGAATTGAGCAAAGAAGGTGTCCAGAAGTGCGAGTCTGAATTATGGACGGTATCTAAATTGCATATCAGAAATGATGGCACAGGTTGGCTAGACGGTAACATTGCGAAGAATGACCTCCCGTTTTTTGCTAAGTTTGTTCTTGGTTTGGGAAAAGAGGCGACTGTAAAAAGTCCACCGGAATTGGTGGATGCGATGAAAGAGATGATTGCCGAGATTATGGCAAAATATAAATAAGGATAGATGACTATTAGATGAAAGATTGCCGCGCAGTTCGACAAAGCTTGTGACATTCGTTATAATGAGAACTGCCAAAAGGAGGGAACTAACATGAACGAAACATTGCCACCAAAAACGTGTTCGGTCGACCGACTCGTTACGAAAGAAGCTGAAGTTAGCAAAGTACTTGCTGGTGAGAAAACAGCTTGCAGACGTAACGGACGCTATGCAGATATCGGTGAAACGATGGAATTGCAAGGCACTGCTTTTACAGTAACCAACGTTTACCAACAAGCTTTAGGCGAATTGACTGTGGAACATGCAAAAGCAGAAGGTCATACATCCGTTGATGAGTACCGTGATAGTATTCTAGCTATGCATCCAGGAATGCCATGGCTGCCGCATATGAAAGTATGGGTACATGAATTTCAAAAGGCTGAATAAGTAGGAACAAAAAACAGTGTGGATCTAAGGATCTGCACTGTTTTGTTGAATTCTCATATAGAACGGATGATGGTGTTGTCTTGGTACGTACTGCTTTTATATATCCATATATTTAGTGTTGTTTTAAGTATTGGTCCTTATTTTATCCTGTTTCCTTTACTAGCTAGAATTCGTAATGCGCCATTCGAGCAATTGCCAGACTACCTTGAGCCATTTCGCATTACTGTTCGGCTTACCAAGCATGCTGGCCACGTTCTTGTTGCGACAGGGATTTTACTCACGTGGTTAACGGCGTGGACTTGGAAAGCATCATGGATTATCGTCACGGTCCTCATTATGGTTGCTTCACTGTACTTTATTGCCCGCGCATTCTCGCCCCTGCTTCGTCAGCTCAAGGCACCACACGAGAATCGAGATTTCTTAGTCAACAAGCTGCGCAAGGCATTAATCTGGTATGTCATTATTACTTTGTCGATGATGTGGTTTATGGTGGCCAAACCGACCCTTTGGTAAAAAAGGTTAAACAGCTGGCTTTCGAGCGTACATCACGACGAAATTGAAATATTTGTAGACGCAGTCAACGTCAATGAAGCCACAAGTCCGAAGCCAGTTCAGCTGTTGATCGAGGGGAGCCATTTTATCCAGCTTCGTCCTTTCGTAGGCAGCTTGCAGAGCTTCTTGAGTGAGATCAGTGGCTTCTACTTTAGCTACCCAATCAGAGCGGTACAAATGATCTAGGAAAGGGCTGCTGCCTTGGACTTGATCTGCATTAACGAAGACCCCGCCTGGTTTAAGCAGCTTAAAAATCCTTTTATACAGATCTTGCTTAGCCTGATCCTCGAGATGGTGAATGGAGAGCGAAGAGATGACGCAATCAAAAGGCTCTGAAGACTCGAATATACTATAATCCTCAGCAATGTAGGTCATCGTGGCTTGGGTTTCTCCAAATCGTCGTTTAGCGATGTCGAGCATGCTTTGTGAGAGATCAATTAACGTTATTTGCGCATTTGAGTATTTGCTAAGTGCATAAGAGGAGAAGAGGCCGGTCCCAGCTCCTAGGTCAAGAATACGTGGAGATGCATGATCGACGTGCACAAGTGAGGTCGCTGTGTGGTAAAAATCATCAAAACAAGGAATCAGTTTTCTCCGTTGGCTATCATATTTCTCAGCAATTTCGTTGAACTTTGTTGTGATTTGCTGGTTTGCTTGCTCGCTCATTGGCTGATCAACTCCAATACATAGATTAGATGAACTTGCTTCCTGGTCTTATTTTATAGGGAAAAGCAGGAAAAATCTAAGATATAAAACCGATCATCTTTATAGATATAAACTATTAATCGGGCATGAACTATTACAAATAGTTCAATAGGGTCAATGTTTTGTTCGTCGCAACAGTTGATTAAGAACCTCGGAGAAGACTAGTCCGATCGCGATTGCACCAGATAACAGGAAGGCTTTGGCTGCTAGCTGTACGGCGAGATCATAGTGATTGAGGACGACATTGCGCATCGCATCATAGGCTAAGCCCCCTGGAACTAACGGGATGATACCCGATACACTGAATACAATAACAGGTGTTTTGTATATTTTCGCAAAAAATTGACTGATAACGGTTACGAAAAAAGAGGCGATCAACGTGGCCAGGATTGGGTCTAATGGAATCATTTGAATGGAAACATATAACATCCACCCGCACATCCCCACGAAGCCGCACTGCAAAAGTGTGCCCTTAGGAACGTTGAAAAGAATAGCGAATGCCGCAGTCGCAATGAAACTCGTTAAGAGCTGCTCAATCATCATCATCCTAAATTCCCACCCCGTTATTAAATGAAAGTACAAAAGCAATGCCGGCGCCAATGGCAAAAGCCGTTAAGAAGGCTTCAGCGCCTTTGGAAACCCCAGAAACGAAATGGCCTGCCATTAAGTCGCGTACGGCATTCGTAATAAGAAGCCCCGGAACAAGCGGCATCACAGAGCCAATAATAATGGTATCAAGTGCATGACCAAACCCCACTTTGACAAACAAGAAAGCCATAGTTCCAATGAGTAAGGAAGCCAGAAATTCAGCAAAGAACTTAATCGGCACTAGCCGATTGAAATAGTTAAGGAAGGCTAAGCCAGCCCCGCCAGCAACGAATGCAGGCAGAAAATCATGCCATTCTCCTTGGAACATGATTAAGAAACAACCACTTGCGATAGCAGCGGATAGTATTTGGAACCAAGCGGGGTAACCCGTCCGGGCCACATCAATTTCCTCAAGCAGTCTGTAAGCTTCTTTAGGTGTTAATTCCCCTTGGCTGATTCTCCTAGAAACAGCATTCACAACTGTAACTTTACGAAGGTCAGTGGACCTGGCTGAAATACGAATAAGTCTGGTGGTTTGCTCAGGACCATCTATAGAGAAAATGATGCCAGTCGGCGTTACAAAGCTGTGGGAGTTAGGTACACCAAAGGCTTCTGCGACGTGAGTCATTGTGTCTTCGACACGATAGGTTTCACCACCGTTTTCCAGCATGATTTTACCAGCTAGTAAACAAACTTGTGCAATTTCGTAGTTCGTAGCAGCAGGATACGCCATGGTTTGTTCTCTCCTGAAAAAGTATTTGCCAAAAGTATAATATATCACGGATTCCTTTGAAAATCCTAAGATGAGTACATTTGGTGTACGTACAACTACAATAGGTCATGTCACCGTATGTTCTTAACAACAAAAGGAAATCGTAAAAGGTAAGTTACCATAAGGAGGAAAATCATGAGAGCTTTTAGAAATACCATTCTTGCCATAGCGGCTGTAGTACTCATCATAACGAATAGTACGACTATTTATGCAAAAAAGCCCGCTGAACTGCTGAAAGCAGCATTCGTTCGAAATGGTGATCTATGGATTAAAGCCGGTAACAACGAAAGACAACAAACCCGAGGAGCATATATATTAAACCCGAAATGGTCTTATGACGGCCAGTGGATAGCTTACACAAATGGCGAAAATGAACAGGAGCTGTGGTTATTACAGGTTCAAACCGGACAAAGTCATCTCGTTGCACATGAAGGAGGAAGGAACTTTCAATGGCAACCTAACCGGAATTCTCTCGCATTTTTAACCGCGCAGCAGCTTAATTGGATTGATTCAGATGAACTTGCAAAACCGGTGAAGGTGGCAGACGGTATCGGGAATTATTCCTGGTATCCGGATGGAAGCGGATTCTTAGTTTCAACAGCTGCTAAGCTTTTACACGATGGATGGACACCGATACGAATAATGAAAATTCCATTAACCGCAAATGCCGATCCTAACCTCATTAAGACGTTGTATGTCCTGCCCAAGCAATCTGATGATTTTTTTGCTGTGGACACCAGCATCTTCAAATGGTCTGCAAACGAACGTTGGATTGCTTTCTTAGCTAAGCCTACCGCATCGTTGTCTGCCGATAGCAATACACTGTGTGTGTTATCCGCAGACGGTTCAGTTTTCAAAACAATTGATCAAATGGTTAGCAACGAGATGTGGTTTGAGTGGGCGAGCAAAGATGAGAAGCTTGCTTATATCGAAGGTGTCGGAAGAGAAGCTACAACGAATAAACATTTGAAAGTTTTGCGGCTTCCTGTAGGGAAATCTGTTTCCTACACACCCAGGGGATATGTCGAGCAAAGCTTCACTTGGTATGGTCTCCGAAATATCATTACTTCAAGATCCAAAGAAGCGGAATGGTCGATCGACCCAGCCAAACGGCAGTTTCCCTATTTGGTTAATGTGAAGCTGAAGAGTCAACAACAGAAGCTTATAACACAGCACTCGGAAACTTATGGTGATTTTAATCCCATCTCACTACCCTCACACCAGTTGGCATGGATTAGATCCAATCGCAGCATATCCAATGTCATGGTCACCAGTTCTCATAGCACAAATGCTGAAATTTGGATCGAAAACATAGACCTTGGGGCCAACTACTACGAGCAGCGGAACTGGAATACGGTACTGAGTTTTTTTATTCGAAAATAAGCAAAAATGAGGAATCCCTGAAGTATTCAGTTAGAAGCAGGTCGCCCAAACCCAAAGGCGGCCTGCTTCTTTGCCCTGCAGCATGATGATGCCCAAAGGAACCAGAAAATTGCCTTTATCCAAAATGAATATGGGAGGCATGGGCGCTAAGATGATTAGACATGTTATGAAGCAGAAAAATGTCGAGTCACTTGAGTCACTCATGCAAGGTGTCATCCAAGCCGGCGTGAAATTAATTGCTTGTACGATGAGTATGGATATAATGGGTATTAAACGGGAAGAGTTGATCGATGGCATTGATTATGCCGGTGTAGCCAGCTACTTGGGCGATGCGGAGGATGCCGGACTCAATCTCTTTATCTAAGGAGAGAAGAGAATGGAATACGATAACGGCTGTAGATAGAACGATCGGTGTTGTCATCAGCTCTAATCTACAGCACTGTATCCATGAAGAGCTTGAGAAGGGGAATTCGCCAGACAAGGTGATCCAAGAAGCCGTCGAACTTCTCGTCAAGAGTAGATAAAAAAGGATACTCCATCGTATTGTGAAGTTGAGTGTCAGGGCTTATAACGGAAGAAGGAGTAACCCCATGAACAAAGGCTATTATTTAACAGATTTAGATGGTACCTTACTTCGATCTAATGCCACTCCGTCGGAGTATACGATACGAATAATGAGTCGAGCTATAGCGGAGGGTGCCATTATTAGTTACGCCACTGCCCGAAGCTATCAAAGTTCAAACGACGTCGTTTCCCAAATTCCATGGTCCCATCCGCTTGTGCTCTACAATGGGGCATTACTATTCGACCCTATTGAGAAATGTGTGCTGGACGGATTTTGGCTTGATCCAAAGACAACGAAAACCCTTTTACTGATCGGAAAATCAATCGGCCTAGTCCCTCTTCTGTTTGCTTTAGATCACGAGGATAAGGAGCGAGTACTACATGAAAAGCTTGGTAGGACAGGGGATCTACAGTTTGCAGCCAGCAGACCTAACGATCCGAGATTCAGTGAAGTTGAGGAGTTGGCATGTCCTGATACATTACGTCCCCTAATTCTAACCTACATTGGTTTGATTGATGAGCTTGCTCCCTTGAAAGAAGCGGTAATTGCTGCACTCGGATCACAGGTTCACATTCATTTTATGAAAGATAACTATATCGATAATCATTATTTTCTCGAATTCAGCCATACACAAGCGAATAAGCAGAATGGATTGCTTTTGTGGGCAAAGCATGTGGGATGCAGCTCTGCGGATGTCACCGTTTTTGGAGACAATCTGAATGATGTCGGCATGTTTCTAGCGGCAGGTCGCAGGTTGCCGTTGCCAATGCGCATCCTGAAATTTTGGATATGGCGGATGAAATTGTTCAAAGTAATGAAGAAGATGGTGTTGCTGCCTTTATCGAGGCTAGAATGAAAGCAAATAATCCATAATTGGTGTATAATGGAATCAAAAAATGTTGTGAGGTTAAGCGATGCCGAGGTATATTGCGCTTTTGCGCGGAATTAATGTCAGCGGACAGAAGATTATTAAGATGGAAAAGCTGCGAAGCATTTTTGAATCTATGGATTATAAAAATGTGATCACGTATATACAAAGCGGTAACGTCATTTTTGATAGTGAGGAAGATGACCCTGCGTTCGTACGTGATCGAATTGTGAGTGAGCTCAAGGTTCAACTTACCTTCGATATTCCTGTCGTTATCCGAACATTAGAGGAATTGCACGAGGTTGTAGAGAATAGCCCTTACCAAATAGTCAATACAGAAGCGAATGAACAAAGATATGTTACCTTATTATCTCATTCAGCAACCGATGCGGCTATCGCAAAATTAGAAGCCTTTCAAAATGAAGTGGACGAGTTCCGCGTCAAAGGGCTCACCGTATATTTACTCATTCGTAAAAACTACGGAGAATCAAAGTTCAGCAACAATTTTATCGAGAAGAAGCTAGGTGTATCCGCGACAACAAGGAACTGGGAGACCGTGAATAAATTGATTCAACTTGCAGAAGGAGGGAGTTAAACCAAGATGGCCTATGATGATGCACATATGAGTTATAAGGATACATTTATACAGGTTTCTGCTGACTGTCCAGTTGAAGTAGGAATTGTTCCTTCCATGAAAAAGGATAGTAAAACCGCTCACTTGATCCAATACGAGCTGCTTTCTCAGAATCCTTACAAATATACCCAAGGCGAGCTTATTTATGAAGTCTATTTGCAACATAAGCAAATCCCTCAGAGTGAAATCGAAGCTCGTAGTGATGAAATTCGTGAGGAGCTTTTTTCTAAAAACCACCCTTGTTTAAGAGCATCCATGCTCCCCAAAAAGCACGGTTGGGGTGTACATTACAATGAAGAAGGCAAAATTGCGATTTATCCCATGGAATCCGAAGCCTACCAGCAATTTGTTGAAGCAGGTACGGGGCTTGAAGATGGTCTAAAGTTATTATTTGCGATGAGAAATTCTCGTGGGTGAATGAAATAGGAAGAGAAACAAGGAATCCTTTTATCTGAAAGGGATTCTTTTTTTGTGCTAAAGTTTGACAATTTAATAAACAAAATAATATAATGTCTAGTATATAATAAACTTTATTGGGGAGTGTTTGCTCTGGAGATGTCTGAAATGTTCTGGAAAGCCTCACTCGATGAGTGGAAACGTGGCTATGTACAGGAAGATGATGGTTATATTTGTTTACTTTGCGGCAAGAGAACGGAAGCGGGAATTATTTATCCCCAAGATGGTGTCTTGTATGAGGCAGAGCGTTATCTGAAATGGCATATTGGGCATGCGCATGGATCTGTCTTTCAATATTTTATCGGGTTGGATAAAAAGCTTACCGGTCTGACTGATCATCAGAATAGTTTGCTTCAGCTTTTCTATGAAGGAAAGAGCGATAGTGAAATCCAAAAGGAATTGGGCATTGGCAGTGCCTCAACGATTCGGAATCATCGATTTGGATTGAAGGAAAAAGAGCGCCAAGCCAAGATTTTTGTGACGATGATGGAGCTGTTGAAAGAGAAGGACCAGCATGCGCCAGCTTTTGTAGAGATTCATAAATCGGCCAAGATGGTGGATGAACGATACAATATTACGGAAGATGAGTACGAGAAGATCGTTAAGAAGTATTTCCCTGATGGTACGTTAGGTGAACTAGTCTCATTTTCACAGCAAGAAAAGCATAAAGTCGTTGTGCTGCGTGAAATTGCCAAACGATTTGAGCAGGATCGCTTTTATGGAGAAAAGGAAGTAAACGAGATGATCAAGCCAGTCTTTCACGACTATGCCAAAATACGCAGATATTTGATTGAATATGGCTTTCTCGATCGACAACCAGACGGAAGTCAATATTGGCTGAAAGGATGAATATGAACAACATGAATAAAAAGGAGACCAACGAGATGAATCGTAGACAAGAGCTGCAGCAGCAATATAAAGAAACGAAGAAGGAAGCCGGTGTATTTCAAGTCCGGAATACGATTAATGGAAAGTTGTGGGTTATAAGCACGAAGAATTTAAAATCTATGAACGGGAAGCTAATGGAACTACAAATGGGCACGCATCGGAATCAGTTTCTTCAGAAGGATTGGAACGAATTTGGTGGCGATGCCTTCGTGCTTGAGGTTTTAGAAGTGCTGAAAGTGAAGGAGACCGGTTACTTCGACGAAAACGATGCGCTGAAAAAGCTGGAAGAGAAGTGGCTTGAGGAGCTCCAGCCATATGAGGATCGCGGTTATAATAAGCGGAAGGCTTAGAGATTTGATGTAAGTATGAAAGAGGTTTAGCAGGGATTTTGCTGAACCTCTTTTTGGTATGTTACTTGTAATGTATGCATACTAGCCTTAGGGGAAGGAGAAGCTGAGTAGAATATGCTGGTGTTATGTGATTCCAGCGAAGTATAGGAGAATACTTGAATGAGATGTGTGGAGTATGAATAATATGGGGACTAATAAATATTTGCGAATTGTGCGAACGTTCGCGATTGTGTGGCTCTTACTGGCTTACTTCGTGCCAGCAGCAACCCGAGCATCCGCGTCCCAGGTCGCGGCGGAAGAGCAGCAGCACGCGATCGCGATTCCCGTGCTGAACTACCACAGCATCGGGGTGGAGCAAGGGAACACGTACGTGCTCCACCCCGATATGTTCGCGCGCCAAATGGATTATTTGGCTGTGAATCACTACACCCCGTTGACGCTTGGCGACTTCGCGCACATCATCGAGAAGAAACAGCCGTCACCGGAAAGGCCCGTGCTGCTCACGTTCGATGACGGCTACGCGAACAATGCTGAGGTGGCGATGCCGATCCTCCAGCGGCATGGCTTTCCGGCGACGCTGTTCCTGTCGCCAGGATTCATTGGCCAGCCAGGCTACTTGAGCTGGCCACAAGTGCAAGAGCTGAGCGCGGCGGGGTGGGACATAGCGTCGCATAGCATGACACATCCGCATCTCCCACAGCTCAGCATTGAACAGCAGCGCGAGGAGATCACGGAATCGCGCCGACGTATTGAGCAAGCGATTGGGAAGAGCGCTGATGTTTTTGCTTATCCGTTTGGCGAGTACAACGAAGCTACGTTGAAGATCTTAAAAGAGGAGGCATACCGCTATGCCTTTACAACGAAGGAAGGATATGCTTCGTCGACCCAATCGCCATATGAACTAAGTCGAATTGTCGTTAATGGCGTAGATGATTTCGCTACTTGGGTTCAGAAGCTTTCAAATTCGGGAAAAAGAACTAAAGTAACCCCCGTAGAGTCAATCAGTCTAGTTGCCTTATCTCGTCTCCGAGGTTTGTGGTAGGTAAAGCTTACCCTTATTGGATAGCATGGAAAGCATAGTTTGCTTATTTAGCTTGGTTGGCTGAGTGAGTTTGTGAAAGTGAATTTTTAGAATGTGTTTTGTTTCGGTTAGAAGGAGAAGGTGGAGGAGGAAGCCAGTTTTGATAGCCCTTTCTTTGTTTAGTTGAGGTAAAGTTGTAAATCGTACAACAATTCTCGTCGATTTCTTCTCACACAGCTATCAATGTTGTATGCAGTACAACAATTAATCCTTATTTCACGCTATGGAGCTACTTTTGAGAGAAAAAGTTGTATTTTATGCAACAATCGCGTGGTTTACTCGGATTTCCTTGCCTATTGTTGTACAAAATACAACAACTAGAACCAAACATTATTTTGAACTAAACATTGCTTTAGCCAATCATTATTTGAATCAGCCATAAGCCGTTTATCCTGAGTCTAACAGCTCTTACTAAACTAATTTCAGTCCATTTTTTTAATTCACACTAAAGCTTTTGGTTTAGTAGTGGATTTACCGAGATTTTTTAGTATAATCGTAAATAGAGATTATAAGCTCTAACTACACTATTTCGGTTAAGGAGTCGTACAATGTCAAAAACACTTATTTTCGGACATAAAAATCCGGACACTGATTCAATCACATCAGCAATTGCTTATGCTGCACTGAAAACGAAATTAGGCCAAGAGGTTGAGGCTGTTCGTCTTGGCAGCGTGAATGGTGAAACTCAATATGCTTTGGATACTTTTAAAGTTGCAGCGCCTCGTCAAGTTGAGACTGTAGCGAATGAAGCAGCTAATGTCATCTTGGTAGACCATGTTGAGCGTCAACAAAGTGCTTCAGACATCGATCAAGTACGTGTTGTGGAAGTAATTGACCACCACCGTATTGCTAACTTCGAGACTAGCCACCCGCTTTACTACCGCGCAGAGCCAGTTGGTTGCACAGCGACCATCCTAAATAAATTGTACAAAGAAAACGGAGTTTCCATCGACAAAGACATCGCAGGTTTGATGCTTTCAGCTATCATTTCAGATTCCTTGTTGTTCAAATCCCCGACTTGCACGGAGCAAGATGTTGCCGCTGCTCGTGAACTTGCTGCAATTGCTGGCGTTGACGCTGAGACTTATGGTCTGGAAATGTTGAAAGCCGGAGCAGATCTAAGTGACAAAACAGTTGCACAGTTGATTTCTTTGGACGCAAAAGAATTCCAAATGGGCAGCTACAAAGCTGAAATCGCACAAGTGAATGCGGTTGATGTTAATGATGTTCTTTCCCAGCAAGCTGAGATTGAATCCGCGCTTAATGCCATCATCGCTGAGAAAAACCTGGACTTGTTCTTGTTTGTTGTTACAGACATTCTTAACAATGATTCCGTTGGTCTTGCTCTTGGACGCAAAGCAGATGCTGTAGAGAAAGCTTACAACGTTACACTTGTAGACAACAAAGCGCTGCTCAAAGGCGTAGTTTCACGTAAATCTCAAATCGTTCCTGTTCTTACGGATATCTTCAATAACCTGTAGGAATCAGCTTTATTACGAAGACACCGTTCTGGATGAACGGTGTCTTTTGGTTGTTCGATCATTTTTTGGTATGATAGAAGGGATTCGAAAGGAAGAGGTGAAGCAGAAATGGTTGATAACGTTCAACAAGACAATTATGAAAAGGCAACTTTTGCTGGTGGATGTTTCTGGTGTATGGTTACACCATTTGAGGAACTGCCAGGTATTATATCCGTTGTGTCAGGTTATATTGGCGGTCACACAAGCAATCCGACTTACAAGGAAGTATGCTCAGAGACAACAGGACATGCAGAAGCGGTTCAAATTACATTTGACCCCGAATTATATCCTTATGATAAATTACTTGATACATTTTGGCGTCAGATTGATCCCACGGATGCAGGAGGTCAGTTCCATGACCGCGGATCGTCTTACCGGACTGGGATTTTTGCCCATAGTGACGAGCAGAAAGAGAAAGCGGAAGCTTCCAAGCAAGCACTTCAGGATAGCGGTCGATTCGATCGGCCCATCGTGACGGAGATTGTTCGGATTGATGCTGAAGCCTTTTATCCTGGGGAAGATTATCATCAGGACTATCATCACAAAAATCCGCAGCATTACAAGGCCTACCGCAAAGGATCAGGACGTGATTCTTATATTGAGAAGCATTGGAACACAGCCCAGGATAAAGCGGAACGTAAGCAAAAATTAACACCGATTCAATTTGAAGTAACCCAAAATAATGGGACAGAGCGGCCATTCGAGAATGAATTCTGGGACTCTCATGAGAAGGGCTTGTATGTGGACATCGTTTCGGGCGAGCCATTATTCAGCTCCTACGACAAGTTTGATTCGGGATGTGGCTGGCCTAGCTTTACGAAACCGGTATTCGAAGGTAGTGTGAAGGAGAAAGCAGATCATAGTCATTCCATGATACGTACAGAGGTGCGAAGCCATGAGGCTGATTCCCATCTAGGCCACGTGTTTAATGATGGTCCAGGGCCTAATGGTCTCAGATACTGCATTAATTCAGCCGCACTTCGGTTTATTCCGTTAGCAGATCTGGAGAAGGAAGGCTACGGCGCTTATCTTCGTTTTTTTGAAGAGAAGTAAGATCTTTCAGGTGAGATTTACAAAAAAGACGCTAATCAGGATGAAGATCCTGGCTAGCGTCTTTTTTGTCCACATAAGAAAGTATAAGTATTCGGTTCCCGAAAACCGCTTTCTTATTGGCGATAAAAACTACATCTAAACGCGGTCGCTCATCCTTGAATGGCCTCGATAGAGGTTTTCTCATTTACAAGGATGTACGGTTAACTACATAAATAATCAGCGCAAGTACTCCAAGGGCAATAGCAACTACATAGAAAAGCGTAAGTCGAGACCAATTGCCTTTGGTTTTGTTGTCATATTCGGGATTACCTACTTTATTTGTTCGGGAGTGACCAATGATCACTGTAAATAAAACTGCCGCTATTAAAATGACAGAAAAGATTAAATAATAAGCATTGCTTGACATCACAGCACCGCTTTCTGTTATTTTCGTGTTGTTGAGCCCATTATAAACTTATTTTAATAAAATGAAAAATGGACAGTCATTCTTTGTACCAAGGGTTCAAATGGATAAGGACTTCATCTACGTCACCATGCTGTTCCATAATGGACTTCTTGATAGCACGGGAGATATCATGACCTTGTTGGACCGTGAGCTCACCTGGAATCGCAACTCTGGCATCCACTAAAATGTAATGACCGTGTTCCCTTGCGCGAATACGATCAATTCGTTTTACCTGTGGAACTGCTTGGATTAACTGCGTATACTGGTGCAGCTTTTGTTGATCCACCGTTTTCTCCATCAGGACATCAAAGGCTTCCTTGCCCATTTCCACAGCTAATTTCAAAACCAATAATGAAACGATAATTCCCGCCGCTGCATCTCCGTAAGATAACCAGTGAATGTTATAAGTTTTACCAACAAAGGCCAATCCAATTCCAATAACTGCCGCCAGTGAGGCGTAAACATCGGCCAAGTGATCCTTGGCTGTAGCAATCAGCCCCTTACTGTTCGTTCTGCTGCCAATCCGCATCGTATACGCATAGAGGACATATTTCCAAGCCATAGAAACAGCTGCAGCAATAAAAGCAACTAAACTTGGCGCTAAAGGTTCGTGGAAAAACGCGACTGTAGAATGATAAGCAATATAAATGGCTGCTAGCGCAAGGATAAAAGCTACAAATCCAGAACCTAACACCTCTGCTTTGCCATGGCCATAGGGATGGTCTTCATCGGCTGGAAGCTTGGAAATTTGCATCGCGCTGAGTGCTGCGATCGTGGCTATAATATCACCTGCGTTATGAACCCCATCTGCTAATAAAACCTCACTATGAAACAGTAAACCTATCACGATTTTCATTGCGGTGAGAATAATGTTGCTGATGAGGGATAGCCATATTGCCCAAAAAGATGATTTGTTGTTGTCGTACATCAATGATGACCTCCTCCAGAAGTGTTTCCCCAAGGAAAAAAAATCCCTTGACCAAGGGTCAAGGGATTAGCTTCATTTTTTATATGGGAATCTAGCAAATTATAATAGGACATGTTCAACACTTCACTTTACACAAATATCTTTGTATAATACCACACATAGCAGTAATTAACAAACCATGGTTCCGTAACCTGCACGTAGGATGAGAATTGATGGGAGGGGAGCAGAAATAGAAGTATGTTAAAGCCTTGGCTGATTGAAATTGAACATCAATTGCTTCCGAATTTGGAGCTTTACAGTGAACAACCTTATGATCCAATTATCGTACACTATATACCTAAGCCATGGAAGGTAGTTGGCTCTGGTAATTATGCAGCTGTACTCTCACATCCGAATTATCCCGAGGTTGTGGTTAAAGTATATGCACCAGGCAGACCGGGCATCCAAGAGGAAACAGAAGTTTATCGACGTTTAGGAAAACATCCCGCATTTTCAGAATGCTTGCACGCAGGGGACAATTATTTGGTACTGCGCCGTTTGAGCGGAGTTACTTTATACAAATGCTTACATCGAGGTCTTCCGATTCCACGACAGGTCATTACAGACATTGATGAAGCACTTGCTTACGCAGTTAGTAGAGGTCTAAACCCACATGACGTACATGGGAAAAATGTGATGATGAATGATGGCAGAGGATTAGTAGTCGACGTGTCTGACTTTATGAAAAGCGAATATTGTCCGATGTGGGACGATTTAAAAAGCGCCTATGACCGTTTCTATTATCCTTGGGTGCGTAAAATGCCTATTCCCGACTTTGCTTTGAATGTAGTTAGGAGAAGCTATCGCAAATGGAAGAAATATCGCAGGAAGAGCAACTGAACCGAAATTTATTTATAAGGAAGGTTCATATATGAGAGTACATGAATTTGAGATCGATTCAGATTTACAACGAGGCGATTTATCGGCCATCTCTGTAAAATCTTCTCATTTTATTTCGGACATTACAATAGACTTCTATCTTGACCATAAGCACCACATTGTGGATGTGAAAAGTCTTCTGGGTATGCTACTAGTCCCGATCAAAGCTGGAACAACACTGCGATTGCTAACAAAAGGCAAAGATGAAGAAGAGGCTATGCACTTTATGTTTGATTTGTTTGAGCCATACCGAGGGGATTAATAATTAATTACTCAACACAATATTTGACCCTATTCTCACAAGATTGGATAGAGAATATCCCTAAAAAAAGGGATAAAATAAAGCGTAATAAAGTAGCTATACGCAATTTAGGGATGATATTGGAGGAATGTACGAGATGAGTAAGTATCACATCGTGGTCGTTGGTTGCGGCAGCATGGCGAATGTATGGGTCGAGTATATGTTAAAACGTGAGGATAGCGACATTGTCGCGCTTGTTGATATTAAGACGGAATTCGCACAAGCCATGGCTGACCGTCATGGCCTTACCTGCGGCATCTATACCAATCTGGAGCAAGCTATTCAGGAAAGCGGTGCTAATCTGGTGCTGGACATCACGATTCCGTCCAGCCATTTCCAGGTGTGCGGTACAGCACTCCGGCAGGGATGTGACGTCTTCGGTGAGAAGCCGATGGCTGCCACGATGGCGGAAGCGCGTGAGCTAGTGCAGCTGG
The DNA here is from genome assembly GCF_059692155.1 of Paenibacillus sp. JT22N1. Taxonomy (NCBI): domain Bacteria; kingdom Bacillati; phylum Bacillota; class Bacilli; order Caryophanales; family Paenibacillaceae; genus Paenibacillus; species Paenibacillus sp. JT22N1. The sequence goes on from NZ_JCAUAW010000011.1 coordinate 28,333, forward strand.
CGGAGCGGACGGGAAGATCATTCTCCGTCATGCAGAACCGTCGCTACGACGCGAACATCCGCGCGCTACGGGAGATCGTTAACGCGGGCACGATCGGCCGCGTTGGTTATGTCGGCGCCGATTTCTTCTTGGGGCCGCATTTTGGGGGCTTTCGCGAAGCGATGGAAAGCCCGCTCATTCTAGACATGGCGATCCATACCTTCGATCAGGCTCGGTTTATTACTGGGGCAGACCCCGTTTCGGTGTACTGCCAGGAATTCAACCCGCCCGGCTCGTGGTACGCCGGGAATGCCTCTGCCATCTGCATCTATGAGATGTCAGACGGCACTGTGTTCTGTTACCGCGGCTCCTGGTGCGCGGAAGGGGCGCCGACCTCTTGGGAGGCGGCTTGGCGTGTGACCGGCGAGCAGGGCACTGCTCTGTGGGACGGAAGCGGCGCACCGTATGCCGAGATCGTCGCCGCCGGCGACCAAGCCGGCAAGTTCATCCGCGACTACATGAGAGTGGACGCGGAAGTGAACTGGCCCGGCCGCAGCGGCCACGCCGGCTGTCTGGACGAGATGTTCGCGGCGCTGGAAGAAGGCCGCCGCGCGGAGACGGACTGCCGCGACAACATCAAAAGCATGGCGATGGTTCTGGGCGCCCTCGAAAGTGCAAAGCTTGGCCAGAAGGTTGATCTGAGGAACTACTGGAACTAGGACGCGTGGGTGATGATGCTGAAAGGAGATAGGGGTAACTTATTAATTTGTTGATTTATGCGTTTCCATTGGAATTTATATGCATTTGGTACATCAAATTTCCATATTTTAAGCCGAAATGGGCTAAATACTTCTAATTAGCTGCACTTTTTGCAGGTTCTCCCGCGAAATTCCCGGTTTGGACAAAATTAGCTGCACTTTTTGCATCAACCTGAGACCTAGCGGCAACCTTGGTTTTACATAGCTCTCATTGTTACTTTTGGGCAGTTCCGTAACGCCGGAGCCGGTTGTATCCTCTTAAGGCCATGACCCTATCGTACAAAAAATCAAAGAAGAGGTTAAACAGAAAGCTCTGTTTAACCTCTTCTTTGTCATTTCCCTTTAATGAATATCTTTCTTTTTAAATCTGCCGCCTTTTACATCATGGATATTGCCGATGGCGAGGAAAGCTTTGGGATCCAATTCGTCCAAGATGGACTTGAGCTTGGCTTCTTCTAGTCGGGTGATGACGCTGAAGATCACTTTCTTGTCATCTCCTGTAAATGCGCCTTCGCCCTTAAGGTAGGTTACGCCGCGGCCTAGTCGGAACGTTATGGTTTCCCCAATTTTGTCGGATTCATCGCTGATAATCCATACGGCTTTGGATTGATCCAGGCCTTCGATGGTGATATCAATCATTTTGAAGGCAATGTAATACGCAATGAGCGAGTACATCGCATGATCCCAACCGAAGACAAAGCCTGCGCTGGCGAGAATAAAAAAGTTGAAAAACATCACGATTTCGCCGACCGAGAACGGCGATTTTTTACTAAATACAATGGCGACAATTTCTGTTCCATCAAGTGAACCGCCTGAGCGAATTACTAATCCTACACCGATACCAAGTATGATTCCACCGAAAACTGCGGCTAGCAAAGGATCAATCGTAATCGCTTGTACCGGATGCAGTAGGGAGGTTCCTATGGACATAAGGACAACAGAGAACAAGGTAGAAATGGCAAATGTTTTGCCGATTTGTTTGTAACCTAAAAGTAAGAAGGGTAAATTCAAAATAACGAGAAATACGCCTAATGGGATTTTTGTCAAATGAGAAACGATGATTGAAATCCCTACAACGCCACCATCAATAATATTGTTGGGGACTAAGAAAATTTCTAAACCAATAGAAAATAAGGCAGATCCGACGATCATGAAAAAAATTCTGCGTATAAATTTAAGGCGGGTTATTTTTTGATGTTGGGAGCGTGCTTGTTCAGCTCCAGCTGATAAGTTTGACATGAAGGGTTCCTCTTTTCCAAATTTCATTCAGTTGGGTTCTAATGAAAAATGAAGGAATGAGGCCCGTGTAACCCGATATGAATTTAAGAAAAGCTAATAAGATACCTTTTAATCTCTCCCATATTTTAGATAATATAAAAACAATAAAAACGACAAATACGGTCATCTCATATTGTTTGTCATAATCCTCGTGTCTTTGAATCTGGTCTTCGTTAGCTCGTATTGTTTCTCTGGTAGGCGGTTGATCTTGAACGGTTAAGACATGGGTCGTATTGGATAAAACGAGAATATCGGTATCGGTAGAATAATGGTGTGAAATTGGCGGTGTCAAAGGAAACACGAACAGCCCAAGAATGATCCAGACCAAAATCGTCCATTGCCATTTATGTTTAAAATGATGCAGGAGCATTCCCTCCAATCATGATTTGCAACCAAATTTGTTTGAATTGTAGCATTTCAGTCCCACTGAGTCAAACCTGAAAGCGGTATCCTTTTTTATTTTCAAATCATGAACTGCGTGATAAGATTGGAGTGTATTTGTGATGTCTATCTTGTAAGCGTATTCAATGTTTTATCCCTTCTCAAAACTCCTTCTAGCGCTTGACCTTAACCTAAGGTTAAGGTTTATTCTTAGAAAAACTTGAAGGAGGAATGAGTATGTCTAAAGATAATAACATTTATCAAGATAACGCAGAAACATACGACCTATTAATTAGTAAGCAACCCAATTTAGCTAAGGTGATTCATGAGATAAGGCCTTATGAACAATTGGATGTGGTGGACTTAGGGGCAGGGACAGGAAGGCTTTCTATGTTTCTGGCTGCAGAAGCCAATTCGCTTTGGTGTCTGGATAGTTCCAAGGCCATGCTGAATGTGTTAGAAAAAAAGTTAACTACATTATCTTCTAATAGTAACTGGCGAACGATTGTTTCTGACCATAGAGCACTGCCATTTGAGAACACTAGCAAGGATCTCGTAGTAGCAGGGTGGAGCTTATGTTATCTGGCTAGCTCGAATAATGTGGATTGGGAGAATAATTTGAAACAAATGATGTCTGAAATTAGACGCATTCTTAGACCAGGCGGTACGGTGATTATCCTGGAGACTTTGGGAACGGGGTTTGCGGAACCGACGAGATATGATTATTTGGCACCCTATTATCATTTGTTAGAAACCGAATATGGGTTTGAGCACACCTCGTTAGCTACTGATTATAAGTTTAAAGATGTGAATGAGGCTGTACAGTTAACCTCGTATTTCTTTGGAGAGGATTTTGGAAATCAAGTAAGGGCAAATAATTGGCATGTGGTACCTGAGCATGCAGGCATTTGGTATAAACACTTCAATTTATAACACCAAAAATTATCGTAATAACTTATAATAGACAATTTTTCATGGATATAGTCCAATAGACCTAAAGTGTTTGTGAATCGCTTGGTTTAGAAAAATGATCCAGCATCCTTGGGGGGAGTTTGCATGTTGAGGATCTTATTACAGAAAAACAGTTGGATGCGGTATGTGATAGCAGGTATCGTTTCGTTAAGCTTATACATCGGTTTATATCACATCATTACCGTAGAAGGAGCCGACAATAATCCGCGATTCATGATGCTTCGGTTAGAGGACATAGGTCCTGGTGGCTATTATAGTACACCTGAAGGGCTCGGAAAGCTGAGAGCCGTCTTTGATTATCTACATCAGCAGCATGTTCACTACAGTATGGCGGTCGTCCCGCGTTGGATCAATATAAGTCAAGACGGTACACGTTATGATCGTGCTATCGATCAATTGAATAATGACTATATTCAAGCTTTTGATCGAGTTCTGAGCGACGCTGTGGAGCACGGCGGATCTATCGGCATGCATGGTTATACGCATCAGGTAGGCAATGTTTATCGTGAGGATGGACATCAAGCCTCAGGTCAAGGCAACGAATTTAATGTGATCGATATGCCTGAAACAGCGACTACTGCTTTTGCGGAACAGCGTGTGCAGGAAGGTTATCGCCGTTTTCGCCTTGCGAATTTATCGCCTCATTTCTGGGAAGCGCCGCATTATCATACAACGCCCGAACAGGATAAGGTGTTTCGTTCCTATTTTGGCCTCTTTTATCAACCAGATGTTACGATCGATTCCAACCCACCTGCAGCTCAATATAAGAATGCTCAAAATAAGGGCTTTGGAAATACGTCGTTTGGCAATGTATTCGTACCGACAACTCTTTCGTATATACCAAGTGGCAAAGATGAGAAGTTTATTCTTAATCAAATGGGGAAAACAGAGCGAATTAACTCCTTTTTCTATCATCCTTTTTTGGAGTTCAGTCATCTCGTACCGGTTGTGGATGATTGGGGTGAACAGAAATGGAAGGACGGTATACCGCAATATCAATACGCTGGTGAGAATAAAAGTGTGTTACAAAGGCTAATCACACAAATTCATTTGAAGGGTTATCCGTTCTACTCCATTCATGATTACATACCCTTTGCACCATCTGTGAGTCTGAAGGTTGGCAGCACGAAATCTACACTCGTACAAATTGGTAACGTTACAGGCAGGAATCAAGATGACATTGTGACATGGGATAAAAAGACCTCTAATCTGTCGGTCATTCAAGCTCAGTACACAGGATTACGCAATGAAAACCAACCTGTACCACAGGTTTGGATGTCCTTGCCATATGCAGATGGCTCATCTTTTACACTTAATGGGATGAATGATCGGAATAAAAAAGGGCTTTGGGTCGTTCGACCTTCCGGCAAGCTTGAGAGTTATTCTTCAAATGGGACTTCGTTCGTACGACAACAAAGTTGGACGATTCCGGCTAAACGTTGGTACGATTTGTATGAATTGCGTCAGCCTAATGGGGACTGTATCCTTGCCGGTCAATCGAAAGATCGAAGTCAACTTCTAGGTGTTTATATGCATGATGGGAAGGTTAAAGAAATTAAGCCATATACATTCAGGTCCAATTCTTCAAGGGATTTACTTGTGAGAAATTTACGAAATGAGGATAATCAACGCTTGTTTTTGTTTAAAGAGAATACCTCCCAAGGTGTGGAATTTGAATTGGATACAGCGAACATGCAATGGAAGCTGAATAAGGTTTCACTGAACATTCCTGATGAGCTTGGCGGCGTCCAGTTCGGTGATTTTAACGGAGATGGCAAGGAAGATATTTTACGCACCGACACCAAAAATTTAACGAACCGTGTATATCTACAGACAACGGATAATGAATACAAGCTGCTTTCGGTTTTTGGTCCATGGGGCCGAGTGAATGGACGTTTAACTGTTGCTGATTTCGATGGAAATGGGAAAGTTGATATCGCGATGTTACCAAACGATGATGGCCAATTGGATGTTGCTTTGTCCTATCAGAGTCTGAATGTTAATGAATAAGAAGCAAAAGAGGGGGCTATTTGGCTCCTTTTTTTGCTTAATAATTTACAATACAAAGTGCAATTTGTTAAAATTAGTTATTCGTTAGTGGGATTTAAAGGAAACATTATTAGGATATGCGAATCAAGGAGGATCATTTTGAGAACACCTATTTTATATGGCTCCGTGCACGTATTGTTTTATAGAAACGAAGAGGTTTTATTATTGAAGAGGCAAAATACAGGGTTTCAAGACGGTAATTGGAGCGTTGTTGCGGGCAGGATGGATGGCGGTGAAGAGGTCATCGCAGCTGCAATAAGAGAAGCGGAAGAAGAAGCTGGGGTTGTCATCAAGCCTACAGATATTGAAATCATCGGTGTTATGCATCGCAAAAATACGACGTCGGAATGGGTGGACTTCTTTCTAAACGTACATTGCTGGCAGGGTGAGATTACGAATAAAGAGCCAGAGAAGTGCGAGCAATTGAAGTGGTTTCATTTGAAGGAGCTTCCAGACAATATGGTTAACTATATACGGCTTGCTTTAGAGAAGAAACAACAGGGACTCTGGTTTGAAAGTATAGGATGGTGAATATATGAGTAGTGATAAAATCGACATCAGAAATATCCGAGTAGAGGAAGCCAAGGGCTATTGGGCGCTGCGGCTTGAGGCACTGCAAAAACACCCTGCTGCATTCGGCGCTGCTTATGAAGAATCGGTCTTACTGCCAATCGAAGAAGTGGAGAAACGAATTGGTCAAGACAGCGGTAATTATATATTGGGTGCTTTTACAACGGAAGGTCAGCTTATCGGTACAGTAGGATTTAAACGAGAGCAAAGTCTAAAACTGAAGCATAAAGCCTTTATTTGGGGTGTATATGTATCAGAGAACCATCGCGGGCAGGGAATTGCGAAACAATTAATGGTAGAAGTGATCCGTAAAGGGAAACAATTAGAAGGTTTGAAGCAAGTGACCCTTAGCGTGGTAACCACGAACGGAGCAGCTATTGAGCTCTACCGCAAATTAGGCTTTGAGTCGTATGGTGTTGAACGAAATGCTTTGGAATATGAGGGTCAGGGCTATGATGAAGAATTGATGGTTTACATTTATTAGGAGCAATAGTTTAAACGGAGAGCTGCCATTGTGCGGCTCTTTTTTGCAGCTATTTGGACCAGGTGGACTCAGACTGCATACAGTGTAAAAGATGATCCTATTAGACGAAGGTGATGACGTGCGCAGTGTGGTTGGAATTCTTCTAGACCGAAGAACTTATTTAGGCATTCACAGGCAGCAGACGGGATATGAACGAATCGATCTTTACAATAAAGCTGCTGAAAATCTCGGAATGACGCCTTTCTACATGTGCCTCCAGCATATTAGTGAGAAGTCAGCTCTAGGTTTATGCTATGAAAATAAAAAGTATCGACTTATTAGGCTGCCTATTCCTAAAGTCACTCATAACCGTGCGATGACGCTTACACCGTATTTACAAAAGAAATTAGCGCTTCTTTCCAATTCAAGTATTGTATTCAATGGGAAAAATCGCCACGATAAACTTCGTATTCACAAGTTACTAACGACAAACAAATCAATTCGGGAGTTTCTTCCTGAATCTATGGCTTACTCACGAGAACAATTGGTAGACGCTATGGAAAGATTTTCGTCACTTTACATTAAACCAACGAATAGCAGCATTGGTAAAGGGGTGATTAAAATCACTCAGAAGGGAAACGAGGATTGGCAGCTTTGTTGGAGTAATAACGAACCTAAAATGCTAAGTGAAAAGAATACACAAGCTTTTATCCATGAAATGGTTGGAACACAAAGCTATCTCATCCAACAAGCGATTTCTTTGGCAACGTATCATGGTCGACCGTATGATCTAAGGATTTCTGCCCAGCGCGGAGATAAAGGGAAGTGGCAGATAACAGGCATTGCAGGCAAAGTTGCTGCATCAGGTAGACATGTTACTAATCTAGCTAAAGGTGGAGAAGCAAGGCGATGTGAAGAGTTGTTTCAGGCTAGCGGCTTTGATCCTTACCGAATGAAGGCTGTTGTTGAGCAAGTTTCTCTGATGATAGTTGAAAACCTGAGTGAGCGAATCCCAACCATAGCAGATGTCGGATTGGATGTTGGCGTTGACGATTATGGGCGTATTAAGCTTATTGAAGTGAATGGAAGAGATCAAAGGTATGAATTCAAGCAATTGAAAATGCATCAAACTTTTAATAATACGTATGAGACACCGTTACGATATGCTAAGTTTCTATTAAACCGATGAAGTTTCAATGAATCTAGCCCTATCTTTTGTGGGGCGATTACATAGGAAATAAAAGAAATGGGGATTAACACTACTATAATTGGCATATTCAACTAGGACACAAACAACGTGATGCGAATAAACTTTAATATGGCGTTGTAAAGGTGGAATCCGAAGGTGAAAAGTCGAGTATTAGTTATTAAAATGAATTTATTGCCCTGGTATAATGAGCTTGATGATGATCTAGATATCCATCATTCACAATTTCCAGAGCTTGTCCGTGAAAAAATAACAACAATTGGCGAGTATACGATTGACTTCATAAGTCGATTTGAAACGAGATTGAGGCAAATTAACAAGGATTCTTAGCCAATTCACCTCCGCGGCTGATGTTGTACGGTTAGGAGGTTTTTTGCTTTACTTTCTTAATGTAAGTTCGATATTCTTTGTACCATTGAAAGAGCCATACTCCTAATGTGAAATAGACCCCGCTTGCCAAGTATCCGCCAATGACATCACTAGGGTAATGAACCCCAAGATAAATCCGACTCATACCGATTAGGATGATCATAAGGACACAGAGTATGATGATGATACTTCTCCCGATTCTCGTAGAGAGATGCCGCCAAAGTAGAAAGGCAAGAGATGCGTAAAGCGCGAAGGCTTCCATGGAATGTCCGCTAGGAAAGCTGTAGCCAGTTTCTTGTATAAGTCTATGTAAGTCGGGTCTTTGACGAACAAAATATAATTTGAGGAGAGTATTAATAATAGCTGTACCTGCCACTATGGAGATAAAGAAAATGAGCTCGAAGCGATGATGCAAAACAAAATAAAGAAAAAGTATGGCAGAGAGGGCAAGTATGACCACTATCGGGGTTGAACCAATGTAAGTAAATACTTTCATGAATAAAGTGAGTCCAGGCGATTCCATCCCTTGAATGAGAGAAATCATGTAGTGATCGAATTGCGCGATCTGTTGGCCCTGAATGAGGGTAGCAACAAGTGAGAAGCATATAAGTGAGAGGATACAAAGAATAAGGACAAAAGTAATCTTAAGTTTTGGAAGCATGGTAAGTTCTCCAAATTTACAATTTAGTGTTTACAAATATTTAGTATATCATAAGGTTTATTTATGTATACGAGACTTAATGATATATAAAGGTATTTCATCATACTTCTAGAATTATGGATCATTAAGAGGTGATCTGATGGAATTATATCATTTTAGCCATGAACCCGATATTGAGGTATTCATCCCAAGAGTAAAGGCAAATCGTACGGATATGCCTCCAGTTGTATGGGCAATAGACCCTGAGCATGCCTTTACTTTTTACGTTCCACGGAATTGTCCGCGCATTGTTTACAAGAGGTCAGCAACGATGAGTGAAGAGGATGAGCGAACATTTTTTGGAGTAAGTTCCTCTGACACGGTCATGGTGATGGAGAACGATTGGTATTCACAGATCAGTCAGACAACCATGTATCGGTATACATTTACAAGGGAAGGTTTTGAACGGTTTGACGAAACCGCAGGTTACTTCATTTCTCACAAAACGGTCAGACCTCTTGAAATGCAACCCATTAGTCATTTATTAGATCAATTATTGGCATTAAATATTGAAGTGAGATTTACACCGAGATTAAATAAACTCCGAGAAGCCATTCTTGCTTCAACGCTCACTGATTTTGGTATTCATCGATTTGAACATGCGAAGCGGTAATAAGTAGTTGTAAATTTATTAAAGTTTGAATCTCTCGATCTGCTCCCATTTATTCTCGAGTTCTAATATTCGCTTTTGCATGGGGCCAAAGAGGTCGAAGTGCGGATAGGAAGGACTATAGTGAATATATTGCGGGTTCAGTCCATGGGATACGCACCATTTGGATAGCCGATCCAAATCTGAACAGCCTACCTTCGTGACGGTTCGAATGCCAACAAAGCGTTTATCCAGCCAGTAATGAGTCAAAAAGGCAATCTCGCCGCGGCTAACGGCAGCCTTCCATTGTTGAAGTTCTTCTCTTTTTATGCCAAAGGCCATTGAGATTCCATCCTTTTTGCTTAGAATTCATAAAAGTGTGTTATAATTATACAATATAAGACAAGAAGAGGCAGGGAATGACCTGCTTCTTTTTATTTTTAAAAATGAATTTGGCTTTTGTATTGCTTCATACCCATGAAAACAAGTAAAATAGAAGAGAAGCATTATTTGATCGATGTAAAGCCAACGATGCCAACAAGGGATTGGATCCTTTTCAATGAGGAAGAACCAGACGGTCAGCATGTTTTTACCCACAAGAAAATAAAAGGTTTAAAGGAAAAGGGGACATTTAAAAGTGAACGTTCATTTAAATTTTACGAACAAGGGAAAACTGGTTATTGAAAATTTTAACAATGAGGAATTAATTGAAATTTTCAGCCGATACATCAACACGTTAACGAAGAAATACGCGGTAGATGTTAAGGTCCTTGCAGAAGCTAATCAGAACATTGTCGAAGACGGTTCATTCAAAGTTATCCTTTCCAATGTACAGTGTGATGTTGAAACTTTTTTCAAAGAACTCGGAAGAGACATTAAAGTGCCTTTGAAAAAAAGATCCGATGGAAAATTGGAGAACGTGTTTAAAATCCAGGTTATTGAGTAAATTACGGAGGCTTGTATGCTTAGTTTAGAAGAAAAATTAGCTATCGTGGAATCTTTTCCCGAGTTAGAGCGGAAAAATGTATCACTTGGACGGATCAATTTTCATTATGAAGATAGTGCTTATGATAAGAAGACCGTTGTTTATCACCTGCACCCAAACGGAAATGGATTTGTGTACGCTGAATATATCAAAGGATATGCGACGGACAATAAAGGGCTAATTAATATCCGTGATTTCAGCGCGGAAGAGCTGCGCGACATTATCGAGAAGTCGATTCATTCTTTAACGGGTAAGACATCCAAGAAGCTTCCAAAGATCGATACAGAACAACAAGAAGAGCATTGGATAGATGAAGACGGCCATCTCTTGGTCGTTACTTTCGTTGAAGATTTATGGTATATCTATGCTGGCAGCAATCTAGACTGCGCTTTTGAAACCTATGAAGAGGTCCAAGAGTATCTGGAAGAAGAAGGATTCACTAAAAAGTAGATCTTATAGATATAAATTAAGAAAACCTCATCTACGGATGGGGTTTTCTTTCATGAGGAATGCTGTCAAATAGGAAGCTGCTGCTAAAAGTGTTCCGAATACAAGGTAGATCATCGGATGACAGTAGAAAGGAAGTTCTTCACAAGCTAAAACATATCCGCTCTGTAATAACAAGTTATGACCGGATGATGGAAGAGTGTCAAGAATTCCGAGTATATAAATGAAAACAATTTTTTCGATGAATAAAATGAAAAGTAGGGAGAACGAGGCGAAGATTTTGCCCGTGTAATGCTGATTCCGAACCCAATATCCTATTGAAAAATAAGGTGCAACGGAAAAGAGAAGTCCATAGTATAAGCCTGACTTCGTGATAGATCTGTCATAGGGAACACTCGAAAAAATAGGGAAGGATAGGGCTGCTAACGCAAAAGTTAACCCGTACAAGCTAATAAACAAGACAATTAGTTTTAAGGAGTGCGGAAGAAAATTCTTGTAGGTTCTATCGGATAGGTTCATTTGATCAGCTCCAAGCGGGATTGGAAGTATTAACCATATAACGATAACATGGAGGTGACTTTGTGAGCAACATTAGAGGGCTATTTGTGCTATAATTGATGGAAAATTGATCTAGCAGCAATTGATTCTAGTGGGGGTATTTTCGTGAAATTTAGGCCTTGTATCGATTTACACAACGGTAAAGTTAAACAAATCGTAGGTGAGACATTAAGTACGGATGGTAAGGAAATCATTGAAAATTTTGTTTCCTCTTATGACTCAACCTATTATGCCGCGATGTTCAAAAGGGATCATCTACTTGGAGGACATGTCATCATGCTAGGTGACGGGAATAAGGATGAAGCCGTGAACGCGCTACGTGAGTATTCCGGCGGTTTGCAAATTGGCGGTGGTATTCATGCGGAGAATGCTAGCTATTATCTTGAGCAAGGTGCCTCACACGTCGTTGTGACCTCCTATATTTTCCGCGACGGGCAACTTAATATGGACAATCTGAAACAAATCGTAGCTGAGGTTGGAAAAAACAATTTAGTCATAGATCTCAGCTGTAAAGAGAAAGATGGTAAATGGTTCGTAGCTACAAACCAGTGGAAGCAATTGAGTAACTTTGAATTGAATAAAGAAAATATTCGGTTTCTAGAACAATATTGTGATGAGTTTCTGATTCACGCTGTTGATGTAGAGGGCAAACAAAGCGGGATTCAGCAAAGCCTGGTCAGTACGTTGGCAGATTGGGTTGTAATTCCTACTACCTACGCTGGAGGGGCAAGATCATTCGCGGATATTGAGTTATTCAATGAGTTATCCAGCGGAAAGCTTGATATTACCATTGGGAGTGCCTTAGATATTTTCGGAGGCAAGCTCTCTTATGATGAAGTTGTGAAATATATGAACGAAATAACTTAGTTAAAAGCAGCAGATACCTTATGATTATGGTATCTGCTATTTTTAATTAGATAATCGACTCCAATTGTTGTTCTTAGGATTAAACGTTATTATTAAAGCTGTGCGTTAATGTATGGCGTACATTTACGATTCGGTGAAATAGGGGATGTTTGAGGGATGGCACGCTGGCAAACACTTTATTACTTGGGTATGGTTTTGGCTCTGATATTAGCTGTAACTGGGGAATTAATTTGGCTGCCAGATCCCTTGCGATTGGGTACAAGGATTTATTGGATAGATGCGATTGATCTACTGATCTATGCTCTTGCCTTGATTCCTTTTCTTTGGATGGCTGGTGCACTATGGCATATGTTCTCGCAAGGAAATGCCTGGGGTCGCGTTCGAAGTGTCGCGGTAATCGTTGCTTCCTTGGCGAGTGTAATCATCCTCCTCACAATTCCGAAAAAGATTGAAATTTCGGTGAGTATTTTTCTAATAACTTGGTTACTAGTGTTTATAGATTTATTTTTCCATGAACGGATGCGTCGTAAGATGCCTGTTCAGAGTATAACTTTGTTTATTTCCACTTTGTTACTAATGCTTGTGATGTTCTGGCCGACGAATTCTATGGTCACTTACCCAGGATTGACCTTAAATATGAATCGTTACGCACAGGCAAATGAGGGAAATGTTCATGGAGAAATTTCTGGTGTACTCGTCTTTGAGCGGCCAGCATTTCCGATCGATTGGCTATATGCGAAGCTTTTTGCTAAGTATGTATTTGAACCGAAGAATCTTGGAATGTCTTTGGGAGAGTACAACCAAGAAGTACGTACGATGAAGGCGGATGCGAACGCCGCGGGAAGTGCTATTGCTTTTCAGAAAGTAGGTAAAGGCAAGGGAATCACCTCGCACGGTGTTCGTATCACGGCTATCCTGAAAGATAGCCCTGGCACTGGCATCTTGCAGCTAAGCGATGTGATCGAGGAAGTAAATGATTATAGCGTTACAACGATTCAAGAGCTGACAGCCCGCATGAAATTGACCAAGCCCGGGGATCAGGTGAAGGTGTTGGTGCTGCGCGGCGGACAGCAAGTAAGTCTTTCGGTTCAGACTCGAGCAAATCCGGATGACCCAAGTCGTGCTGCCTTCGGCATTCAAGTTGCGAATGAGATGCAATATGATATTCCAATTCCGGTGAAATATCATAACTATTTACTGCATGAGGGAGGACCCTCGCATGGGGCAGTGCTGGCACTAACATTGATTGATCAGCTTACACCTTGCGGTGTTACTTATGGCAATCGTGTTGCAGCCACGGGTACCATGGAGCCCGATGGTTCGATCGGTCCTGTTGGAGGCGTAGAGCAAAAAGCCTATAGCGTCAGCAGAACAGATGCCGATGTATTCTTCGTTCCATCTCTAAATGAGTCAGAAGCAAGACGAGGAGCGCCCGGGCTGCTTATTGTACCAGTGCATACGATTGACGATATGTTGAATTGGTTGCGTAATAATCCTAAGCAAAAAAGTCAGTCAACTTGCTCTTAGCCAAAAGCGCACGTTGTCACTTCGACAACAGCGCTTTTTCATAGTTTACTTAGCCATGCACATATTTTCTTAACAATATTTGTATAAAATATATAAATAATAGACTACTCATTGGAGGTCATGCACAATGGACTCGTTAATTGAAATAGAAAAGAAAATAGAAGCTAAAAGAGATGAGCTTAACCATGCGGGAAACATGTACGAGCTGCGCTCCGAGTTCATATTGCGATTATCTGGTGAGTTGGACGAATTATTAAATACTTATCAACTACTTATAGCTTGTTAGTCTCTAGACCCTTCATAAATCTTTCGTGCAATAAGTTTAGGATCGAATTGCGCTGTTGACATATGGTCACCATGTGCTTGAATAAATCGATATAAACCCAATCGGCTTGACATATGCGGATGCCAGCCATAATCTGGATTGCCAAGTGGTATAGCAGTGTCTTCCATCAGATGGACATAGCTTTTGGGTACTTGCAGGCTGTAAAATTTCTTCAAGTCAAACTTTTCAAATAAGGGCCCGGCAGGTTCAGGTGTGACTTTTTTATAGAGCTGTTGAGCTTGCGCATAACTTGCTAGATTGGCAAAGGATTCTCTGAAAAGAGGAAACGGAAGCAATACTGTATTGTCCTTTGAGCTTTCTACGAGCTGCTTGAACATGGCTTTCATAGAGTGAGGAAACTCATCGGCAAGCGACCCACCATCTTTAATTACAAATGCGTTCATGAATACGAGTCTTTTCAGACGATCGGGAATAAGTTCTGCTACTTTTTGAACTAAACTGCCTCCAAAGCTATGTCCAACCAAAATAATATTCTTTAAATTGTGAGATGTTACGTAATCGGCGATGGACTTTGTCATCATCACATGTGTAGCAGCCTTGTTAGGGTCAGCGCCATGTCCTGGGTATTCAGGAACATAGACGGTATGGCCTTTTTTGCGTAATTCAGCAGCAATCCCTGCCCAAAAGCTTGCATCTGCCCATGAGCCGTGAATCAGAACAAAAGTGAGTGGCTGATCTCTTTCACGGAAATCATGTTCTAAATCCTGAGCCCAAGGAGCCTGAGCGATGTAAGGCCATGCGGGATGGTGAACTGGGGGTTGGTTAGGCTGCTGAAACGTCCAAGACTGGAGTGGTTGCGGCAGGTTTTCATAATTATAAGTCATTTAGGTCTTCCTCTCGAAGTTTATGCCTTAGTGTATGCCCAGAAGGCCCATTTGCCACAACAAAGCAAAATGACGTCCGAACTGGACTCTATTTTTGATTAGGAGGTACTTTATGGTAAGATGGGAGTTGTTTTTTCATATAATGGAGTAAAGTAGGTTCAAGTCGATGACACATAGGGATCAGAAGATTTATCGTTTCAGTGAAGCACCCATATGGGAGCTTCAGCGAACTTATTATGAAGAGCAGGGAATTGGTGCATGGCAGAGTGAAGAGGTTCCACAATACATAACCAGTAACCCAAGTATTGCGGTTGCCTATGCCGAGATCGTATTTGGATTTCTTCAAGATAGAGCGAGGCTTGGTTACACGTTGGAACCGGTGACGATACTGGAGCTTGGAGCGGGTTCGGGCAGGTTAGCCTATCATATCGTAAAGGAACTATGTGAGCTGAGGGATTATTCAGGTATAGTACTTCCACCGTTTCGATATGTGATGAGTGATCTGGCGTTCAAGAATATCGCCTTTTGGCAGCAGCACCGCAGCTTACTTCCCTTTGTGGAACAAGGGGTTCTGGACTTTGCACAATTTGATGCTGAGCTGGGTACCGAGCTTCATTTGACGCAATCTGGTGATCGAATTAGAACGGGTGACTTACAGCAGCCTCTGCTGGTTATTGCGAATTACTTTTTTGACAGTATTCCGCAAGAACTGATTTATGTAGATGAAAATAAAATTTATGAATGCATGGTTTCTTTGCATTTCCCAGAAGGTGATGCCGAACGTAGTGCTGCGGATATGCTGAAGAACGTCATTCCCGAGTATCATTATCGAAGAGCTGTTGAATATGAACAGGAATCATACCCTTATCGCGAGGTTGTAGGGCTGTATTCGCAGATGCTGGAGGATTCCCATATCCTCTTCCCGGCCGTTGGCCTGCAATGTTTGGAACGACTTGGTCTGCTCTCGCAAGAGGGATTTCTCCTGCTCACTGCGGATAAAGGTGACCACCGAATTGAGAACTGGGAATATAACGAACCTCCCAAGTTGATTCATCATGGAAGCTTTTCCTTGACAGCCAATTATCATGCCATTGGGTATGTTTTTGAGCAAAAGGGTGCCATGAGTTTATTCACATCACATCCCTATAACCATTTGAACATAGGCTGTATGCTTATGGTGCCAAATCCGCACAGTTATGGTCTTACACGCTTAGCCTATCGACGGTTTGTCGAGCGTTTTGGTCCGGATGATTTTTTTAGTATCAAAGAATGGTTTGATTCGCATTTGGATCTCATGGAAATTAACCAACTCTTAGCTTTTTGGCGCTTGGGTGGGTATGATGCTCAATTGTTCCTCCAAAGCGCGAAGCGCCTCTCGAATCTTATTCCTACGTGTGATGAAGAAGAATTATCGGACATTCGACAAGGTATACTTCTGATGTGGGATGGGTATTATCCGATGGAATTAAACCGTGACTTAGCTTTGGACTGCGCTATGATATTGTATCAAATGGATATGTACAAAGATGCTTTGCTATTCTACGAACGGACCAACAATGAGTACAGAAATGACGCTTCGGTGCTTTATGAGATGGCCATTTGCTATTACGAAGTCGGTGAAGATGCTGCTGCTAGGGAATTTGCTTTTAATACCATAGAATTATCACCAGAACATGAAGGTGCTTTAGCGCTTATGACGCTGTTTCCATCATTGTGATTTTGCAAAGAATATATAATAAAAGTGGTGAGTTTTTTTGGAGGAGCAGCGGCTGAGAGCCAAAGAATTATTCGATTTGTATCGAGGGCATTTTTTTCAAATGCATCGTGAGGGTGTTTTCGAAGAATATAAAACATACGAAATAGAAGGTCAAATCGAAATTGACTGGTACAACGAATGGATTGATAACTACACGAATCAACTATCGATAAGAGACTGGGATGCGATTACAAACTTAGAATCACTAGCAAAATATTATCAGGATTCACGAATTCTTGACAATGTGATTGCCTTTGCTTCGCGCCATATTATGGGAGCCGATAGTATCGTTAAGCTTATGTACGCCGAAAAACTAATGGAGATAATCAAATCCTCAAAGAAGGTAGTTTCTAGAGAAATAAGGTATACGGCCTATCAACTTACCTATAAGATTCTAGAAGATATTATGTCAAAACCATTGATAATTGACCCAGGACATGAGCTGTATCAATATAACCTAAAAGACAAGAAATCGCTTAACAGCAGGGCTAAAAAAAGCATGGACGAGATTAGAAATGTTCGTGAATAAGATAAAAGGGATGTTAATACGTCTTCCTCCAAAGATTGAACCAACCCACACTGCAGATCACGCACATGGCGGTGATGGCCATTAAATCGAACCATTCCTCTTGCAGCAAGTGCAGGATGTCTGGTTCTTTTTTTAACTGTAAGACTGCTAACTGGGCTAATAAGCCGGCGATGGCAACTTCAATCCAGGGCATTTTTGTAATGAATTCTTCCATTTTAGAGGAAAATAAAAAGATGAGACATAAAGCCGGCAATACACCCATAGCGATGAATAATAAGTTATCTGATAGCCTTGCTGTCAGCAAGATACTATCAATACTCATGATTAAATCTAAAGCTGCAACACTGCTGAAGATGAACAGATAGGTAAAATGTCTTCTCATCATTTTCTTAGGCATGACCATCCGAATAGCAAAGAAGAACATAATGAGGGCCGTTGCAACATTGATGTATGGCACATCTGACATCGATTGTACACATGCAATATATAGAATACGAAACAAGCAGAGGAGCATAAAAAGATAAAATGTGATTCTACCTCTGAGATTATATTTATGAAGGGTAAGTTGTATCATAATCGCGTTATCGATATTCGTGAATAAATTGTACATGAAGATAATGAACCAATCCTGCATAATGGTTGTCCTCTCATGTAAATAACTCAAGCCTGTCCGTCGGATGCTAAGATCATTATATGTGTCTACTACCAAAATAAACCAAATACTTCATAAGGAGATGAGATGGATAAAGGAAACCAATTAGAGTTCACGAATATAACTAAAACTACAGATAGAAATGAGAATTCTCAAATGAATATTAAAGACCTACATGAAATAGCCAAAAAGCTCAATCAAAGTCAAATTCAATATTCCCTTGGTGGGAGCGGTTTGCTGTATTATTTGGGTCTCATCGATAAAGTTAATGATTGGGATATTGTTGTGGAATGCCCAAAAGATAAACTGATTGAGGTTTTAGACGATTTACCATGGATGGAACTTAAAAGTGGAGACTTTCCATATGCAAGTGAGTTTCGCATCCATGTTCCCTCTTTACATATTGATTTTATTGGCTCCTTCGCATTGCAAAACACCAAAGGAACAGTGAAGTTTCCCATTGAAAATGCCGCAATATGGCATGGTGTCCAAGTCAGTCACCCTGAAATATGGTGTGTTGCCTATCAAATGATGGGTAGGAAGTATAAAGCAGATCTCTTATTAAACTATCTTAAAGGGAATCGTATAAATAAACAGTTGATGCTGAATTTTATTGGTAATGATCGTTTAGATGACCGCTTTAAACAAGAATTAATATCGGTCATGGAGCGGAAGTAAAGTCTTTTTTTTAATTGTAAAATCATCTGCAACATAATTTGACTGCTCAACGTTATGTAAGTAACTCAGAAACGGGTTATACAAAAACATGCCCAAAGGAGACAGAGCTGATGAAAAAAATAGCCGCTTTAACGTTAACAACCTTATTGTGCAGTAGTTTGACGTTCGGTTCAGCTTTTGCTTTTTCTGATTTAGATGACGGACAAGCAGAATCCATTCTAGCCTTAAAAGACCGCGGTGTCGTAAGTGGGATCGATCAGGAGCACTTTGTTCCTAAAGGGAAAATTAGTTATGCACAGAGCGTGCAAATGATTGTAAAAGGCTTGGACCTGAACTTAGATTTAATGCGTTTCAAGAAACAGCCGGAAGCAACGGACATGTATTCGAACATCTCCAATGATGCCTGGTATGCGGACGCTTTTATCATTGCGCATTATCACGGATTGCAGATTCCTAAGGATGTGAACCCGAATGCGACGATTACTCGCGAACAATTTGGGGACTTATTAGTTCGTGCGTTAGAAAAGAAAGGCAATTTCCCGCTGGTCAAAATGTTCATCATGATCAAGGATGAGGATCAAATTACGCTTGATTATCAGGGCACTTTACAGAGATTACTGCTTTACAAAATTACTGCCCTTGATAAGGACGGTAAGTTTAATCCTAAAAGTGAGCTCACGCGGGGTGAAGCAGCAAGTTGGCTCTATAATGCTATCCGCGTAATGGAAGCTAATATTCAAAAACCGGCTCCTACTGAAGAAGTAGCGGTAAAGGTTGAGAAAGTAAATGATGATGTTAACAAGGTAACACTGTCCAGAGGAGATAAACCTAACTCAGGTTACGGTATTGAAGTTAATGCGATTCAGTTTAACGAAGATGGTCAGGCTGTCATTACGTATACATTGCTCGACCCGAAACCTGACATGATGTATGCCCAGGTGATTACCGAAGCGAAAACTGTCACTTATATTTCATCCAAGTATAAGGTAACAGCTGAACCTGCTCCTTCGAAATAAATATCTAGCATGTAAAAAAGTGCTGCAACCTTTCAAAAAAGGTGTCAGCACTTTTTTGTGTGTTAAGGTATCAAACGTATTGACAACTCATAAAGAGATGAACTATTCTGTAAGAAAGCGTTTGCCCCAAACATCAGGATAACGTTTGGGCAAAAGTTGGATATAAGGTTTAGATAGAAGGAGCTGTATGAATTGCCTACTCTCAAAGATATTGCAGATTTAGTCGGAGTTTCCATTTCAACAGCCTCACGTGTGGTGAGAAATGATACCAGCAGGCACATCAACCCGGAGACGAAGGCCAAGGTTTGGGAGGCTGTTCGTCAATTGAATTACACACCTAATGAATCGGCACGTCACCTTGTAAACAAACAAAAGGTAGAGAAAAAGCAGACGAAGCAAATTGGCTGCATCATTCAAACGGCTCGTCTGAACGACGATCACCCTTATTACTCGCCAATCATTACTGCGTTTACCAAGAAAATATTGGAATCCGGTTATTCTTTGGGTTTCATGCATACATCAGATGAACTCAAAGACGAAGCGCTGCTGCATCGTTGCGTACATGACATACAAGTCGATGGCATTATTATCGTTGGCGAAGTAGGGCGCGAGATCGTTGACTATTTGCTAAAAGTGGATGATCTAGCACTGATAGGTATTTGTACGAATGGTACGGAAATTACCATGGTTGATTACGATCGTATTCACGCCGCGAAGTCAGCTGTCGATCACCTCATTTCGCAAGGGCACCAATCGATTGGTTTTGTGGGCGGGCCAGGTCATACAAGTGAATTAAACAGCGAAGAGAGATTTCAGGGCTTTAAATTTGCCATGTATGATGCGGGTATTCCTTTAAACAAAGAATGGGTGATAGACACCCGATGGGAAATCGACCGCAGTTATGAGAGTATCATGGAGCGCTTGAAGCGAACAGAGCTGGAACGACCTACGGCGATTTTTTCGGCGAGTGACCAATTAGCGATTCCTGCTATGCGAGCTGTCATTGAGAACCAATTGCGTATTCCAGAGGATATTGCTTTCATCTCGATGGATAATATTGATTTTGCCCAATATACAACACCGCCGTTATCGTCGGTTCATGTACCAAAAGTCGAAATAGGCACAACAGCAGCTTCCACCTTGTTGGATATGCTGAATGGTGAGCAACCGCAGCTTTCCAAAGTGCTGCTTCCACATCGACTTATTGTGAGACAATCATCTGTATTTACCAGAAACTAATTTTTTTTGGTTGTCTGGATAACGTTATCCAGAATTTGGCGCCAAATATATTGGGCGAATTGAAGGGGGGTGAAATAAGTTTTCGGCGTATGTACGATTTGCATGTTCGATCATAAAAAAATGAAAAAAGGGTGATAGCGAAATGGTCAACAATACAAAAAAGGTTGTTCTCATCACAACGCTCATGTCGGCAATGGTTGTTGTAAGCGCTTGCGGTAATTCTGGTTCATCTAACTCTACATCCACAGATGCTCCCAAAACCGATGGAAAGGCTGCGGCCACAGCATCTGCTGAAAAAGTGACAATTACGTATGGCGGCTGGAGTATGGATACGATGACCGATGTCATCAAAGCGTTCCAAGCGAGTCACCCGAATATTGAAGTAAAAGCGGAGAATACGCCGTATAAACAATATTTCACCAAACTAGAAACGGCAGCTCAAGGCGGGACAATGCCTGACGTACTTTGGATGAATGGTCCTAATTTCGTCAAGTATGCAGGTAACGGCATGTTGAAGGATTTGACAGAGACGATCAAGACCGACCAGTTAGATCTCACCAAATATCCAACCTCGCTGGTTTCGCTCTATAGTCTGGGCGGCAAAAATTATGGAATTCCTAAAGACTTTGACACGATTGGCTTATGGTACAACAAAAAGCTGTTCGATGATAAAGGGATTCCTTATCCTGACGGCACGTGGGATTGGAGCAAGTTAACGGAAGCAGCTAAGAAATTAACAGACCCTGCTAAAGGCATATATGGCTTCGCGGCTCCAATGATGAATCAGGAGGATTTCTATAACACTATTCTTCAGGCTGGCGGCTATGTCATTTCGGAAGATCATAAGAAATCAGGCTTTGATCAACCGGAAGCAATTGAAGGTTTGAAGTTTTTGACGGATCTGATTCAAGTGCATAAAGTATCTCCGACGCTAGCTCAGATGACGGAAACTGCACCAGCAGATATGTTCACCTCAGGCAAACTTGCTATGTATTTTGATGGTTCTTGGGCAGCGTTTACCATCAATCAAAACGCCGATATGAAAAACAAGGCAGACGTAGCCGTGCTGCCAAAAGGGAAAAAGCAAGGTGTTGTCATTCACGGTCTGGGTCATGTGATATCCGCCAACTCCAAACATCCGAAAGAAGCATGGGAATTCGTTAAATTCCTTGGCTCCAAGGAAGCGGCTGAAATTGCTGCGAAACAAGGTGGAGCGATTCCGGCGTACAAGGGCAGCGAGACTTCTTGGTTAGCTACATTCCCTCAATATAAAGCAAAAGCTTTCATTGATATGGCAGAGTATGCAACTCCGTACCCTGTATCCAAAAATACTTCGGTTTGGAATACTTACGAAACAGAAATTTTGAAAAATGCATGGACGGGAGATAAACCGGTAGCTGATGCGGCCAAAGAGCTCGGAGCTAAGATGAACCAAGCATTAGCAGCAGAAAAATAAGGCTCAGGGGATCCGTTTCGGAAAGCAACGTTCCCAAACGGATCTCCTTCCCCAATTCCACTCATAGGAGAGTGAGTAAACATGCGATTCAGCTCGAAGCGTTTATCTGATTGGAAGTGGGCATATATCATGATTATGCCACTCATGCTTGGCTTACTGGTATTTTATATTTGGCCTGTATTCCAAACCTTTTATTTTTCCTTTACGGAATGGGGGGCTTTTGGCAAATACACCTGGACTGGCTTGGCGAATTACAAGATGCTGTTTACGGATAAAGAACTACTTCAAGCTATCCGGAATACAAGCATATATATCATCCTAGCAGTGCCGATCGGGATCATCCTGTCCATCCTGCTGGCTGTTCTGCTAAATCAACAGGTCAAAGGGTTGTCCATATACCGTACAATGTATTTTCTTCCGGTCGTAACCATGCCGGCCGCGATCGCAATGGTCTGGAAATGGCTGTACAACTCTGATTTCGGTTTGATCAATTACTTACTTGGTTTATTGTCAATTCCTGGTCCACACTGGTTGACGGATAATCGCACGGCGTTATTATCGATTATTATTGTTGCTATATGGTGTTCCATTGGCAGCCACATGATTATATTTCTTTCTGGACTTCAAGGTATCTCAGCTTCCTACTATGAAGCCGCATCCATTGACGGTGCGGGGCCTGTAACCAAATTTATGCGTATTACGATACCTCTCTTGACGCCAACCATTTTTTTCGTACTGGTCACTTCACTGATTGGCGCCTTTCAGGTATTCGACTTCATATATATGATGGTAGGCGATATCGTCATGGAATCTACGCAGTCGATTGTGTTCTTATATTATAAATACGGCTTCTTGAAAAATAACAAGGGCTACGCGTCATCAATCGCTGTCCTGCTGTTTACCATTATTATGATAATTACGTATATTCAAATGAAAATTCAGAAGAAATGGGTTCACTACGAATGAGGGGGGCAGCTGTATGAACACCAAATTCCATCAACGAAAATCGGTTCAGACCGGGTTCATTCATCTTATTCTTATCCTAGGTGCTGTCATCATGGTAACTCCCTTCATCTGGATGTTTCTTACTTCGGTGAAAACGTTAGGAGAGTCAACAGCGATACCTCCAGTTCTACTTCCTAAAACGTTTCAATGGAGCAATTACACGAAGGTATTTTTGAACTTGCCATTTTTCACTTTTTACTGGAATACATTTATTACAACGGTAATAAAAGTAATCGGCCAATTAATCATTTGCTCACTAGCTGCTTATGCGTTTGCCCGAATTAGCTTTCCGGGGCGTCATTTCTTTTTCATTCTGATGCTGTCCGTACTTATGGTGCCGGGTCAAGTATTTCTCATTCCGCAGTATATGATTATGAAAGACTTAGGGTGGCTCAACTCGCTTACAGCACTCATTGTTCCAGGTTTATTCAGTGCTTTCGGCACATTTCTACTGCGCCAATTTTTCATGACACTGCCGCACGAGCTGGAAGAAGCAGCTAAGCTCGATGGCTGCAATCAATTTCGTATTTATTGGCAGATCATGCTGCCATTGGCAAAATCGGGGATGATCGCCCTCGCCATTTTCACCATGCTGTGGTCGTGGAACGATCTGATGTGGCCGCTCATCGTCAACAGCTCACCAGACAAAATGGTGCTGTCTGCGGGCATTGCGTTCCTCCAAGGCGAGCATAAAACGAATTATACAATTATTATGGCAGGCTCTATGATGGCCATTTTGCCTATGATTATTATCTTCTTTATTTTCCAACGCTCATTTATTCAAGGAATTGCTTTTACAGGCAGTAAGTCCTAACAGACATCATAAGGAGAGAGACCAACTATGCAAAAAGTTACAGCCATTCTACTGGGAGCCGGCAATCGCGGTGCCCAAGCTTATTCGCCTTACGCGCTTAATTATCCTCACGAGCTTGATATTGTCGCAGTAGCGGAGCCGGATCAGGAAAGGAGGGCAGCTTTTATTGCTGCTCACCGAATTCCACAGGAGCATGCCCATGCGGATTGGGAAGAGCTTTTGGCCCAGCCGAAGCTGGCGGATATCGCCATCATTTGTACGCAGGATCAGATGCATTATGAACCGACATTGAAGGCGCTTGAGCTTGGTTATCACGTCCTTCTCGAAAAACCGATGTCTCCAAGTCCAGAAGAATGCGTCGAAATGGAGCGTATGGCTAAAAAGCATAATCGCTTGCTGACGATATGCCATGTACTGCGTTATACGGCGTTCTGGACAGCGATGAAACGTGTCATCGATGAAGGAAAGATTGGACAAATTGTATCCATTCAACTCAATGAGAATGTCGGCAATATGCATATGGCGCACAGCTTTGTACGCGGCAACTGGAATAACTCGGACACTTCGAGTCCGATGATCTTGGCTAAATCGTGCCACGATATGGATATTTTATCGTATATCATGGGCGAGCCTTGCGAGCGTGTGAGTTCATTCGGATCACTTATGCATTTTAATGCGGAGAACGCACCAGAAGGCGCGCCTGCACGTTGTCTCGACGGCTGTCCGGCGGAAGCCAGCTGTCAATACTTTGCGCCCAAATATTATTTGGGTACCGGAAAGAACTGGGCAGCGAAGTTCACAACAGATACTAGCTTAGAGGGCATACTT
Organism: Paenibacillus sp. JT22N1; assembly: GCF_059692155.1. Taxonomy (NCBI): domain Bacteria; kingdom Bacillati; phylum Bacillota; class Bacilli; order Caryophanales; family Paenibacillaceae; genus Paenibacillus; species Paenibacillus sp. JT22N1. The sequence continues at coordinate 53,175 of NZ_JCAUAW010000011.1, forward strand.
GAGGCGCTGCGCACAACGCCATACGGCAAATGCGTGTACCGCAGCGATAACAATGTCGTTGACCACCAGGTAGTGAATATGGAATTTGCCAGCGGGGCTACCGCGATGTTCAGCATGTGCGGGTTTACGCGGGATAATACGCGCATTGTGCAAGTCATGGGAACGAAGGGTGAAATCAGAGGAAACATGGAAGAGCATACATTCACTGTAACTGATTTTGTGACGAATGAGCAGAATGCGATTCATGTCCATGCATCCGAAGAAGGGCATAGCGGCGGCGATGTGGGCATAGTGCGCAGTTTTCTTCGCGAGGTTCGTGGATACGCAGGGGGAGAAAGTGAATCATCCGCGGCTGCTTCTGTGCGAAGCCATCTGATGGCGTTTGCTGCTGAGGAATCGCGTGTGAATGGCGGAAAGCCGATTGAAATCGAGCAATTCTACAAGACATTAGTCAAGGCATAATGAGAAAAGAACGCAAGCGGCCTTGGTATTAGGCTGCTTGCGTTCTTTAATAGATATAGGTGGACAATAGCTCTTTAAGTTAAGAAGGAGGATAGTAAATTAAGGTTTTATAGACGGCTTTAGCGTTAGATGTATTCGTATACGTATGGGGCCGATCTGCTGTGAAGTGAATGGCATCGCCAGCTTTGAGTGTATAGCTTTCTTGGGAAATGGTTAGATCCAGACTTCCTTCTACCATGAGAATGTATTCTTCAACGCCCTCATTATGAGGTTCGGAGGCATGGCTGCAGTCACGATCCATTTCGACCGTATAAATTTCAAAGCTCTTTTGAGGGTGAAAAGGGAAGAGCGGGAATGCGCGATACTGTCCATCTTCCTCTTCAAATGGAGAAAGCCCGGCTGCGCGGACAACCGTGATCTTCGGTTCGGTATCTTCGATTAGACTTGTAAACGAAATTTGTAAGCCGCTCACAATTTTCCAAAGTACGGAAATCGTCGGATTCGAATCTCCTCGTTCAATTTGCCCCAACATCGCTTTGCTGACACCAGTCAGATCAGCGACTTGATCTAAGCTTAGTCCTCTTGTTTTGCGAATGCTTAAAAGCTTTCGACCCACCATTTTATGAATCGGTTCGTTCATTTCAGGTCCTCCAATATTTATTTTCCGTTTTGTCAAATTGCCTATTTACAATATAACATACGTTTGTATAATATGGTATATATAGATAGTAAAACGCACGTTTGTGCATTATATTAAACTAAACTTGGGGGAACGATAATGGGCGCTACCATGATTGGACTGGTTAAAGAGCACAGAGGACCTGGTGCCATACTGAAAGAAGTTCCTATTCCGACTTGCGGAGCCGATGAGGTTCTTGTCAGCATTAAAGCAACATCAATTTGCGGAACAGATTTACATATTTACAATTGGGATGCCTGGGCAGACAAAACCGTTGTAACGCCGAATGTCTTTGGTCATGAATTCGCAGGCATTGTTGTGGAAGTCGGAGAACGGGTCAAGGGTGTAACAATCGGTGACTATGTTTCTGCGGAAGGCCACATGGTATGTGGTACTTGTAAAGCATGCCGGACGGGAAATGCGCATGTTTGCCCGAATACCATAAGCTTCGGGATTACGGCACCTGGCTGCTTTGCCGATTATGCCGTTGTGAAGGCAAGCAACATTATTCATAATGCTCCTGATCTTCCGTTTGAAATCGCTTGCTTGCAGGACCCACTTGGTAATGCAGTGCAAACGGTTCTGTCTGGCGACATTGTAGGAAAGTCAGTTGCCATTATTGGTGTGGGCCCGATTGGCTTATTGGCCATTCAAGTAGCAAAGGCTTGCGGAGCAGGAGCTATTTATGCCGCGGATATTAACCCTAACCGTTTGGAGCTCGCTCAAAAAATGGGTGCGGATTTTACGATTAACGCCATGGAAACGCGTATATCCAAAGCTCTCCGAGAAATGACGGATGGAGAAGGCGTTGATGTTGTTCTTGAAATGTCCGGTAATCCTCAGGCTATCGTAGACGGCTTTGAAGCTGCGGCCAACGCGGGCAGAGTGTCCTTACTCGGCATTCCAACCAAAGAGGTGAGCCTGGACCTTACGAATCAAATTATTTTTAAAGGGCTGCGCGTTGAAGGGATTACTGGGCGAAAGATGTACGAAACTTGGTATCAAATGAAGGGATTGCTAAACCAGAAGCGAATTGATTTGGCAGCGGTTATCACACATAGATTTACATTAGATCAGTATGAGGAAGCCTTCCGGTTAATGAATCAAGGTCAATGCGGCAAAATAGTATTTACACACTAACGCAAAACTCCAAAGCGGATGCTTACGAAGTAAGTTTTGCTCCGCAAAACTCCAAAGCGGGTGCTTACGAATTAAGTTTTGCTCCGCAAAACTCTGAGGAGGTTCACATGAACTATTTGAATGATTTGGCAGCGGATATCGAAGGGTGGAAGCGAGAAGGAAGATACCGCTCCATTAAAGTATGGGAAAGCGGTTCTGACTCCTGGATGTACCTAAATGGTAAGAAAGTTCTTCAGATGTCTTCCAATAATTATTTGGGCTTGACCCATCATCCGAAGCTTAAGGAAGCTGCGATCGCAGCTATCGAGAAGTATGGGGTTGGCAGCGGTTCTGTGCGAACGATTACGGGAACTCTCGATATACACGAGGAACTGGAGATCGAGCTAGCCAAGTTTAAAGGCACTGAGGCGGCCCTTGTGTTTCAGTCCGGTTTTACAACGAATCAAGGCGCATTGTCAGCTGTTCTTGGACCGGACGATGTGGTGATTAGCGATGAGCTGAATCACGCGAGTATTATTGATGGCATTCGCTTAACGAAGGCGAGCCGCAAAATTTTCGCTCACAAGGACATGAATCAGCTTGAAGCCATTTTGAAAGAAACGCAAAAGCATCGTAAACGCGTAGTTGTGACAGATGGTGTATTCAGTATGGATGGCGATATCGCGCCGCTTCCTGACATTGTTCAACTAGCAGAAGCCTATGACGCTATTGTGTATGTGGATGATGCCCACGCGAGCGGAGTGCTTGGAACGAACGGTAAAGGTTCGACAGACCATTTCGGTCTTCATGGAAGAGTGCATATCCAAATAGGCACCTTATCCAAAGCAATCGGAGCCGTAGGTGGCTATGTTGCCGGTGCCCAGCTCTTGAAAGAGCATTTGATTCATACGGCACGGCCATTTCTGTTCAGTACCTCTCAACCGCCTGCGATCGCAGCAACGTGCTTGGCCGCTATTCAAGTGCTTAAGGAAAGCACGGATTTAGTAACAAAGCTCTGGGACAACGCGAATGGATTCCGAGCATCTTTACAGCAGTTAGGCTTTGATACGGGCGCAAGTGAAACTCCTATCATTCCGATCATAATAGGCGATCCAGCACAAACCATGCGCTTTTCGGATCGTTTGCTGGAAGAAGGCGTGTTCGCCCAAGGAATCATCTATCCGACGGTTGCCATGGATAAGGACCGAGTACGGCTTATTGTAACGGCTCAGCATACAAAGGAAGACTTATCTTTTGCCTTAGATAGATTGCAGAAGGTCGGTCAGGAGTTCGGATTGATCTAGTAAAAAGTAAAAAGTAAAAAGTAAAAAGTAAAAAGTGCTGACAACCTTTGAACAAGGGTGGCAGCACTTTTTTTGTGCTTTTGGAACCATACCATTTGGATATGTCCGACTCTTAATCTCTCACATAGGATATATCATCCTATTTTTATGGAGGTGAGAGAAATGAAAGTGAACTATTTTACGTTAACTTTGGGTTTATTAGGAGCAGCCAAACTGATATTAAACGCTTACGGATTAGATATTATTAAAGACGATGAGATGAATGCGATTGCTAATGGCGTAGCGGCTGTCTTAACTGTATTCGGGGTTTACACCAACCATCAAAAACCTCTCTAAATATGGATGCTCAGGGCGATAACATGCTGGGGAATTGAGGGCTTATTCCAAATGGGATAAGCTTTTTTATTTTCTCATCGAGGTAGGAACATGGACTACGTCGCAGCAGGGGAATACTAACGAGGCAATCAGTGGAAATGAAACCTTAGTTCTTTATTCACTCGGAAATTTTCTATCCGCTCAGAGTGAGTTGCATACAAGAATTGGAGAGATGGCATCCATTGATGTTGTCAAAACCAAAATGTAAGATAAATCCACTATTAAATTGAGCAAGCCGAGTTTTCATCCAACTTACAACTATTATCTTAATTGGCGGCAATTCAAGATTATATCAATGGACCGCTTAACTAATGAACAGCTAAATAATGCTAGTTCTCACTATGAACAGACGAAAAGACATATGAGCACTTCTATACAAGATTTGCTTATCATTACATCCAATTAAGCAATTTATGAGATTTGGCGAATGATAATAATTCGTTACCTGTTAGTACATAATTAAATAAGACGCTAAGGAAAGGAGCAATGAACATGGGTGACAACGGTCCAATCAAACCAAATGGGTCTCAACATGCTGAGAAATCAAATGATCCGGGAAAACAGGGAAGATCGGCAGCAAAGAAAAAATCAAAGTAATTGGTGGAGCATTAGTAAAGAAGCTTGATTGGCAAGGTTTAATAAAATGATCGTTGGTAATATCAATCACGGCTGCAGAGAGCAGGCGTGATTATTTGCGTTATTACAAAATAAGTACAATAATAAATTATTTATAGTTGCTTGACATAAGTAAGTTAAGTACAGTATGATACGAACATAAAGTTTATGACTTTAAAAAAGTTAGTGATGGGGGGGAGCGGAGCTAAAGTGAAAAATAATTATCAGATTGGCGCATTGATATTAAGAGTGCTGTTAGGAATTACCTTTTTTGCTCATGGTGTTGCTAAGTATCAAGGAGGTATTGGCAATATTGCAGGTTGGTTCGACAGTATCGGTATTCCGGGTTTTATGGCCTATGTCGTGGCAACGATCGAACTAATAGGGGGCCTTGCACTGATTCTAGGATTCGGTACACGTGTTGTATCCGCACTTATGGTTATCATACTTCTAGTCGCTACTTTTAAAGTAAAATTAGCCGTCGGATTCTTCGGAAACGGTCAAATGGCCGGATACGAGCTGGATCTTTCGATGATTGGAGTTGCCATCTATCTTCTTCTGAATGGCAGTTATGTAATCTCAATTGATTCTTTGTTCAAAAAAGGTCAAAATCCAACACAGCCCTAACTAGTTAATTAATGAAAATAAGAAGTGACAGCTAGTCAGATATTGACTGCTGTCACGCGAAGCCCGCTCGATAAGCGCCGAAAAGGCGCTTACAGCCTGCCGCGCCGCGCGAAGCCCATTCGATAAGCGCAGAAGAGGCGCTTACAGTCTGTCACGCCGTGCGAAGGCTGCTCGATAAGCGCCGAAAAGGCACTTACAGCGAGTGCGTCGCCGCAAGTCCATTAGAATTCATTATCATTTCGTTTTCATAGTGCAATGATGGGTGGGTTTAGGGATTTGGTCGTAAGCAAATCAGGCCGCTTATTAGCGCGGGAAATCTATATCGGCTGCACTAACTTCGAGATTCCAATTTCGCAGCAGTCCAGTATATAAGTACGGACGGTAGCGAGGCCGTTGTTTTTATCTATTTGCATGCTCAGCAATTTGCATCTGAATTACCACGAATACAACTTCAAGGACTAGAACATGATGTTGACTATCAAGTAATGGGGATTGAAAACGAACCCCTACAATTCAAAGGTAAAAATTTAATGCATGCGGCTTGAAGGTTAGACTAACAGGTGATTTTGACAGTAAATTGATTCGATTGAAAAGAGTTTGAAGAAGGTTGAAGCCGCTTCATTTCCTTAACTGGGAAAGGAGCGGTTTTTTTCGGCAAGATTGAAGATTGTTAGATTTCTAAACATTTCGTTAGATCCTTCATATTCGGTGAGCCAAGGAAGCTTTATAATGATGACATTATGCCGAGAAATGGTTGAAGGAGGAACTTTTTTGTTTACTGATAAAAGTATCTATGTCAAAGATTATACACGTCCTTCTGAAGAGGACAGCGCAGCAGGAATCCGAGAAGCAATTAACAGAGCTACTGAGGTGGGTGCGGAAAGAGTCATATTTGAACCAGGTAGATATAGGTTGGTTTCCGTTAAGCTGTTAGAGACCGAGGGAATGGTACATGATGCAGGAAGCGGCAATCAACAATCGAAAGAATGCCATCTGCCAATTAACGATTCTAACGGATTAACACTGCAAGGCGCTGTCGGAAAAGACAGTGAACCAGCAACTGTACTGGTCGGTTACAATGACGAGGCTATTCATGGATATTTGCCATCGATCTTATGGTGTGAGGACAATGAGAACCTGTCGCTGCTGAATCTCGCGTTTACGAGAGAGCCTGAATTCGCATCTGCTGGAGTGGTCATAGCACGTACAGATACGTCGATTACAGTGAATGTCTTCGATGACAATCCATGCTATGAGGGAATGGGGACTTACTGCATGAACCGATTGGACCCCGTTACGGGGGCGCTGATTGGGGAAAGTGTCACTTATGGTGGCGGCGCAGACGCTGCTTGGAAGATGATAGATGAAAGGACGCTTATTTTGAACAGCGAGAGCGTGGCTTCCAAAGTTCGGCTAGGCGAACATCTTTCATGGCATCAAGGAGCACAAACGGATTTCCAAACTTATTTTGTTAGATGCAATCATCTCGAACTGAACAATTTACGTATGATGAATGCCAACGGTTTTTCAATGCTAGCAGAGAGCTGCCGCCATATTACAGCCGATCGGGTCGTTTTCAAGCCTGATGGGAACAGATTATTTACTGCACCACGAGACGCATGGAAGCTGTTTAAGTGCGGCGGGCGAATTGAGATCAGCTGGATGTATGTGGAAGGCGTCAGAATGGACGGGCAAAATATTCAAAGCAATTGGCTATTCTTTGGCAGCAGGCTTTCACAGCGCGAAGCGCTGTTCTTCGGGAAATATACGTTTGCCGCTTTGCTCGCAGGCAGCCATATAGAGTTTTACAATGGTGAACATATGGAGAAAAAGGTGATTGCTGGTTGGTCTCATGAAGGGAAACAGGAGAGCGGCCATCTATATCGCGTTCAATTCACACAAGATATTCCTGAATTTGCGGCCGAGGGAAGCCTATGTGCGGCTGATTATTGGGAGGCTGACAGCTATTCGTGTACCCACTCTGTGTTTGTCAACATTGCTGGAGCTGGGCATCTTGTCAGGAATGATCATGTTACGATTGCGAATTGCACATACCGAAACACGATGAATCCTGGGATTCTGCTTGGTGCTGAGCTGCCGATTCATGCCGAGGGAGGACATGCAACGAACATTCAAATCGTGGATTGCGAATTCGATCATTGCGGGTTTCATCCGCGATATGGCGCTGAGGGCTGCATTGGCATCAAATCCGCAGGCTTCGATGGGAAACATAATCGAAATATTACGATTACGGGGAATCTCTTTAAGAATTCGGCGATCGGCGTTCATGCCATTGATGCTGATGAAGTCGTGGTGAAGAATAACCGATTCGAAAATGTGGATCAACCCTTGGTTGTTGCACCGGGCATTACGGGTAGGATTGATTACGAATAACTGCGAAAGACGACCTTAGCAGGTAATATATTCCTGTCGATAAGCATGTTGATAGTAGTCTTGTAATCTATTTTTTGTAAAAGTAGACGTTGCAAGTGATATAATAGTCTTGTTGATTTACATATTCTGGTGTGTAGAAGGAGAGACAAGAATGAGTGCTATTCGATCCCTACCAAGAAGTCAGCCTGAGCGTCAAGGTATCGCGTCTTCCTCGATTAAGAGATTTCTACAAGAGGTTCAAGACCGCAGTCTAGAGCTTCACAGCTTCATGATCGTCCGACACGGGCACGTTGTTTCGGAAGGATGGTGGACTCCTTATTTGCCTGAACGTCCGCATATGCTGTTTTCTTTAACTAAAAGCTTTACGTCAACAGCCATCGGATTGTTAGTGGGAGAAGGGCGAGTCTCGCTCGATGACCAGGTTGTTTCCTTTTTCCCTGAGGATACGCCGCCAGAAGTTACACCGAATTTAGCTGCGATGACCATCCGACATTTACTCATGATGGGTACAGGTCATGCAGAAGATACGAGCGGAAAGATGCAGTCAACCGATAATTGGGTCAACAATTTCTTGAATTTGCCCGTGGAACATGAGCCAGGTACGCACTTCGTGTATAACAGTGGAGCTACTTATATGCTTTCGGCCATCCTGCAAAAGGTAACCGATCAAACGTTACTGGAATATCTGCAGCCACGACTGTTGGAACCGCTGGACATCCAAGGAGCCACTTCGGAAAGCTGCCCCCGCAGCATCAACATTGGTGGCTGGGGAATGAAGATCAAAACCGAGGATATTGCCAAGTTTGGACAGCTATATCTACAAAAAGGTCAATGGAATGGGAACCAGCTCATCTCTGAGATTTGGATAGAAGAAGCGACAACGAAGCAAATTTCCAATGACTCCAGCACCAAGAATGATTGGTCTCAAGGGTATGGGTATCAATTCTGGAGATGCCGTCACGGCGCTTATCGAGGCGACGGAGCTTTCGGGCAGTTCTGCGTTGTCCTCCCGGAGCAGGATGCCGTCATCGCGATAACGTCCGGAGTGAATAACATGCAGGACGTTCTTGATGCGATTTGGGAGCATCTGCTGCCTGCCATGAAATCCGAAGAGCTGCCTGTGGACAAGGAAGCCTCTGAGTCGCTAACCCATGTACTGCATGGACTGAAATTGGAGCCGCCACGAGTTCTTTCAAGCTCAACGCTGGAGACCGATATATCGGGAATCGAGTTCGAGTTAGAAGAAAATGATGAACAAATTAAAACATTATCTATTGATTTTACAGAGGATTCCGCCAACGTATCAATTGAAAATAACACCGGAAAACATACGGTTTACTTTGGTAGGAACCAATGGTATGAGGGAACGTATACGCTGCATATGAGACAGAAAAATGTAGCAGTAGGCTCAGTAACATGGCAGGATACAAATACGCTCTTGTTAACGTTAAGATACGTGGAAGCGCCATTTTGCGTGACTATAAAATGCACGTTTCATGATGGTAGCATACAACTACAGTTTCTACAGAACGTTTCGTTCGGCAATGAGGAACCTAAGTTGATTCTAGGAAAAGTTAGATGAACGATGGTTGAATAATAAAAAGGTCGGTCTGCCGCAGCAGACTGACCTTTTACTATTAAGGCACCAGATGATACCGATTATGCGGATCGCCATAATGCTGTGATGGAGCGCAGCTCAAATGTTATCATTTTCTACAATATTATGATTTTCCACACGCTGAAAACCCGCTATGTATAAGCTTTTTTTGAAAATAGGGGTGAATGCCTATGAAAAATAAAAGACATCTGAAAACGCTTTGTTTACGTTAAATGAAAGCGCTTTTATACTAGGCCGATAAAACATTTATAATACGTACTAAAAACAAACGTAAACCTATCGGAGCCGAAAGGCTCCTTTTTTATTTCTTGACAGTTGGCATGATATGGAATAATAATAAAAACAATAAAACGACTGGTCAGTCTTTATTATTTCATATTTTAGCACGAAGGAGGATTTAAATGAATTCTTTCCAAGGCAATTTAGATAAATATGCATCACTAGCCATACAATTAGGGGTCAACGTACAACCGGGACAAACATTGGTCGTCTTCGCTCCTTTAATATCGGTGGATTTCGTACGAAGATTGGTAAAACAAGCCTATGGGGTCGGCGCAAAGCACGTTTATGTCGAGTGGTTCGACGATGAAATTACTCGGTTAAAGTATGAACTAGCGCCCCATGAAGCATTGCTTGAGTACCCGATGTGGCGGGCAAAAGGGTATGAGGAATTAGCAGAAAATGATGCTGCATTTCTATATGTCGTGGCCAATAACCCCGATCTTATGAATGGTATTGACCCCAAACGCATTCAAACAGCTAGTAAAACATCCAACACTGCTTTGCGGGAACTGTCTGCCGCTAGGTTAACCAACAAAGTCAGTTGGTCGATTATCGCCGTTCCTTCACCTTCATGGGCGGATAAGGTATTTCCATCACTTCCCGAAGAAGCGCGGGTTGACGCCCTATGGAATGCCATCTTCGAAGCAACAAGAGTAGACCGGGAGGATCCGGTGCATGATTGGAAAGAACATTCAAGCACTTTAGACACTAAAGCAAATTGGCTTAATGAACGCCAATATAAAGCGCTTCATTACCGCGCTGATGGTACTGACATTACAGTAAGTTTGCCGCCTGAGCATATTTGGGTTTCGGCCGGTAATACCAACAGCAATGGCATCTCCTTTATAGCAAACCTTCCTACTGAAGAAGTATTTACATCTCCTTTAAAAAATGGCGTAAACGGAACCGTGAAAAGTACCAAGCCGCTTAGTTACAATGGCAATCTCATTGAAAACTTTTCATTAACATTCAAAGAAGGGCGAATTATTGATTTTAAAGCCGAGAAGGGGGAAGAAAATTTGAGAAGTCTCATTGAGATTGATGAGGGTTCGCACTATTTGGGTGAAATTGCTTTAGTTCCGTATCATTCGCCTATTTCTAACACAAATCTTATTTTCTACAACACGCTTTACGACGAGAATGCTTCATGCCATTTTGCCATCGGCAGAGCTTTTCCGTTCTGCCTGAATGGCGGAAAAGAGATGAGCCAACAAGATCTTCAAAATCATGGGCTAAACGAAAGCTTGACGCATGTAGATTTTATGATGGGTTCAGCAGACATGAATATTGATGGGATCTTGGAGAATGGGGAAAAAGAGCCGTTGTTCCGGAATGGAGATTGGGCGTTTTGACGTAATAACAGAAAAAAGGAGGTGCTGTATGTCACCTAAAGTTACGCAAGCTTATAAAGAAGAAAAAAGGGCGATTATCCTTGAGGGAGCGCTGCATTGTTTTATAGAAAAAGGATTTCAAGCTACGACTATTGATGATATCGTACGTCATTTGGGGATGAGCAAAGGCGCTATTTACAGTTACTTTTCCAGCAAAGAAGAGATGTATATCCAAATGGCCGACGATAAAATGAATGCGATGGTGGAGAACTCCAGTGAAGATTTCAAAAATATGCCAAGCGCGGCCGATCAAATACGTTATATGTTTGACCGATTCCGTCGACAATCGCTTGGTGAACTTCGCAAATGGCTAGCCTTTCATTTGGAGTTTATGCTGTATGCAGCACGCCAACCGGAATTAACGGAACGATGGAACCAGTATGCGAGTAAAGCTTTATTGTTCATGCAGGAAATTATGGAGGGTGGCATTAAGACAGGTGAGTTCCGTTCCGACCTTGATATTGCGGCAGCTTCCCGTTTATTCTGGTCAGTTAGGGATGGCCTTGCTTTGCAATTTATGCTTTGCGGTGAGGAAACCGACTATAAGTCCATGATTAATGAGATGGAAAAGAAGGTATTTCGCTATATCAGGGGATAATTCACTATGGAGGTAGAGGCATTTGATTTTCAAAAAAATGAGCGAATTGTCGGCTGAGGACATGGTGTCGTTGTGGAATGAGGGGTTCGAAGGATATTTCTTAAATAGTACATTGAGCTTGGACAAATTTCTTGCAAGAACTGTCAACGAAGGGCTCTCACTGGAGCATTCCCTAGTCGTGTATGAAAATAGTGACCCTATTGGTTTCGTGATGAATGGGTTCCGTGTCATAGAAGGAAAGAGAGTAGCATGGAACGGGGGGACTGGCATTGCGCCTGACCATAGGGGCAAAGGGATCGGAAAAATACTGATGGAAAGAAACCTCCAGTTGTATCGTGAACAAGGTGTGGATATCGCCTTACTGGAGGCACTCATTCAAAACAAAGCTGCGATAAAGCTCTATCAAAGTGTCGGCTATGGTATTACCGAGCAGTTAATCTGCTTCCAACATACAGAAACTCTGGACGCAAGTCTCTTGCAGCCAAACTCTCCTAGCCGATATGTTACGAAACGAGGACTGCCTGTGGAAGTCAAAGGGCTGTCTTTCTACAGACATTTGTCAGCGTGGCAAACACAATGGTCCAGTATGAAAGATGGGGAATGTTTAATCGTCTCCGATGAAGGAAATGAGGTGGTTGGCTACGCACTTTTTAAGCGTATTTTCGGAGAAGACGGTAACCTGGCAACCATCGCTCTTTACCAATGTGAATCGATTCCAGGCCGAGCAGACGCTGAAGATATCGTCAAGGCGGTATTAAGTGAAGTATACGCACCTCTTTCTTCCTCTTGTAAGCGTATGACTATGAACATAAGAGATTCCAACAAGGAGCTCATTGGGCTATTAGAGCGTTTAGGATTTACTACATTTGTGGAACAAGTTCACATGATTCGTCATTTATAAGAAACTATGAGCCTAAATTATTAATTCGATTGATTAAGCTTGTTATATCATTGATGGTAGTTAAGATTTGTGAATTTTGAAGTTTATCCAGTGCCAAATGACCATTCTCTACCACTTTATTTATCTCTTTTAACAATACTTCGTTTTTATCTACCAATTGTTGATGAATATCCTTTGCAAATGAAGGAACACTTTTCAGATTAAATTGTTCTATTTCCTTTTTTAATCCGTTCAATTGATTTTCAAGTTCCTGTTTTGTTTCGGGATTCAACGCGGCATCTTTTATCATTTGCGGTGCTTGTTCTGCAAAATTACTCAATTTATTTATGTGCTGCGTAGCTTGATTTACATAGTCTATCGAGTTATTTGCTCCTTCTAATAGTGAACACGCACTCAACATCATGGTTGAAAGAATGAATAATAGTAACATCCATTTTTTCATGTTAGTATCTCTCCTTTACCTGTTATTTTGCTGGCAGTAAATAATATTTATTATTGGTTTATTACGTTTTTCTGGAAATAGGGTTTCAAATTCAGAAGGGCTGCCACATGGCAGTTTTTTTTTTCATTCATGCGCGAATAGATGATTACGCTCTTACTTTTTTATTGAAGTTGTACTTAATTCAGAAAGTTCTTAATAAGTATCGTATTAGAAAACTTTGTTAGTCATTCTAACTATCAAAGGGGGTGAACAAGGTGCTTGGTCGCAATCAAACCGGAAATAGCAAGCTCGTTAAACAATTGAACAGACAAGAGATTCTGCGTAAGCTTCGGGAAAATAAGCGAGTTTCTAGAGCAGATTTGGCGAAGTTAACAGAGCTAAGCCGTCCATGCGTTTCTGCGTTGGTCGATGAAATGATGAAGGAAGGGCTAATCCATGAAGTTGGTGTAGGTGAGTCCAAAGGCGGAAGGAAGCCGATTCTGCTTGAATATAATTTTCAAGCTTATGGCGTAGTTGGGGCGATTTTTGAGGGTAGTACGCTGTATATGTCTATCGCTGATCTAAGTGGAGATTTGTTAGTTGATTACAACTTTCGCTTGCAACAACCAACTAATGGAGATATGGCCATTCGTTGTCTGGAATTGGGTCTGCAGACTTTGCTTAGCAAGAGTGGGTTCGAGAAATCTCGCTTACTAGGTGTTGGCTTAGGCTTACCCGGAATTACACAGCGTCGCGATGGAACCGTGAGTTATGCGCCAAGCACAGGATGGATGGGGTTACCGGTGAAACAGGAGATCGAAGAGCGATTAGGTCTACCTGTTGTGATTGATAATGACGTTAACTTGATGACATTAGGGGAGTTTCATAAGGGTGTCGGCAACGGAGTTAAGAATCAGGTTTATATGTATGTAGGGACGGGAATCGGCGCGGGAATCATCCTGGATGGGCAATTTTATAGAGGCTCGCGTGAAGCATCCGGAGAGATCGGATATATGATGGTGGGTCAGGTAAAGAAGCTTAACCGGGGTGAATATGGCGTTTTTGAAGGGAATTACTCGGTACCAGTCATCCAAGAAAAGGCCAGAAAAGTGCTGCATTCCCTTGTGGAAGAGCCGGGTGTGATTAAACAACTAATTCGCCATACGGAAGATGGCCATATAGAGGCAGGCCGATTATTAAATGACATCTACAGACATTGGGCTTACGGAATCGCGAATATGGTCAGTATACTCGATCCAGATTTGTTGATTTTAAGCGGGGAGATGATTGACATCGAGGAAAGCGGTGTTGAGAAGATCCAAGGTATGCTGACGGAATGGGTTCCGTACGTACCCCAAATCAAGCTGGCGGCTCTAGGCTACAAAGCGGGCATCATCGGGGCGATTCACAGTGTCCTAGAAGCTTTCCCCGTAGTAAATTCCAACAAAATATACCTTTCGGGAGGTTATGTGAATGAAAACAAGTAAGTGGAATGTGTCCAGAATGCTCGTAGGCACTCTAGTGAGCATCATGATGGTTGTGATTACAGCTTGCGGAGGCTCCACGCCGAGCTCTGGAAATGCTAGTCCAGCACCCACGGTGAAGCCTTCTGACAAACCGGCTGCTACGGAGGCACCTAAACCTGCAGAGAAGCAAAAGCTTGTTATTTATACAGCTAGGGATAAAAGTGTTGTTGATGAAATTATTCCAAAATTCAATGCGAAGCATCCGGAAGTTGAGGTCGAGGTATTAACGATGGGTGCACAGCAGATTCTGGAGCGTGTGCGGGGAGAAAAGGCTAACCCTCAAGCAGATTTCTGGTGGGGCGGTACCCAATCCGGTCTGATGACTGCAGCGAACGAAGATCTCTTGGAAAGCTTCAAGCCAAGTTTCGCAGACAGCATACCAGCTTTGTACAAAGATGCTAAGGATCGTTGGTATGGTGAAATGCTGCTGCCCGAAGTGATCATGTACAACTCCAAAGCACTTAAGCAGGAGGACGCTCCTAAAGATTGGGACGCACTTCTTGATCCGAAATACAAAGGGAAGATCATCATTCGGGGCGTACTTGCTTCGGGAACGATGAGAACGATTTATTCCGCTATGATTTTCAAAGAAGGTGCTGCCGATCCTAAGAAAGGGTATGACTGGCTGAAGAAGCTGGATGCCAATACGAAGGAATATGCACAGGATCCTACTAACCTTTACTTAAAATTAGCCCGTGAAGAAGGAACACTTTCGCTCTGGAATTTACAGGACATTATGATTCAGAAGCATTTGAAAAGTCAGCCATTTGATTTTATTTACCCAGCTAGCGGGGCACCTATCCTTGTAGACGGCGTAGGTATGGTGAAAAATGCTAAGAACAAAGAAGCGGCGAAGAAGTTTTATGAATTTCTTTTCGACTCCAAGCTTCGTGTAGAACTTGCCGAAAAATTGTTCCAGATTCCTACTCGTACGGATATTAGCAAAGACTCACTTCCAGCTTGGTTGAAAGGTATTGAACTTAAACCAATGAATCTCGATTGGACGGTTATGGCTGAAAAAGAGAAAGATTGGATGCAGTATTGGGATGAGAGCATTAAAGGAAAAGGCGCGAAATAAGTTCAACATCCGTTCGGGTAGAGATAGCTCCTCTGCCCGAACTCAAAGTGAGGGAGGTACTGTACGTGATCGAAGTCGCTCTAGAACATGTAACCAAGCAATTTGGGAAAGTATCGGGCGTCCAGGATGTGCATATCCGGATTAAGCCCGGTGAATTCTTTACTTTCCTTGGTCCTAGCGGATGCGGAAAAACAACAACTTTGAGAATGATTGCCGGCTTTTACTATCCAACCTCTGGGCGTATTGTATTTGGCAATCAAGACGTAACGACAGTGCCGCCCCACAAACGTAATACGGGTATGGTGTTTCAGAACTATGCCTTATTTCCTCATCTGACGGTATTTGAGAATGTGGCCTTTGGTCTTCAAGTTAGAAAACGGCCGAAGGACGAACGGCTCCAAAGGGTAGAACGTGCATTACAGCAAGTACACTTACAAGGTTACGGAAATCGGCGTATTGACCAATTATCAGGCGGTCAGCAGCAGCGTGTTGCGCTAGCCAGAGCACTAGTGATTGAGCCGAATATTTTACTTCTAGATGAGCCTTTATCCAACTTAGATGCCAAACTGAGAGAAGAAACACGCTTGGAAATTAAAAGGCTGCAGTTAGAATCTGGCATTACAACCATTTACGTGACGCATGATCAAGCTGAGGCCATGGCGATGTCGGATCGGATCATGGTCATGCAAGGCGGCGTTGTACAGCAGGTTGGAAAGCCAGAGGAAATCTACAACCGACCTATTAATCGTTTTGTCGCTTCCTTTATAGGCGAGTCTAATTTGTGGAATGGAACCGTGGAGCGGATAGAAGGAGATCAGGTCTATGTGAGAGTTTCTCCTGATCTAGTTCTATGCGGGTTGGTGAGACATACGGCACCTAATTGTCACCTGGTAGTGGGCGAACAAACCACGCTGTCTATTCGTCCTGAGGCGGTACGCGAGGCACAATCAGAATCTTCACAATCGGAGAACACTTTCCTGGCAAAAGTTGTCATCGCAGAATTCACCGGGGTGAATGTTAATTATTTGACGGACGTATCCAATAAGCCCTTGAAAGCGATGTTCGTCAATCAAGGTCATCAAGTACGACAGCGTGACGACACACTTGCGATGCATATACCAAAGGAAAGCATTTACTTTTTAGAATAGGCGGAGGATGAGAATATGACCTTCAAGAAACCAGTATCTCATCAACCAGTGATCAAACGGCCATCCATCACCTCTTCGCCACATTTCGTATACGTATTAATTGCTCCCTTGTTTCTGGTACTGCTGGCCTATGTACTCTTTCCGCTGTATCAAACCTTTATTCAGAGCATTCAAATGGAAGGGAATTTTACTTTTAAAAACTATGCACGGTTCTTCAGCTTGGAGCATACCGCCAATTTGGAAGCCCTCTGGACCAGTGTATATATCTCCGTTCTTAGTGTAGTGACATGCGCGATAGTCGGAGTTACCATGGCTTTTCTATTGGAACGCTATGAGTTTCCAGGCCGCAAGGCTTTGACAGTGCTTGCCATGGTGCCGATGGCGCTGCCACCGCTGGTTGGCGTACTTTCATTCACTTTTCTATATGGAGAAAGCGGTATTATTCCGCGGACGCTCAAGCTTTGGTTTGAGATGGACCACGTGCCGTTCTCGCTAAAAGGTGTATGGGGCGTTCTCATGGTTCACACCTTTACGATGTACACCTATTTCTATATGACCGCTTCCGCTGCGATCAAGGGGCTCGACCCCTCCCTGGAGGAAGCAGCTGCAAGCCTTGGAGCCGGACGTCTTTATATCTGGCGGAGAATCATATTACCCATGCTCACTCCAGCTATCGTGGCTTCGTCCTTGCTTGTCTTCATGATTGCCATGGCTTCTTATACGGCACCTCTCATCTTCGGAATTGATAGAACGATGACGATGCAAATTTATTTGTCCCGAACAAATGGAAATTTGGATATGGCAGCTACGCAGTCTACCTTATTATCCATTGTTTCCATCCTTTTTCTCATCATTATGCGCTGGTATCAAGGCTTGCGAAATTACCAGAACTTGAGCAAAGGAGTTAGTGTACATCGGACAGAGGTCAAGAGTGCATGGGGAAAATATACAGCTATGATCCTCTCCACGATAGGCGTCGTCATTCTGCTCCTGCCTATTCTGGTATTGATTCTCATATCCTTTTCCACTGATGGTACATGGACGACACAAATACTACCGCCTCAATATACATTTAGTCATTATGCGGAATTGTTTACTGACAGCAAAACATGGCGACCTATTGCGAATAGCTTCAAAATGAGCTTCGTTGCAACGGTTGGCAATGTGATATTCGGTGTTGCTGCTGCCTATGCGATCGTTCGCCTCAAATTTAAAGGGAAGACATTGCTTGATGTGTTTATTATGCTCCCTTGGGCATTACCAGGAACGGTTGTAGGGATTAATTTAATTACAGCTTTCAGTACACCGTCTGCCTACAGTTTTGGGCAAGTTCTTGTGGGGACGTTCTGGATTTTACCACTAGCCTACTTTGTGCGTCATTTACCGCTTGTGTTCCGTTCAACGTCGGCTACGCTTATGCAGATGGATCCTTCGATCGAAGAGGCAGCCCGTAATCTGGGAGCTTCCTGGTGGTATAGCTTTCGTCGAATCGTATTCCCCTTGTCGCTTAGTGGGATTCTAGCGGGAACTTTATTGGCCTTCGTAACAGGTATTGGTGAATTCGTATCATCGATTCTGTTGTTTACATCTAGAACAGCCCCGATTTCGGTGGAAATTTTCCAAAGAATGTATGCGTTTGAATTCGGAACCGCTTGCGCCTATGGCGTCCTTCAAATCATCCTCATAATCATTGTTCTCTTTATATCTAAAAAATTAACCGGTGACAAAGCGGGTACAGCTGTGTAAAGGTTGATCATTCTGCGGGAACTTCTAGAGTTCAAGACCGCTGCTTGATGATAAAAGGTGAATAAGGAGGAGTTAAAGTGAAGAAAGGTACATGGAAGAAAGTGTTTACGAGTATTACTAGCGTTGCCGTAGTAGGTTCCTTGCTGCTTCCTAGCATGGCGCAGCCGGTCAGCGCCGACAGAGGCGTTATTGATCTCTGGAAATCGATTAAACCACTCACGACCATCGCGAGTGCTATGAACACAGGAGCTCACCCTGACGATGAACATAGCGCTATGCTTGCCTATCTCTCATTAGGAAGAGGGGTTAATACGTTAAGTGTTATTGCAAACCGTGGGGAAGGTGGACAAAATGAGATCGGTAGTGAACTAGGTAATGCGCTAGGCATTATTCGTTCTCGCGAACTGCAGGAAGCTTCCAAAATCACGAATGTCACTTTGGGTATGTTAAGCGAGCAAATTAATGATCCTATCTTTGACTTCGGTTTTTCCAAAAGCCCCGATGAAACACTGCAAAAGTGGGGAGATTCGGTGGTCTATGAAAGACTTATTCGGAAGATCCGGGAGCTGCGGCCTGACGTAGTCATTCCTTCTTTCCTTAATGAAGAATCGACACATGGTCATCACCGGGCCATTAACGTCATAACCGTTCGTGCGTTCAAGGATGCAGCTAACCCTGAGGTGTTTCCAGAACATTTGAAAAAGGGGCTGCAGCCTTGGCAAATAAAGAAGCTGTACCTTCCTGCCAATGATAAGGATTACAACGTGGCTGTACCTGTAGGAGATTACGATGAAATTTACGGCGCTTCTTATGTCCAATTGGGAGAAGAATCCCGTTTTATGCATAAGAGTCAAGGGATGGGAAGACATGTTGATGAAGGTTCGAGCTTCAACTACTACAAATTAAATTCATCGGTTAAATCCGAAAAGGAAAATGACTTCTTCGACGGCATTGCTTTCTCCTTCGACGATTTGGCTAAAGAGATAGAAGCGAAGGGCAAAGATAACAAAGTGATCAAAGATTTACGAGCCCTCCATAAGGATGCGGAAGAAGTCGTTAAAGCATACCCCGTGTTCTCTGATGTGGCGCGAGAGGTTCAAGAAATGAAGGCGGATGTAGAAACAGCCGTGAGCGATGTGAAGGCATCGACACTAGATGCAAGCGTCAAGACCGATTTGCTGTATCGCCTTCAAGTGAAGGATGCTCAACTGAATAAAGCAGGTATGGAAGCCTCGTCGTTGGTTGTGAAGGTAAAACCGGAAACCGGCGAAATCGTTGCAGGTCAAACGGTCAAAATGGTAGTTTCCGCTTACAATGGTGGCAAGACCAACCTGAAGAACGTTGGGCTCGGGCTGAATGTGCCTGAGGGGTGGACGACAAAAGCAGTCGGAAACACAAAATTTGACCAACTTAGCTACAATCAGACGGTTTCTGCCACTTTTGAGGTTCAAGTCCCTAAGGATGCTGTAGAGTTCCAGGTGTATCAACCATCTGTAGTAAGTGCAGATGTCTTGTATCAGTTAAATGGTGTTTCTGGAAAAATACGTGTTACCCCATCGAATCAAGTGGCTGTGCTCCCGGCTTTTGCGATGTCATTGAGCCCTGAGGCTACTGTACTTAATACCTTGAAGACCGAAGAGCCTCTTCCGGTCAAGGTTACGGTTCGCAACTACTCGCCAGGCGCTGCCAAAACGTCCGTTTCCTTGAACGTCCCTAAGGATTGGAATGTAACACCTGCATCTCAAGAAGTAAATTTCGCTGCAAAAGGTGAAACGAAGCCGGTTACGTTCCAAGTCAAAGCTCCTGCTGGAACAGCAGTTGGCAAATATACAGTAACAGCGGTAGCAACAAGCGGTGATGTTACCAGCAAGGAAAACGTACAAATTATCGATTATCCACATATTGGAAAAACCTATTTGATTCAGCCAGCAGAATTAAAGATTCAGGCATTTGATTTGAAGGTGCCTACAGGTCTGAAAGTGGGATATGTATCCAGTGGATTCGATAATATTGATCAGTACTTAACCCAATTTGGCGTGAACGTTACGAAACTCGACGAGAAAGCGATCCAATCAGCTGACTTATCTCAATATGACACGATTGTATTGGGCATTCGGGCATATGGTTTCCGTCCTGAGCTGTTATCGAGCAATCAAAGACTTCTCTCTTATGTGGAAAATGGCGGAAATCTGGTCGTTCAATATCATAAGCCGGAAGATAAATGGAAACCTGAACTTGCCCCTTATCCGATAAAAATTGGAGAGCCGTTAATTCAATGGCGTGTCACGGATGAGAATTCCAAAGTAACAATGCTTGCGCCTGATCATCCGATCTTTACGACGCCAAATAAGATTACAGATGCAGATTGGAACAATTGGATTCAAGATCGTTCGGCTTACAACCCGTCTGTGTGGGGCGAAGAGTACACGCAGCTGATATCTAACGGCGATGCAGGGGAGAAGGAATTTACCGGAACGTTCCTAAGCGCTAAATACGGTAAGGGAACCTACACCTACAGTTCGCTTGTATGGTACCGTGAAATTCCGAATCTTGTCCCTGGTTCTATTCGCCTCTTCGTGAACATGATCAGCTCAAAGCAATAGTAATAACAACAGAGGGAGGCCTGAGCGGGCCTCCCGATTTACCAAACGGGGGAATCAAGCCCATGGATATTAAAGAAGTACACGGTCGTGATCTACAGACTGTATTAGAAGAAGTCCGGTTTGCAGTGGTGCCTCTCGGATCAATCGAATATCACGGGCCGCATTCACCGCTCGGTACTGATGTCATTCTAGCGAATGGTTTCGCTGAGCGTCTCCATCCTGCATTAAAGCCACTCATTTATCCCGTCATCCCTTATACAGCTTGTCCGGGAAAGACCCGTCATTATCCAGGAACAATCTCAGTGAGTCCGTCTGTCATCACCGATTATTTATATGAAATTGTTGACGGGATCTGTCAGACGGGTATCCGAAATGTGCTTTTGTTAAACGCGCATGATGGGAATATGGGTGTTTCTAGAACAGTAGCAGAAGCCATTACAGCAACCTATAAGGACGCTCGTGTTCTTTTAGTGAATTGGTGGCAAATGGTAACCATACAATGTGCTGAAGAAGCTGGAATCTTTACAGGAACAACTGGCAGAGGTCATGGAGGCCCCTATGAAATGTCGGTTGTCAAAGCATTTCGTCCGGATTTGGTTCATGTAAGTGACAGTGATGTAGACCTAATAGCAAATCATTCACTTTCGAATCTACCTTATGTATTGGTGGAAGGCAGTCCAGCAGGTTGGGATGGCTACACGGGGCATGTCGGGCAGACGTCATTAGAAGCAGGGGAATGGATTATAGCGGAAGCAGTCACCAATTTAAATCAATTACTTGAAAACTGGTTACAGAAACCAGTAATGAAAGACGGAGGTGAACAATTAGATGGGAAATCGTGAGTCTATTATGGAAGTTGAAGGTAAGGTATTTCCAGGTAAAACGTATACGGAAGCCGTTCTAGAACCTGCTTACAATGAAGCCAAACAGCATCTATTGGATGCCATGATGGCCATCAATAAAGCTCATTTGATCATGTTGAAGGAGCAGCAATTGATTTCACAAGATGAGGCTAGCCAGATTGCGAAAGCCATTGTACATCTTGACCTTGATCTTCTACGCCACTCTAATTATTCGGGTGAGTTTGAGGATTTATTCTTTCAGGTGGAAAGCCAGCTGCAGCAGTACGCAGGCGACGTTGCGGGAAATTTGCATCTAGCGAAGAGTCGTAATGATATGGGCGTTACTATTTACCGGATGGTACTTAGAGAGAAGCTTCTGGTCACGATGCAATCCGGCTTGCAGTTACGTAAACAACTTCTGCAATTCGCAGAAGAGCATATCCATACGTTGATGATTGGCTACACACATACCCAACAGGCGCAGCCAACAACCATGGCTCACTACATCATGGCTGTTGCTGACTCGCTTACGAGAGACATCCGCCGGATGACGGCCGCTTACAATAATTGCAATCGCAGTAGTATGGGAGCTGCTGCACTTACAACGTCGGGCTTTCCTATTGATCGGAACCGAGTGAAAGAGCTTCTAGCCTTCGACGAGCTTGTAGAGAATTCCTATGATGCGATTGGCGGAGCGGATTATTTGGGAGAGGTTGCTACTTCTATCAAACTTGCAGCTATCAACCTTGGTCGAGTCGTTCAGGATTTATTGCTCTGGTGTACACAAGAGTTCGCCGCTATCAAGGTAGCAAGTCCTTATGTACAGATCAGTTCCATCATGCCGCAAAAGCGAAATCCAGTTTCGCTAGAACACATGCGCGCGCTTCTTTCTAGCTGCGTAGGCAATGCGGATTCAGTGCTTGCGATGATGCATAATACGCCTTTCGGAGATATTGTTGATACCGAAGACGATATGCAGCCTTATGCATGGAAATCTCTTGAACTCATGGACAAGATCTATCGACTTCTAACCGTCGTAGTGGGGACTATGGATGTTAATAAAGAGGTACTTCGTAAACGGACAGAAAGCAGCTTCGCTACCGTTACCGAGCTGGCGGATACCTTGGTTAGAACGGACAAACTCTCCTTCCGAACTTCCCACCATATCGTTAGTTCAGTCGTAAAGAGAGCGATGTCGGAAGGGTTAGCAGCGAACGAAGTTACATGGGAACTCGTCAATGAAGCAGCTAAAGAGATCATAGGTCGTAATTTGATGATGGATAAAGCCACCTTGGCACTAGCCTTAGACCCAGAGAACTTTATTCAAATACGCTCCTTGCCAGGAGGACCAAGCCCCCAAGAGATGATTAGAATGATTCAGATACGTTGTAAGGATCAGCTAGCTCTGGATCAATGGTTAATGGAGTCGGATCATAAAAGCCGAACTGCGCTGCAGATTTTGGATGAAGTCATGAGGGAGTGGGGGAACCCATAATGTCAGCAAAAAAGATTCCATTTCTTGCTGTGGACGGAGGAGGAACAAAAAGCCTGTGCTACTTCTTCGATATGCATGGTCAGATTCGAGGACAAGGTAGATCAGGATCTTGTAATTATCAGGGGGTCGGTAAAGAAGCAGCCGTGAGGGAGCTTATCCATGCGATTCGAAATGCTTTGGAGGACGGTAAATTAGTAGGGAATGGGGAGGTTGGCGAAACAGAATTAGAAACGGATTGTGCCGCATTGGGGATCGCTGGTTTGGATACCGAATATGACCGCAGGATCATCCTAGCGTTGGTCGAAGAGGCGCTGCAGCATTTACGTATACGTGCCAAACGTTTAATTATTGAAAATGACGGCTTAGCAGCATTACTTGGGGCAACCAATGGTCAGCCAGGTATTCTTATGATTGCTGGAACGGGATCCATCGTTTATGGCGTTAATGATCAAGGGGTGGTTGCCAGAGCAGGAGGGTGGGGGCACCGAGTTGGGGATGAGGGAAGCGGGTATTGGATCGGTAAACAAGCGATCATTCACATTTTGAAAACCATGGATGGACGGGTGGCCCCCAACAAGTTGGCTGAGTATATTCTTCCTTATTTGGATCTGAAAGATCCCGAGGATTTGTTTAATTGGACATATAACTCAAGCTATTCTGTGGAGAAAGTAGCTGAATTGTCCAGTCTTGTCTCACAAGCTCATATGCATGGCGATCAAGTGGCTCAATCCATTATAATCCAGGCAGCCGAACAATTATTTACTTGTGCTAAGGCCGTCATTGAGCGAATAAATTTATATAGACAACCTTTTCAAATCATTTTGCAAGGCGGCGTCCTACAAAACAATGCGTTTGTGAGGGAATATGTAACGAATCAATTCAACAACTTTGCGCCATCCGGACAAATCGAAAACAAGAATAAGGAGCCTATATACGGAATGATGGCTCTGGCTCTAGATCACTATCAGAAATTTTATGATGGATGATTAGTCTAATGGAGGGATCCTATGAAAAAAAGGCTGTTGTTCGTTTTTGCCCATCCTGATGATGAGTCATTCGCTTGTGCCGGCACCATGGCCAAATATAGGGAAGCCGGTCACGACGTCAATTTGATTTGCGCAACCTCTGGTTGTGGGGGAAAGTCTGGTGAGTATTTTGTAACCTGCAAGCATGAACTCGCCACACTCCGGGAGCAGGAATTGTCACAGGCTTGCGACGTCATAGGCGTAACTAACTTGTACTTGCTTCATTACGCGGACGGCAGTTTGATTAACCAGGATATTAACGAAATGGCCGCAAAAATTGAATCCCTTATCGTGCAGCTGCTGCCGCACGTCATCGTTACGTTTCCTCCAAACGGAGTGACGGGACATCGAGATCATATAGCCATATCCCGGGCTACAGAACAAGCGGTTCTTCAATCCGAGGAGAAATTGATGCCTTCTCATTATTGCACCTTGTTTTTCGCTTCGATTCCTCATTATTATGATTATTGCGCAGATTCAGCACCAATCGGTGCAGTCCCCATAACTGGAAAAGTGAACATAGTGAATCAGCGTGAAACAAAAGGGCGTGCGCTTCACGCACATCGAAGTCAAATCTATTCGGTAAACCGAGCCTATCCAGGTGTCATGCAAGGAGACTATGGGGTTATCGGACAATATGAGTATTACACAAAGGTGCGGGCAGACGGACTGTTTGAAGACATTCAGGAAAGCACGGAAGGAATTCCAGAGATAGAGCTTTGTTAACTAGTGAGCAGATGATACAAAAAGTGGAGCGAGGTTGGCTTATTCGAAATTTTGAGGAATTTATCGCTTGGATCAACCCCCTCTATGAAAATCAGAGGGTTTTTTTTTGAACAATTATTGACCGAACGGTAAAGTATATCTTGAAATTTTATACACTTTTTCTTGAAATTGTCCACACTTTCTAGAAATGATGACATATTTTAAACGCACGTGTGGGCTTAAAATGAGAGTAGAAACTAGGCCCCATTGGGTAGGAAAGGAGTTCGTAAACGCAGATCGGTAACGACAGCTTCACGATTGACCGCAGCCAAACTTTGTGTGAGGAGTGGTAATTATGAAAGCAATTACGTTTCGCCCCAGGTGGATTCGCCTCGTTTGTATGGTGTTTAGTTGTTTGCTTATCATCAGCTGTTTCCAGAACCTCGATGCTCGCGCATCTGGCATCACGATAGCTATCCCCAACTCTTCTTTCGAAGATGCCGGAACCGGCATACCGCTTTGGACCACACACCCCACGTACGGACAAAATACAGCAACCGTCTCGAGTGAGAGAGCCTACACTGGCTTGAACAGTATGAAAATGGTGGACACCAGTACTTCGGGTTCACTTGCTCGGATTAGCGAAAAGGTTAGTATTACGCAGAATGAAGAGTATACCGCTTCTTCTTTTGCTTATATTGTGGAAGGATCGATTGATGTTTGGCTGATCTTCTATAACGGTACCACGGAAACGATTATTGCGCCCACTGGCGTTACGCCTACGCTCAATCAATGGACAAAGAGATCTATTACAGCAAAAGCTCCAGCTGGTACAACTCAAGTAGCTGTCATGGTTTACAGCTCATTAGCGGCTGTTACTACTGCCTATGTTGACGATGTTTCAATCGGTCAAACCGTTAAAAATGCAGGCTTCGAAGACCCGTTTAGCGGTACTTGGACAGTGTCCTCTGGTGCAGCCGTTTCGACGGTGCAGAAGGCGGGGGGAACCTACAGTCTTAAACTGGACGATTCCAGCCCAACCACTGCTAGCACTGCGGAAAGCTCGAATGTAACGGTTTTTACTGGCTCAAGAGTCGGAGCTACGGCCAAAATCTACCCGTCCAGCGGCTCCGGGCTGAGCATCCACCTTCTGTTCAAGAATTCCGCTGGAACGGTAATTAAAGATTCTGCAAACGATTTCACCGGCACTGCGTCACAATGGACTCCGGTTTCTGTATCCGCTACCGCCCCTACAGGCACAGCATCCGTCTCCGTATATCTAACGACTGGGACGACAACTTCGATGGTCGCTTACGTTGATGATGTGACGCTTGATCGCCCGATTGAATACAATCTCGGCACTCAAATTATGAACAATCCTCTTGACGTCGCTGTATTCGGCAAAGATGCAAGCGGTAACACGGATCTGATGTATGTCGGCTCCAGCGGGTTTCCGTCCAAGTTGGTGGTATACGATGCCCGAACGGGTGAGCTGTTGGATGATCGAGATCTCTTGGTTGATCCGAATAACACTAAGATAGAAGCAGTCTGGGGAATGACGGTGGCTACGGATAAGTCCGTCTATTTGGGAACGGCTAACAAGAAAACGATGTTTCGGTATCTCCCCGGCACAGTTAGCACGGTTAATGGGAATAAAGTAATAACAGGCAGCTCGTTACTGCCAATTACCCTACCAAACGGAATGGACGTTATTTGGGATGTAACGGCGGGAAGCAGCGGAAAAGTCTACGGCGGAACTTCCACCGGCGGCAAAGCGTACCAGTACGATCCGACCGGAGGGACTGTCGTCTTAAACAGTGGCCAACCCATCGTCAGTGGCCTTGATTTCGTGAGGTCGATCGCTTATGCGAGCGATACTGAGGTTTATATGGGCATGGGACCGACCTCGAATGCGACAATCATTCGATTTAATCCGACGAATGGCACTCAAACCACCATTTCACCGCCAAATTATGGCAGCAAGTTTGTGCTTGGACTTGATTATATTTCGAACGGAGCGGCGTCGAGGGTGTTCGCCCAGCTATCGGCGGGGCCAACGCTGGTATTGGATAACACAACGGGTACGATTGCCTCTTCGTTAAGCGATGTAGATTCACGTGGCGTATCGATGAAACACCCTTCGGATGACAAAGTGTTCTACACGAAAGGGAATAATCTTTACAGCTACGATATTTCATCGGCAGCAGAATCAAATTTGGGCGATGTAGGAGGAAGCGCAGCTGGTTATACTTATTTGACCGATGCAGGCAACACTTATCTGTATGCTGCGCTTAAATCAGGAAAAATTTTGAAATATAAGCTCGCAGCAACGCCTACAATTGATACGACGACATCGTTTATAATTCCAGAATCTGTGACCAAAATCCGATCACTAGTCAAGGGACCAGCCGACAATATTTACACAAGCGGCTATTTGCTTGGAGGGATGGGCGTCTATAATCCGGACACATCCGAAGAAAAGCGCTATAAAGGCGCAGGCCAAGCGGAAAATATGACGACATTGGGCAACAATCTGTATCTAGGCATATATCCCGGTGCGTGGATCAAAAAATATGATACAACGTCGACATGGAATGATACTACGAATCCTTCGCTCCTGTTCCAGGATATCGACGACGCCCCTTACAAACAGGATCGTCCGTTTGGCATGTTGGCAGAACCCTCAATGAATCGGCTTTATGTCGGTTCAGTAGCGAGTTCCGGGAATAATAAAGGCTCCTTCACCGTCTATGACTTGTCTACTTCCCAACAAGTCACGACCATTAACGATATTGTCTACCATCAAAGTG
Organism: Paenibacillus sp. JT22N1; assembly: GCF_059692155.1. Classification (NCBI taxonomy): domain Bacteria; kingdom Bacillati; phylum Bacillota; class Bacilli; order Caryophanales; family Paenibacillaceae; genus Paenibacillus; species Paenibacillus sp. JT22N1. Next base: position 80,939 of record NZ_JCAUAW010000011.1, read on the forward strand.
TTATTTCACTTGCATACAAGAACAATAAAGTTTTTGGCGGCACATCCGTTTACGGGGGAATCAGCAGCCCTGTTGATGCGACGGAAGGAAAAGTGTTCGTTTGGAATACAACGGGCGCCAACTCGACACCTGTTCCTCAATTTGTCCCAGCCCCAGGAAGAAAAGTCATCTCTAATCTCATCGTGGGTCCGGATGGGAAAATATGGGGACTTGCGGAAGGGAACTCGTCAGGTAATTCGTCCCACGACACGACCGCTGATTTGTTTATTATCGATCCGAATAATCCGGATGCTGCTCATACGACAGTATATCCCGACAAATTCAGCTCAATACCCGTGTCTTGGCAAGGAGGCAAGATGGTTGTCGGCAACGACGGTAACGTCTATGTGAGCATCGGTGCGAAATTGTACGCAGTTGACGCCAATTCTGCCAACAAAGACGCAGTTTCTTTAATCGGGGCGGGTGTGACGCTGCTGACAACGGATAAGTACGGAGATCTTTATTACGTGAAGCACGAAATTAATCTCTACAAGTACGATAAATAAAGGATTCTTCAGTTCTGGTTCATTCGACCATGTCTTCGACATGGTCCTTTTTTCATGAGTGAGGCTAGCCGTATCATCTGGATGATCTTGACATCACCGATATCAGGATGCTGAGAGTAAATGGTTGGACATGATACTAAGATTACAAAGCTCCTGCATCTCTTGCTGAATAAAACGAAGGGAAGATTGGTCGATAGTTTAATTCTTCCCTGATGCGTGTTGTATCTACGATCATATCCCATGGGTTGAACTCTTGCTGCATGGCTTCTGTTAAGTGGTGGTCAGTAAGACCATGAAGTCGAAACAGTTCTTCAACAGTTATGGGGGAATCATCAGCAACGTTATAAATGTGGCCATCTATTCCATGCATGCAGGAAGCAAGCAGCAAAGCTTGACTTACATCCGCATGGTGTACCATATGAAGCCGTTTGGCGAGGTTCCATTTGCTCATTAATGGAAGAAATTCTGTGACATGGGGATCATGTTCACCATAGACAAAACCAAACCGTAGAATGCGAAGCCCCAATCCCTTCTCACGATGCAGACGGAGCAAGGCTTCTTCTGCTGCCACTTTGGTTTGAGGATAAGGGAATCCAGGTCGTAATTCGTCTTCTTCTCGGCTCGGTCTGTTAGGAGCTCCAGCTCCAGAACCATACACTAAATTGGTGCTCGCAAACACAAATCTTGGAACTTCTGCATCTAAGGCAGCACTTGCTAAAGCAATGCTGGCATCGATGTTTGACAGTTTCGCCGCAGCTTCATCTACTCCGCGAAACTGAGCGGCCAGGTGCACTACGACGTCAGTCCCTTGTAAAGCAGTTGCGAGACTTTCCGTGTGCAACAGATCACCTTCGATAACCTCAATACCTAGCTGTTGAAACGTACTCGTCTTTGAAGCATCTCGGATCATTGCTTTAACGTTATGCCCGTGCTGCAGCAAACGTGGTACAAAGCGGCTTCCTAGTTTTCCTGTTGCCCCAGTCAAAAAAACATTCATTTTTGATTACCTCCTCGGTTTTGTCAATGCTATACTAACAGTATTACAGAAACTGGAATCTGCTGCCTTCCTGTGTTTAACATAGGATTGGCAGTGTCAGGATAAGGGGAGCAGCCTATGAATGAGTTTTCTTCCAGCTTATCGTTGGGTGAATTTTTGCGGGCACGCAGAGAGCGCCTTACTCCAGAGGAAGTTGGGTTGCCGTCTTATGGGCGGCGTCGAACGCCCGGACTTCGACGAGAAGAGGTGGCCCAACTTGCCCATATTGGTGTTTCATGGTATACCTCATTGGAACAGGGTAGAGATGTAAATCCATCAGTGGAAGTATTAGATAGTTTGGCGGAAGCGTTACGATTATCCGCTGATGAATGCCGCCATCTCCATATGCTTGCAATGCCAGCAAAACTGGAGGTAGAAGAGGAACAAGAAGTGAGTAGCGGGTTGGAGCAAACGGTGAGGGCTCTTGAACCTAATCCTGCTTTCATTTTGGGAAGAGGTTGGGATTTATTGATGTGGAATCGAGCGTCAGAGCTTGTATTTCGACTACCAACATTCTCAAAGGAATTACAGCAGCGCCCTAATTGGTTGAGACGTTTTCTGACGGATTCATCTCTAAAAACGAATAATGTGGATTGGGAAGCTAAAGCAAAGGTCATGATTGCGCGGTTTCGTGCGGATTACCCACTTTTCTTGAACGACGAAAAGCTTAAGGGATTAATAGAGGAGTTTATGGAGGTAAGTGGATTATTTCGTTCTTTTTGGCCAAAACATGATGTTCAGACCGTCGCTGACTGCCACAAACGATGGAACGATCACTTTATTGGAGAGATGGAATTTGAACATGTGACCTTACAGCCACCGACCAATTCGGAACTTAAGATTATGATCTATACCGCATCACCGTCTACGGCTGAGCGATTGAAAACGTTACTGGGTCAGAACATTCCAAAAGAATGAGGGATCAAATGAACAAGCTTCAATCCGAACACCTACCATTTGCAAAAGTGGGACCGCAAATTCGTAAACCACTCAGTGATACAACTGAGGCTTTGTCTGAAATTACATACAGAAGCAAGAGCTATAATAAACTCCGGTCCGTATATCTTTCCTGCAGTTCGTCATTGGGGTTTGGTCGTCGCCAAACTTGATGGTAAGATAACCCTAACTTTGTGGGGGCCAGGAACGAAAGCAGCCCCAGCGCCTTGTCCCAGGGAAACTGAGATGACTCACAACACCGTTCGCCGAATGGAACGTGCTAGATTCGCGAGGGACCTCCTGCTGCACGGCACTTCTATATTCGATACGATTGATCAAGCTGGCTACTACGACCAGGCGCATTTAACCCGATCACTGAAACATTTTATTGGATTGACTCCTGTTCAAATCGTTCGATTGAGTCATTCTCAATAGCTGTCGTTTCTATACAAGACTTTGCTTTTCGATCGGGCTACTATTGATTTAAGCAAATATAGAAAGGGTGATTTTTATGAGAAAAGTTGTCATGTTTAACAATGTTTCAATTGATGGTTATTATGCGGGCCCGAACGGAGAAATCGATTGGTTTATACATGATCCCGAAGTCGATAAAGCCGCGCATGAGATGATGAATCCTGACACGGTACTATTTGGCAAGGTAACCTATCAGATGTTCGAAAGTTATTGGCCGCTTGTTGCGAAGAATCCAAATGCTCCCGAAGGTGCTCGGAGAATGGCCAACGAATTAAATCAGATGACTAAAGTAGTGTTTTCAGAAACCCAGATGGAAGTTACCTGGGAGAATTCCAAGTTGTTTAATGGTAATCTTGCTGATGAAGTAAGAAAATTGAAAGAGGACCAAGGTTCTGATATTACTATTTTCGGGAGCGGTACGATTGTGCAGCAGCTTGCCAATGAAGGATTGATTGACGAGTATTTGCTCGTGGTAACTCCGGTTATTGTTGGAGCTGGAAAATCGCTTTTTAAAGATGTCAAAGAAATTAAACTTGAACTGTTAGAAACAAGGAATTTTAGGTCTGGAATCGTTATGCTTCACTATAGAGTAATTCAATGAACGATTATCCAATGCTTTTTTGCTGAGATTGAAAGTAAATATTTGTGAGATGACTTAAAAACAATATCCCATTATAAGCCGCTAATATTGCGGCTTTTATTTATTTTATGAACCTAGCCTTTATGTTAAAATGTGGATATTATTATTCGAAGGTGGATGCGTGCTAAATGGAGAACTGTTCGAAAATCATGGGAATCCCGGTTCCTAAAATAACAATGGATGATACCGTTGATTTGATTAGCGATGTAATAACTGAGAAAAAAACAGAACTGTTTCATGTTGTTACGCTCAATCCGGAAATCACCATGTCTTGTCAACACGACCAACAGCTGCGTTCCATTATTGACGAGGCGGGTCACCTCACAGCTGACGGTATCGGAATCGTCATGGTATCGCATTTAAAAGGGAATCCACTGCCCGAGCGTGTTACCGGTTGTGATCTTCTAGTCAAGTTACTTGAGACCGGAAACCGAAACAATTGGTCTTTTTACCTTCTGGGTGCGGATGAAGCTACTAGTAAAAAAGCTGTCGAAAATATCAATAAGACATACCCGAATGTATCGGTACTGGGAAGACAACACGGGTTTTATGACCAGATGGAAGAGGCACGAATTGTAGAAGAAATAGAAATTTTGAGTCCCGATGTCTTAGTTGTAGCACTTGGTGCTCCAAAAGCTGAACGTTGGATCTATAAGTATAAGGATAAGCTCAATGTTAGAGTAGCTATTGGCGTTGGAGGAAGTCTTGATATCATCGCTGGAAAAGTGAAACGAGCACCGGCCATTTGGCAAAAGCTAAAAGTGGAATGGCTGTTTCGATTAATAAATCAACCCTCAAGATGGCGGAGACAATTGATTTTACCTCGTTTTGCTATTAGAGCGGTGTTTTTTAAAGAAGAAAGCTAAGACAATGAAAAAACTCCGGATGTCGGCCTATGAGCCGTGTTCGGAGTTTTTGACGTCAGGATGCTGGCAGCGATTTGCCGCGAATGCGCCCCATGATCAGAATCACCATATAGATATATAGGATATTTGATATAAATTGGGCATTCCAGTAGTAACCTTTCTATAGCAGGCTCACTGTATTTAATGAGAACTACTTAATTGTATAAATGTGGTAATATAAATTGTATAGCAGTTAGCTGGAATGCGAGCTTAATTATCTTTGAGGTGAATTCTATGAAGCAAATTAATGAAAATATTATAATAGATGTACAACCTGCATCTATTGATGAAAGTCATATTGTACTTGAGCTTTGGAAAGGGTCTGCAAGGTGGCTCCAATCTAAAGGGATAAATCAATGGAATTCAGAACATTTCAATATTGATCAAATTCATGAATGTTTTAGTAATGGTTATGAGATATATTTGGCTAGGTTGAGCGAAGAAGTTGTGGGAACACTTTTCATTTGTTGGTCGGACCCTTTAATTTGGGCAGAACTTGATAATAATGAATCAGGATATATTCATAGATTTGCTGTAAGTAGAAGTCATTTAGGAATTGGCATAGGTCAATTATTATTAAAATGGGCTGAAAACTATATAAAGAATAAAGGGAAGAATCGAATAAGACTTGATTGTATGGCTGAAAATTATAGATTAAATCAATATTATTTGGAGAGCGGATTTCAACATATAAGATTACTACACTGGGCTAATGGATGGAAAATCAATTTATATGAGAAGAGTTAATGTGAAGGGTGTTACAGCCTGAAGCTCGAAAACCGAAAAGATTCTAGAAATCTTGCTTACAGATGATTTTATTGAATTTGGAAGGGATGGACTTGCTAGGGAAACCACAATTCAAATGAACAGGGAAGACGGACTGTTGCACTATAATAGAAAGGGATTATAAATTATGATTAAAATAATTCAAATGGGTCATGCCGATTCGCATAAAATTCGGGAAATCGACCGTTCTGGAACTATTAATCTGATTTACAAGATGAATAATGGATCTCTTGAAGAGGTAAAGGCGGGGCGTGAATGCCCAAATTGGAACGAAGAGAATTATCGTGCGATTATTTCTAGATATGAGTATGAAATAAATAACGGCGGGACAGCTTATGGAGCTTTTGACGAAGACAAATTAGTCGGATTTGGAGTATTGGCTCACAAGTTTAGAGGAAGAGAAAATAATCAACTTCAGATAGACCTCATGTATGTTACTCGTCAGTATCGAAGACAAGGAATTGGCAGTCAAATATTACATGCACTAAGTAAAGTTGCTATTGCAGAAGGGGCGAAGTATTTATACATTTCTTCAACAGAAACAGAATCTGCTGTAAAATTTTATTCAAGTTGCGGTTCCACAACTACAACAGAAATAGATAAAGACCTGTTTGAAAAAGAACCTGATGACATCCATATGATAAGGACGTTATAGTTTTTTTGCTATAATTGGTTGTTCAACTAAGATAAACTATACTTGATTACGGGTAATGATGGTTCAACAAAGGAGGGTTAAAATGGAAATACGCAAGTTAGATACTTACGAGTCGCCTCCAATGGAGCTGTTACTGTTAGCTGACCCTTCAGAACAGATTGTCAAAGAATATCTCAAACGAGGGCAGTGCTACATAGCAGAGATGAATAACACTATTTTAGCAGTTTATGTATTATTGCCTACAAGACCTAAGACAGTTGAGTTGGTGAATATTGCTGTCAACGAGACCCACCAAGGTAAAGGGATAGGAAAGAAGATAGTACAGCATGCAATTAAAAATGCTAAGTTTCAGGGTTATAAAACAATTGAAATTGGCACTGGGAACTCAGGAATGGGACAACTCGCTCTATATCAAAAATGTGGTTTTAGAATTGTTGGGATTGATAGGGACTTCTTTGTAAAACATTACTCTGATGAAATTTTTGAAAACGGTATACAATGCAGGGATATGATACGTTTATCTCAAGACTTATAATTCGTTTTTCTCAATTTATTGTGGCTCTGCGCCCAATTCCATGATATATATGAAATGACTCAAATTTGACGAATGGAGTGAGATGAATGAAAATCGCCGCGCAATTGTATACTCTTCGCAGCTTTCTGAAAACCCCAAAGGACATCAGCGAAAGCTTGAAAAAAGTAAAGCAAATGGGGTACCGGGCCGTACAAGCTTCCGGTGTCGGACCGATCGACATTCAAGAATTTAAAGCGCTTGCTGATCAGGAAGGCTTGACGATCTGCGCGACGCACATCGGATACAACGAGCTGTTGAACGATATGGATACCGTCATCGAGAAGCATATAGCATGGAATTGCAAATATGTCGGTTTAGGCGGCCTCCCGCCGGAATTTCGCGAAAACAGCCAAGGCTACGCCACTTTCGCAAAGCAAGCCTCGGAATTTGGGAGACAGCTGAAAAGTGCCGGGTTAAAGTTCATCTATCATAACCACGACTTTGAGTTCGCGAAATATGACGGAAAAACAGGCATGGAGATTTTATTTGAGGAGTCGGACCCAGATAGCGTGAATTTCGAGCTGGACGTTTATTGGGTGCAAGCTGGTGGGGCCGATCCAATCGAGTGGATTCGCAAGATGGAAGGAAGAATGAAGGTTGTTCATTTCAAGGACATGATTGTGACACCAGATCGGAAACAGCGTTTTTCGGAAGTCGGCGAAGGTAATATGAATTTCAAAGGGATTATTCAAGCATGCGAAGAGATCGGAGTGGAGTGGGCCGCGGTCGAGCAGGACGACTGTTATGACCGCAATCCTTTCGAAAGTTTGAAGATCAGCTTTGCCAATCTTGCAAAATTAGGGTTAAAAGCATAGATGAACTTACGGAGAACTATAGCTCAATAAACGACCAGAAAAGGCTGCCGGTGGATCGGTAGCCTTTTCTCACGGGCAGGATAGATAAAGAAGGGAATGAGTTTACTAGAGAAATATTATTAAAAATTGACTGAAATAGGTGAGGGATTGAATGAAAAAGTTTCTTCATGTCCACAGACATCAATACGACATGTGTCTAAAACATTCAGATTACTTTATCCGTTTGAATAAAAGCAACCATTACTGACATATTAGTGTCAGTAATGGTTGCTTTTAGTAGCAATAAAACCAATAATACCACATCAAATTAAGTTAAGGGTACTCCTGAAGAAGTTCGAGCACGCGTCTCCGCTTACAACATAACCTATTACAATTCAGAACCAGTGGACATAAAAAAGATGACTCCTGATGAATTCAATGAATTCGAGGGTCATCTATTGGCAGCTTAACTCCACGGTGGTTTGTTTAAACTGTCCACAATCCGGGTCAGTGTTCAGCTCTGCCGGAGGTAACAACAAAAAAAGATTGAACACGAAATAACGCTATGATATAATCGATAGCGTTATTGACAAATTAAAGTAAAGAGTATATCCATTTTTATTCCCACTTTAATTGTACATCTGGAACTTTGATTTGTCAATGCTCTTTTTTTATCCCAAAAAAATGGAAAAAAGGAGTGTGTTCAGGAGATATGGAAGCGAAGGATTGGCGGCTGGAACAGGAGCGGCTGGAACGAGTCAGGAACAAACTGCAGGCGAGAATCGCCGAACTGGAGCCGGAGGTTGCCGGACTGCATGAGCAGGCTACGGACATCCGCAAGCGGTTTTGGGAAGAAGTTACGATCAACACAAGCACGTACGAAGATTTCGAAGAGACCTTCTACACGATTAACCAGCAGTCCGCGGTATTGGCCGAACGGGAGCGCGGCCACAAGCTATTGACGCAGCAATGGAAAAGCATGAACCGTCTGCTCCCGTCTCCTTATTTCGGACGCATCGACTTTCAGGAGGATGGCCTGGACCTCAGTGAGCAGATCTATATCGGCGTATCTTCATTCGTCGACGAAGACGGATTGAGCTTTCTGATCTATGACTGGCGTACGCCAATCGCTAGCCTGTACTACGACTACTCCCCAGGCCCGGCGTCTTATGTCACGCCGGCCGGACGAATCGAAGGGACGATGGAGCTAAAACGGCAGTTTCAGATTCAAAACGGGCAAATCCGCAACATGTTTGACGCGAGCGAAACGATCGGAGACGAATTGCTGCAGCAAGTGCTCGGCAAAGGTGCGGACTCGCAAATGAAGAGTATCGTGGCAACCATCCAGAAGGAACAAAACGCTATCATCCGCAATGACAAAAGCCGGATGCTTATCGTACAAGGGGCGGCCGGCAGCGGTAAGACTTCCGCGGCATTGCAGCGGGTGGCGTACTTGCTGTACAAATACCGCCAGACGATCAGGGCTGATCAGATCGTTCTTTTCTCACCGAATCCGATGTTTACCAGTTATATCTCCACCGTCCTTCCGGAGCTCGGTGAAGAGAATATGCAGCAGACGACTTTTCAAGAATATCTCGACTATTGGCTAGGTTCCTCGTTACGGCCGGAGGACCCCTTTGATCAGATCGAATATGTACTGACCGCACAAGGAACGCCGGGGTATGAGGCTCGTCTTCAGGGGATCGAGTATAAAGCTTCCGAGGCTTTCCTGCAAGCCCTGCAGAACTATGGAATGTGGTTGGGACGGGAAGGCATGCGATTCAACGGTATTCGTATTCGGGACCGCGATTTGATTACCGCGGAGCGAATGAGAGCGAAATTTTACGGTTATGACCGTTCGCTGCCGTTGCTCAATCGTGTCGTTCTCTTGCAGGAATGGCTGCTGAATGAACTGGCTTCGCTGGAACGCATGGAACGGGAAGCGCCTTGGGTACAGGAAGAGTTGAATTATCTCGACACCGAGCTGTACGTGGAAGTCTTCGGAATGCTGCATAAAGAGAAGGAAGTATTCGACGTTGCGGAACAATACGCCACAGTTCGCGAGAAAATTAACAACAAGCGCCGGGAAGATGAAGGCGACTTTGACTTCGCCCAAAGGGAGGAAGATCTGCTCCGCCGAAGGATCGTGAAAGAAATCTTTAAACCGCTAAGGAAAAGTGTGAAGAAACTCTCGTTTGTAGATGTCAAAGGCATATATGGCCAATTGTTTGTCGATGAAGCCGCTTATCGGGAGAAAACGATTGGGGCCATCATCCCTCCGCTGTGGCCTGAAATATGCAGGCAAACCAAGGAAAAGCTGCTCCGGAACGAGTTGTTCCACGAGGATGCGACTCCGTATTTGTATGTAAAAGAACTGATCGAAGGCGTCCGGACGAACACGGAAATCCGATATGTCTTCGTTGATGAGGGTCAGGATTATTCGCCGTTTCAATATGAATATCTAAAAAAGTTGTTTCCCCGTGCCCGGATGACGGTGCTCGGCGATTTCGGGCAAGCGATCTTCACACAGGCTACAAGTTTGGACGCATCCGACTCGCCGCTGGTCCGCCTTTTCGGTGAAGCCGAAACAAGCCTTGTCTGCCTTGTACGCAGTTATCGTTCAACCAGGGAGATTGTTGAATTTACGAAATCGATGCTTCCAGGCGGAGAAGAAATTGCACCGTTTGAAAGGGGAGGCCAAAAGCCCCTTCTGACGAGACTGGATGGCGGGGAGAAGCGTGATGCGCAAATTCTGGCAGACATCGCGGCGCTCAGGGCCGAGGGCTTCGATTCCATCGCTGTCATTACGCAGACCGCAGCCCAAAGCCGGGAGGCCCATGAATCGTTACGGATTCAAGGAGGCGAAGCTCTGCGGCTAATTACGAAGGAGACGCGGGGCTTTGAAAAAGGAGTGATGGTCATTCCTGTGTATCTCGCCAAGGGTGTCGAGTTCGATGCAGTCTTGGTCTATGATGCTTCGCCCGAAGCTTACGGCCGGGACAACGAACGCAAGCTTCTTTATACGGCGTGTACGCGGGCCATGCATCAGCTTCATCTTTACACGACGGGCGATTGGTCGCCGTTCGTGCAAGCATTGCCTGCGAATTTGTACGAGAAAGCAACATATTGACGGATCGGGGGGGGGACGTCGGCCACGATAAGCTGCTGCTCATGATTCAGCAAATCTTCGGCGCCATCCTGTAGCCCGTCATCAAGGCCGGTTGTAAGCAAGAATCCCACGATGACTCCTATTTCCGCGTGTCGGCTTCCATCGAAGAACAGATCAATTTGTTCCTCGACCATTATTTTCATTCATACTCAGCTCAATGAGCAGAAAGCAGGGACCTATGTCAGCTCCTACAGAAACAAAACCGATGGCAGCCAGCGGGGACGACTTCTCGTTGAAAGCCATTTTGCCGCCGCTTATAGCAATTATTGTCGGCATGATCATGGTTATTCTGGACAGTACCGTCGTCAATAATGCCATTCCGAAACTCGTTGAATACTTCGACACCGATCTGAAGACGATCCAATGGACCGTCACCGGCTATACGCTGGCCTTATCCGCCGTTATCCCGCTTGCAGGCTGGATGGCCGATAAATTCGGCTCCAAGCAAATTTTCATGATTACGATCGCCCTGTTCACGATCGGCTCCGTGCTGTGCGGCATTGCGCAAACGCCGGAACAGCTGATCATTTACCGCATCATTCAAGGCTTGGGCGGCGGCATGGTGGGCCCGATCGGGATGGCCATGGTGTTCAAGCTCGCGCCTCCAGAACGCCGCGGATCCATCATGGGTGTACTCGGCGTCCCAATGCTGATTGCACCGGCTTTCGGTCCGGTGCTATCCGGCTGGCTGGTCGATTCTGTCAGCTGGCACTGGATTTTCATCATCAATCTGCCGATCGGCATTATCGCCTTCATTCTCGGGTATAAATATTTGCCGAAATCCGACCGCCATGCTGCGCCGCATCTGGACGTCATCGGCATGTGCCTCGCGCCGATCGCCTTCTCCATGCTGGCGTACGGCGTGAGCGAAGGCGGCACCAGCTGGTTCTCGACTTCGACGATCACGGGCTTAACCGTCGGCGGCATTGCACTCATCCTCTTCATCTTCGTGGAACTGGCACAGAAGCAGCCGCTGCTGGAGCTGAAAGTGTTCAAGTCGTCCGACTTTACACGCAGCATCATCATGACGTGGATCGTACAGCTCCCGTTGTTCGGCACAATGCTAATCGTGCCGCTGTATCTGCAAGGTGTCATGCACTACACCGCGCTTGAAACGGGCTGGATCCTGATGCCTTATGCACTATGCGCGGGAATCGGCATGCCAATCAGCGGTCGGTTGTTCGATAAGATCGGCGCGCGTCCACTCGCCTTCGCCGGTCTTACCGTCATAACCATTTCCCTGTTCATCTTGTCCGGCATATCGGTGGATACCTCGCTGTGGGTTATCATTCTGTGCATCTGCATCTTGGGTCTCGGCATGGGCTTCACCATGATGCCGCTCAACACGCATGTCTTGAACTCTGCGCCTCGCCGTCTGGTGAGCCGCGTCACACCTCTGACAACAGCAGCTTCGCAAGTCGTCCTCTCGTTCGCGGTCGCGGGCCTGACGGGTTATCTCACGTCGCAAATTACTTCCCACGCCGCAAGCGCGGCAGCGGACGCGAATCCGCTGAATGCCGTCGTCGCGGGTTACGGCGACACTTTCTTCCTGTCCACGTGCCTCGTGAGCGTGGGTATCGCACTGTCGCTCCTTCTGCGTAAACCGAAGCTGCAGGAAGAAGGCGGAACCGTCGGTGGGGACAATCCGAACCCGGCGATGATGATGGATCACTAATCGCGAATCGGCTTCGATTCGCTCGTATGCAAATAGCCTTGGCCGTTAGTCGGCCAAGGCTATTTTTTGCTGATCATGTTAGTCTGTACAGTATGTCTTTACAAGGGCATGGGACTGTTCCTCGCTGGCTCAGCGCTGTGTGGCTTGTCACGGGACTTGACAAGCTTATCGTCTTCCGCGCCATCCAGGGGATCGGGCTTCTTGATGGGGATGGGCATGTTCGGCGCAATCACATACATTCCTTTTTTCTTTGGCGTCATATGATGTCGGTAGCCGGGAGAACGTGAACTTGCCAGTAATTTAATGAATTAGGGAGAGTGTTATGGAGCCAGTTGTAGGATTAGATGTATCAAAAGTATCCAGCGTGGTCGCCTTTCTTACGCGAGGGGAATATAAGCATTATGTGGTTAATCCTCTGCAATCTCGGAAAGCCGTATGCGGGAAAACTGCACGTACGGTTTGATGAGGAGGGGCTGGGATCTCCAGCCCTTTACTCTATTTTCGCTAATCCCTCACGTACCAGAAAGCAGCCATATACAAGAGATTATGTTCATGCTACAATTTTCCATATATTGGAGGTAATGAGAACAATGCAGTCAAATATAAAGCAGATCCTCGAGCAATATCTCCCCCCTTTTTATAAATGTATGGGTCTTAAAGAATTTAATTGAGGAGGATATATTTTGCATAATTATGTTTGGGCAGGTTTAAAAGTTAGGTTGCGTCCGATCCTGCCAATGGATTGGGATAAGTTTCATAAAAACGATTTGGATTCCGATAACGCTAGGCTATGTGATGAAATACATTTTCCAAGATCAGAAGAAGGAACAAGGCTGTGGGCGGAACACCAAGCCTCTAACACATCAAATGGGGATAAGGTATTCCTGGCTATTGAATCGCTTGAGGGAACTCTCGTCGGAAGCATATCCACAAATAGTTGTAACTCTCGGCATGGAACTTTTAAATACGGAGTTTCGATATTTCGTGAACATTGGCGTAATGGATATGCTTCAGATGCCATAAGGATATTACTTCGTTATTACTTTGAGGAATTACGATACCTTAAGGTTAATGCACATGTCTATGCCTTTAATGAAAGTTCTATTGCACTGCAGGAGCATCTTGGCTTCGTTCAAGAAGGAAGAATTAGAGATATGGTTTTTACTAAGGGTCAACGCTATGACGAATATGTTTATGGCTTAACTAAAAATGAGTTCGAGAAATTATATAAGTAGTAGAATTATAGGCTGCCATGGGCAGCCTTATTCGTGGCAGCCGATCTAGTTAATCGGTTACCGTTTTCTCAACTTATCAAATGTCTGATTTGGAATCGGGGGTTGTGTATGAAAAGTCGATGAAAAGGACTGATCTCTCTATCGTAGAAAGGCTTTCAATTTGATGACACTGATCGCAACAAATGAATGATGAGTACGCTTAAGGCTCACGTCGGACTTTAGTTTATTTAGAAGGGAGAAGTATACATTGAAAAAAATAGTGATTGGAATGGTTTTGGGTGCCGGTATTACCTTTTCTACGGCTGTATATGCATCTGATGCTATTCAAACTATTAAGTACCAGGTGAAGATTCTTTTTAATGGGGTTGCTAAGCAGTTGGATAGTGAGTACACTGTTTTGAACTATAACGGACATGCCTACGTGCCTATCCGCTTCATAGCTGAAGGTATGAGAGCCCAAGTAGAGTTCAATGAGACTGAACAGCAAATATCCATAAAGTACGGTACGCCAACAGAGCAGCTCAAATCGCGAGTTGAAATGACTGCCCTCCAATTATTTGAAACGGCAGGGCGTGGGGATCTTAATGAAACTAAAGGGCAAGTCGATGTAATAGCACCAGCCGATCTCAACCCAGTTTTTATTCAAATTTTCAGAATAGCGCATATGTTTCAAGGGAAGCCGCACGTTGCCAATTTGGTTGAACTATTGATTCAAAAGCAAGTTGATCTCAATATCGTCGATGACTCCAATGGTTACACACCGCTGCATTATGCTGCGGAACGAGCCATGGATTTAACGGGAAGTCTTCTGGATGCTAAAGCCAAGGTGAATGTAAGTGCAAATGGAATGACTCCGCTAATGCAGGTATCGAGTAAAAAGCAGCTTGGTTTGGTTAACAAGATGCTTGCGATGGGAGCCGATCCGAATTTAGGCGGGGGGGCACTGCTTTCGGCGCTTCATCCATTTGCCAATTCTGGATTAACCGATGAGAGCGTCCAGATTGTAAAAAATCTTATAGCGTATAAAGCTGATGTGAACGCTGCAAACGCGGATGGCGAAACGCCGTTGTTAGCAGCTGTAAGTATGAGTATGCCACAATCTCGGCAAATTGTTCAGCTGCTGCTCGAGCACGGGGCTGATCCCATTCAGATGCCGAAAAGTAATTGGTCAGGAACGACTCCACTAATGAGGGCGGTTAATCCTTACGGCTATGACTCCGTTCAGGGTGTTTATACGATGGTCGAAATGTTGATCAATGCCCATGCGGATGTCAATGCAGCCGACGAGAAGGGCAATACAGTGCTCTCCTTTGCCGTGGAGTTCAATCAGTACGCTATTAAAGGCAACGCCGAGGTAATCCGATTGTTGTTGAGTAAAGGAGCGAAGACGCAGGTGAAAGACAAGAATGGAGTTACACCGCTTGATAAAGCTAAGAACATTGTAGACGAGAAAAAAAGGGCTGAAATCGTTAAGCTTTTAGAAGGGCAATCCACGGAGTGATGATTTGATCTCTCTAGGCACGTTACAAAAGAATAATAAGCATAATCGGCTCGGCTAAATGTTCGTCTCCCTACTCAACCATCGACATGGGGAAAGCTATCCGCTCGTTGGAGAAATTCTAACCGTTCGACATCGAAAGACTAGATATTAAGGAAATAACTAACTAACAAACTAAAACACAACCACTTCAGAACTTTATTTGTCTTTTAAATTTCATAAAGAAAGCAGCAAACCCTTATGTTTGCTGCTTTCTTGCACTTCAAAACTTTATTGTCACCCAACAATTGTATAAGGAGGTGAAAACCGATGAGTTTTGAAAAAAATAAATTTATTCATGTTACAATGTTTGTTTTACTTTTAAGCTGTTTCTCAGTATTGATATCGTTCATACTATCATTTATTATTGGTGTCTTTATATTTTCTGATAAATTTTCAGGCAACCCATATATTGGTGCGGTTTTTTATTACTTCTGGTGTGCCCTCCCAATCGTTTTGATTATGCCATCTGTTTTTTACCAAAGATTAAAGGTAGGGAAGATTGGAAGAATATTCATAATATCCATCGTAAGTGGTACTCTGTTTTCCTTATTGTCGTTATTTGTAAGTCATCTGTACTCGGAGATTATGGATTATTTTCCATTACGTCAATCCTTTAGGGTCGGATATGCAGTTAAAGTTAATAATTTAAGTTTATATTTTCTTGGAATGTTATTTTCAGTTAGTATTTTCTTAACAGGATTATATTCAAGATTCAAGTTTTCAAAGAAAGGTTGATCTTATGATAATATTACTTCCATTTACATTATCTCATTCCCGATGGAGGTAATGAACCGAGAATCTCTTCGTTCTGTTTTTTTGAAAGAGAGGAGACTTTGACGGATGGCATAATAATAAGGTATCTTCATGGGGGGATTAATAAAACGTTCAACGCATATATCAGTGTTTGTGGATAATAGTCATACCACTTGCTAAACATTTTGGAGTGGCAAGATCCGGCTTATAATAATTGGAGGTTTGTAAATGGTGGATGTAACCTTTTACCGAGACGAGGCGCTGCCTTTTGTTGAAGCGAAACGTTGCCAGAAGAGCGACCTTGCGTTTAAGAAGCATTTTCACGAGGAGTACTCCATAGGTTTAATCGATGAAGGCGAGACGCAGGCATGGTGTGATGGCGTCTTATGGAGGGTAGAGGCGGGACGAATGATCAGCTTTCCGCCACTCTTACTCCACGCTTGCCAGCCTGATGAGGATACAAAATGGAAATATAAAATGCTGTTTATTAAACCGGAGTGGTTTACTCATCTTGAGATGCCTGATATCGAACAGCTTCAGATTCCTTTCCTGCTTGAAGACGGTAAGAATAAGGTCTGTAGCAAGCTGTTCAATCGTACCATGGAGGCGTTGACTCAAAACAGCTCGCCACTCGAAATTGAAACTGCGTTAATCGAACTGGTGCACACGCTCGTCAACAAGCATGCATCTGATCTGAATCATGAGCCTTATTGCATGCAAGAACAGAAGTACGTCAAGCGGATAAAGGAATATCTTCATGCGAATTACACTGAGCGAATAACATTGGAAATGCTGGAACAGGAGACAGGGATCAGCCGATATCATCTCATACGCGTGTTTAAGAAAAGCGCACATCTTCCGCCTCACGCTTATCAAAATCTTCTGCGTATCAATCATGCCAAGAAGGAATTGAAAAATCGGCGGTCTATTGCCGAAATTGCCGTGGACGTTGGATTCTACGACCAGAGCCACTTTGCGAAGGTCTTTTCCAGAATAGTCGGGGCAACACCTCAAGCCTATACCATGTCTGTATAGATTAGCGCAATTTTTTACAATCCACTCCTCTAGTCTAGCAGTATTCTGGATATATAAGACATGAGGAGGGATCACTTAATGGTGACAGAGATTAATTTGGAGGCAAAATTTTCCGAAGCGATGAAATCCATTGCGCGCCGAGCCGATTTAAAGGCTTATGTCGAACGGACGCCGACTATCTACCAACTGCTGCGCCTTGCTGCAGCAAGGTACGTGACGGGGGAGATGCGGCAAGATGGTCTTAAGGCTGGCCGTAGGTTGACTGATATTGGGTACGCTATCTCGCTCGAGTATATCGGTGAAAATACGACAGATGTCCAAACTTGTGAAGCTGCGACACTTGAGTTGTCGCAGCTTATTCAAGATGTGGCAGAGTGTGAAACACCGGCTCGCGTTTCTTTCGATCTTTCGCACATCGGTTTATCGATAGACAAAGAGCAGGTGTATATGCAACTAACGACACTGGCTTCACAAGCCCATCAGGCCGGCACCGAACTATTTATTAGTATGGAGGAATCAGCCAAGACCGATGCCATACTTTCTGTGTACGAACGAGCGGCAGCCACATATGAGAACATCGGCATTACGCTGCAAGCTCAATTAAACCGTACAGCTCAGGACTTGAACGGTCTGCCGTCCAACCCTGGCCGGATCCGCATCGTGAAAGGGGCGTACCAGGAGCCGGGGAAGCTTTCGATACCGCGCTCATCTGCCCTAAACGAACGATATTTGCAGCTCGTGGAGCATGGCATTCGCAAAGGACACCGCGTGTCAATTGCCACCCATGATGAGTCGATTATAAAGGAGGTCATCAAGCGGCAGTGGATCAATGAACCGGGTGTTGAGTTCGAGTTATTATATGGGATTCGACCGGATTTGAGTAGCCAATTGAAGAATGAGGGTTATCCTGTTCGCATTTATTTGACGTATGGCCACGAATGGTATTTATACCTATGCCACCGGATCGCAGAGTATCCGCCAAATCTTTTTCAAGCAGTCCTCGACATCACGAGCGCCGGAACGGCAGACACTGTGTTGGATTATGATTAAGCCTAAGTCTTGAACCTCAAATGCAGTCTCTAAGAGTGATCTAACAGGATTTATAAGTATTTAATAGTCAACCGATGTCGGGTGAGTTCGATACAAATGATTAAAAAGTATTACTCAGGAATTCACACTTTATATTCAACTAACGCAGAACTATTGAGGGGCTTGCTTCGTGGCAGCTCCTCTTGGCTTTATTTCTGCTTGGACTGAGCCTCTTTCTGGGCATCATCCGCTTGTTTGGTTTGCAGTAATTGTTCTTGTCCTTTATCTTGAATCATCTTAAGTGCCTCATCAGCTGATTTCTTCCCATCGATGACGGCCTGAATTTCTTGATTGGCAACCGTACTGAACGGCTGGTAGAAGCCGACTGGGATTTTCTCGTAACCTTTATAGCTCTTGTCAGGATTAGGTTTCAGGAGATAAAATGGCTCTAGATTATGGCCGTCCCTCTCTTTGGAGTAAGTGATGCGGGTCATCAGGCTGTTCGAAGATTTGGACATGACTCTAGCGAATTCATCGCTGTTGATATATTTAATGAATTCCCAGGCTGCCCGCGTATTGGGCGATTGTGCATTGATACCGAATACATTGGATACGGAAACAGAGTTAGAAAAGTCCGGATTTTGCGGATCAACGGGAACCGTGACGATATCCCAATTGATAGGCTTAACATCTTTCAGGCGGTCTTTGGCCTCTTGCAGATTTTGCATCATATAACTGCCGTCAATCGTCATCGCAACCTTGCCCATGGCGAACAAATTCTCTTTGAGATAATCCTCGTACATGCGAGGCGCATTAGAATCGGCGTTTTGATTTTTTGGCATATACAACGCACCGGATTTCAAAGAGTCGACGGTAAGCTGCAAAGCCTTCTTCCAGGCATCTGTCTGGATCGTCAGCTTCATCTGCTCAGGATCGATGTAAGACAGACCCAGCGTTGTGCCGATGCTGCTCATATATTGATAGGCGACTCCTTCACGCATGTAAGAATAAGCGGAAAATCCGTAAATTCGCTGATCTCCCTGACCGTCGGTCGGGAATCGTTTGGCCAGATTAATGACATCTTCCCAGCTCATTTTATTTTTCGGAAGCTCTATGGCATACTGCTCGAATAGATCCTTGTTATAGTAAAGAGCCTGACTGTAGAAATCTGGTGAAAGTCCATATAACTTGCCTTCGCCTTTGAGCTTAATCGTTTCCAGTGTAGCTTGAAGGATATTCTCCACATCGAATTTATCCTGCTTGATGACATCGTCCAGCGCATACAGGCGTCCTTTTTGTACGAACTTTTCAAGCTGGTCGGTACCGTTGACAACGAGAATATCCGGCTTTTCTTCTTCGATGAGTTTATCAAGCGCTACCTCAGGATCTTTGCCTGCTCCGTAAATGCCTTGATTCGAGATGACTTCAACTTCAATATTCGGATTTTTGGCCATGAATAGATTACCGTATTGTTGGTAAAAGGAATTCTTGTCATAATACATCACTTTAATCGTTGCTTTCTCATCTTTCCCCAGCTTCTTAAGCGATCCGGCTTCTCTCGAAGTACCGCTAGCTTTCTCCGAAAAATTACACCCTGTCAGCGAGGCAGTTACTCCAATGGCAGCGAGTGTACACATCCAACGTTTCATTTGATTCCCTCCACATTGTTTCTATTACCAAATATAGTAATAATTCTTTCACTATCATACACATATTGGAATAAAACCACAAATTATACCAAATTCAATAGAGTTGAAGAATATTGTGTCGCGAAAGGCTATGACGAATGCTGCCCCACCAATCAACAGCAGTTTGCGGTGGCCTATCCGATCTCCCAGCGTCCATTATGATCAAGAACCCGGCGAGCATGAAGCCGCAGATGTCGATGATCCACATACAACAACAGGCTGCCAGCATAACTGGCAGCCTGTTCAACTAATGGGCAGGAGAGTTGAATGTTTAAAAAACTAAGGCAATCGGCTCAATTGACCGACTGCCTTAGTTACGCTAACAGGGAGTTTTATAGTCCTTTTTGAGCAAATGTGAACCTGCTACTTTTCCAAACAAAGATTATAAAAGCAAGCGTTTCAACTAGTGGAAAATTATGGTATTATCAAAAAGTGCTTTCATTTTGTTGAAAACTAAGGAGGATTGAAATTATTTTGAAAAAAACAATTGTAACTCTGATTGGAGCGTCCCTTCTACTCAGTGCTACCGCAGGAGTTTATGCAGGTGCCAACTTGGAGGAAATCCAAGCGTATTTAAACAATGACATAAAAGTAAAGGTAAATGGGAAACAAATACAATTGTTAGATGCAGAAGGAAATGTAGTTACACCAATTACATTTAACGGAAACACATATTTGCCAGCAAGAGCCATCGCAAATTCCTTGAATGTGGCTGTTGATTATGATACTTCATCTAATAGTGTTTTATTTGGTGAGAAAGTAGAAGGCACTGCTATTAACGCGAATCAAGTCTTTTATCAAGCTATTAAAGATCCTAAATTAACTCAATACAAAAACAAGGATTATGTCGAAGTTTTCAGACAAATGGGCACTTCAGATTCTAACTTCACATTAGAACCAAAGAAAAAGTTCCAAACCCTTTATTTACAAGTGGCTGCTATTGGAACTGATGTCAAAATTAATATTAAGGATAAAAACTCAAGGTTATTAAAACAAGATACCGTAACGGTTGATGATGGTTTAAAAGTGATTGAAGTTAGTATCGCAGGTCTAGATGAAGTTACCGTGTTCTATTCAATCGATAAGCATACAGACGATACAGGTATTTTTATACCACTAACGACCTCATATTATAAGTAATGAATGAATAAGAGCACTTGAAAAATCGGTTAATTATTTGAATAGCGGTTTACCTACCCGGATCGATATTCGTTGAAAAAAATCAACTCATAATTCCTTTAAGTGTCCGTCGAGCTTATGGTGAAGTTCAGCTTAAAGGAAACCATCATTAAAGCTATTGTTAGGGCGGCTGAACTTTCCAGCGAAATGGGTAAAGAACTAGAAATGAAGATATTATCAGTCTCACATGAACATATGAAATTGACGTTTAAGCTTAGGATGCATGTTCAAAAAAGCTTGTTATTACATATACTTAAACCTAATCCTAAACTAACGGAAAACGATAGTGGAGCTGCACTTTAAGCGGCTCTTCTTTTGTTTTCATTGAACGGGCAGGATAATGTAATTATTAATAATCGGTTTATCGATAAATGCAACAAAAATGAAATAAGAATGTTTTTGTCGTGCCGATTTCCTTACTCTTTGCTGAAGCCATGGCCAGGACACTAAGGTATAATAAAACTACGGAGAAGAACGCAGAGGGTTCTGACCGGATATGATTGTTGTAGTTTGGAGTGCAGCTTGAAAAAATAAAGGAGGCTGTATCGATGAGTGTCAATTTAAACTGGATTTCAGCAGGCAATTTGGAAGCGCTTAAACAAAAGGGCGCAAAGGTTATACGAGGCGGTATCGCTGTTTTTTATCATGGAGACCAAGTATATGCGGTGGACAACCGCTGCCCGCATTTAGGCTTTCCGCTCCATATGGGGAGCTTGTGCGACGGGATTTTGACGTGCCATTGGCATCATGCCCGGTTTGACGTCTGCAGCGGCGGTACGCTTGATCCGTGGGCGGACGATGTTCCGTCGTATGAAGTGCGGGTCGACGGCGGCGAAGTGTGGGTAAATCCGGTTTCCAGAAGAGCGGAAGGCGCAGAAAAATATAAGCATAGACTGAAAGAAGGACTCGAGCAAAATATCGGCATCGTTATCTCGAAAGCGGTCGTCGGACTGATCGAAGCGGGAGTGCCGGAGCAGGACATCGCCCGCATTGGCATCGAATTCGGCACGACATATGGAACGGGCTGGAACGCCGGACTTACGATTCTTACCGCGATGGCGCAAAGCGTCGACAAGCTGGACAAGAACGGCAAAATACTCGCCTTGTACCAAGGCCTTGTCCATGTCGCTCGAGGCAGCTCGGGCAGAGGAACCCGCCACTTGCTGTCGGCGCTGCCGTCGACGGACGTGCCGTTCGAACGGTTGACCGAGTGGTATCGCAGCTGCATAGAGGTGCGGGATACGCAGGGCGCTGAGAAAGTGCTGATCACCGCCATTTTGAAAGGCATTGACACGAAGCGTCTGTCGGAAATGATGCTTGTCGCCGCAACAGATCACTTTTACTTGGACGGCGGCCATGTGTTCGATTTCCACAACAAAGCTTTTGAGGCGCTGGAGTGGGCGGAGGTGTCGCAAAAGGAGCGGATTTTAACTTCGCTCGTGCCGATGATGGCTCGTCCGACACGGAGCGAGGAGCTGCACCAGTGGCAGGCGCCGCTGAACCTCGTAGAGCCGATTAAGCAAGCGGTCAACGAGCTGGAGCAGAATGCAGCGCAGGCGAAGCTCGCCGGTGGGTCAACGGATGCGCGGCAGCAGACAGCTCTGTCTGCTGATACGGAAGAGCAATTGCTGCAGCAGTTGCTGAGCGATACGCCTGAGCAGACGATTGCTTTGCTGCGCGACCTGCTCATCGCGGGAACGGCTCCGGCGCAATTGGCGCAGCTCGTTGCTTTGGCCGCCGCGGAACGGATCGTTCGTTTCCATACGCAGAACGATTTCGGCGATTGGATTGCAGTGCTCCATACGTTCACTTATGCTCACGCCGTGCATGAAAGGCTACTGCAATCGGATGAGCCGATGCTGCAGCGGGCGATTTTTCACGGAGCCGCCAGCGTATATCTTGACCGTTTCTTAAACGTGCCGACAGCCGCACGTCCGAAGCCGTCCGGCTCCGCCGCGCCGGCCGACCATCAGGAGCTGCTCGATTTGCTCGATCTGCGCCAGCAAGTCGGACCGGCCGCGCAATGGGTGATGGACTACATTCATGGCGGTGGTGAGCCGGGAGCGCTGCTTAACACGCTTGGCCATGCGTTGTTGCGGGAGGATGCGGAATTCCATTCTTTCCAAATGTATGAGGCCGCAGTGGCCGAATACGACCGCTGGCAAGAGGCGACTGGCTCTTTTGCGGAGAAGGCCAAAGAAACGATGCTGCTCGCCTGCACCCGATATTTGGCGGCGCACGCGCCAACCGCGCGCGAGCTCCCGCATACGGCTAAAATTGCCTGGAGGCTGCATAAAGGTGAACGGTTATTTGAAGAAGAATAACAGATAGACACATCAGCTGATTCGGGGCAGCAATGCGAGCAATCCGCTGCTTCTTTATTTGCTCGGCGGTCCATGAGTCTCTTCCATTCCGCTTTGCCGTAAATATTTGTCGCTGCTGAAGGAGCATTTTGTCGTCGTCAATTGGGATCAACGGGGATGTTAATATCAGTTAATCGTTGAACTAAAGAGAAACGATAGCTCATGACGCAGGCAGCGGGCATCACATCGGCAACGTGTTGAGCAATTGGGCTGAAGTGTTCAATACCTGGGAGTGTGATAATATCATGAAGCAAAAACCAAGAGTGATTTCAATTGCTGCTGTATCTGGCGGAGGAAAGACGACGACAACAAACCAATTGATTAGTATTTTAGATAAAACTAAGGCTCTATATTTTGATGACTACGATTTCGAAGGTCCAGATGACATTTGTGAATGGGTCGAGAAAGGGGCAGATTATAATGAATGGAGCCTGCTCCCATTGATTAATGATATTCAGATACTTTTTAAAGACCAATCACTCAATTATATTGTTCTTGATTATCCTTTTGCTTATTTGAATAATGAAATGCGTGATTATATTGATTTGGCTATTTATATTGACACTCCTTTAGATATCGCTATGGCTAGACGACTCCTAAGAAACTACAAAGAGAATCCAATTGAAGTTATACGAAATGATTTATCAAACTATTTAGTTAGGGGAAGGGCAGCTTATTTGGAAATGGAAAGGACAGTTAAACCCAGTTCGGACGTTGTCATTGAGGGTTATTTAGATACGTCCTTCATTGTGAATCGAATATTGGAAGAAGTTACAATTAGGTTGTCTTGACTCAACTAACGGATAACAAGAGTTAAGTAAATGTAACATGATTGAAATTTTAGTTTCATGTGGCATTAATTATTCAAGCCTATAATAAAAGTCGACCCCCCTTTAAAATATAAAACTTAGACCCTCAGCCCGTTGCTGTGGGTCCTTTTTTGCTATTCAACAAAAGGGCAGGATAGTTAAACTTTATCCTAGTCCATTACAAGAATATGATCTGATTGCCGACACAGTCACATAATAAATTTACCGTAGGCTTCAAACGGGCAGGTTTAGTGGAATAACACTAGATGCTTTATACATACAAATGAGAATGGTATAAAATAACGAATATTAGTTCCAGAAAAGGGGGAACTTCGTTAAAGGACTTCATGATTTGGTGTACATGTATGAATGAAACGGAGAGTGATTCGATGTCTATCCTTTTATGGCCCAATGGTGCGCCGTTGGCGAAAAGGAATGAACCCGCAGATTGTCCGTCAATGACTACATACTTCTTGAAAAGAGATAGACCGAGCTCCTGTATCATCGTGTGTCCGGGTGGAGGCTATAAACATTTGGCAGAGCCAAAAGAAGGGAAGGACGTTGCGAAATGGCTGAATGAGATAGGTGTTTCGGCCGTTGTCCTCCATTATCGCGTGGCTCCTTATAAACATCCATGCCCTCTGTTGGATGCGCAACGGGCCATCCGGCTTCTTCGTAACAAAGCGCAAGAATGGAACATTGATCCATTGAGAATAGGCATCATGGGTTTTTCCGCAGGTGGCCATTTGGCCGCTATGGTTGGGACCCACTACGATGCTGGTATACCCGATGCTAATGATCCCGTTGAGAGAGAAAGCTCGAAGCCCAATCTAATGATTCTTTGCTACGCGGTGATGCTCTTATCGAACGAAAAGCATGTCACTTCGGAAACACCTCCGGTATTCCTATGGATGACTGCAAATGATGATAAGGTTCCGGTCAAGCACAATTTGCGTTTTGCCTCTGTTCTTAAAGAACATAGGGTACCGCATGAGATGCACATCTTTGAGAGTGGAAGACACGGGTTAGCGCTTGCAGCAGCTCACCCCAGCGTCAAATATTGGACGCATCTCTGTCAGAAGTGGCTGGTAAAACAAGGTTTTTCAAATTAGAGACTATGCATATAACAGTTGTTTTACATGAGAATTGTCGGATGACAAGAACATAGTCCGATTAATATCCGCCTAAATGGCGGCTTTTTTATTTTATCGGATCATATTCTTGTCATTTCTCAATGTAAAGAATATCTAACGGGAGGATTGTTCAGTATAGTCCTTTTCTCCGAACGGGCAGGCTAACGATAGTCATTATTGAAAATCATTTTTTTTGAGGGATTTTATTCCAATTATTGGGCAATTTAAGAACGAGAAATAATTAAGGAGACATATAGATGGAATCTAAAAAAACGGAACGATATGCTAACATTATCCCCATAGCTGAATTAGATACAATAGAAAAGAGGCTGCAACCATTCCCTATTTACAACAAACTACGTCAAACAACACCGGTTCGTTATGACGTAAGTCGCGACTGCTGGGATGTGCTTCGTTATGAGGATGTTCATCGAATTTTAAAGGATCCAGTAACCTTTTCTTCAAATCGGGACCTATCGGGTAAAGGAACAGAAACCATTTTAACTATGGATCCCCCACGGCATTCACAGTTGCGGGCCCTGGTTAACAAAGCATTTACTGCGAAGGTTATTTCTAATCTGGCACCCCACATCGAAATTATTACAAACGACCTGATTGATTCGATTAAAGAGAGCGATAAAATGGATATTGTACATGATCTTGCGGTTCCACTACCAGTAATAGTCATAGCAGAACTGCTCGGTGTTTCCCCCAAAGATCGGAAGTTGTTTAAAGAATGGTCCGATATCCTTGTTAAAGGACCGGATGAGAATACAGACGAGGCATTGCGCCAAGTGATGGAGGAGAAAACACAAGCAATACAAGAGTTGAATTCCTACTTTGCGCAGATTATCGAGCAGCGTCGGACTGATCCAAAAAAAGACCTGATCTCGTTACTTCTGTCAGCCGAGATTGAAGGAGAGAAATTGAACGAAAAGGAAATACTCGGTTTTTCAATTTTACTCTTAGCAGCCGGAAACGAAACAACTACAAATCTGATCGCTAACGCGGTACGTATCCTTACAGAAGATACTGCATTACAGCAACAGTTAAGGGAGAACCCTGAACTCATATCCAGCTTTATCGAAGAGGTACTTCGTTTCTATCCACCCATTCAGGCAATAGGACGTGTTGCAACCAGTGACATCGAAATTAGTGGTAAACAAATAAAAAAAGGGGATCAGGTGGTTTCCTGGGTTGCATCAGCCAATCGTGACGAAACGAAATTTTCAGAACCCGATGTTTTTATAGCTGATCGACGACCGAACGCTCACCTTTCGTTTGGTTTTGGCATACACTTTTGCTTGGGTGCCCCTCTTGCTAGGCTAGAAGGCCAAATTGCTTTACGTACGATTATGGAACGGATGCAGGATATTCGATATTTAACTGGAACTCCGCTTTCATATATTCAAAGCCCGTTCGTATTTGGCGTAAAACAATATCCAATTACATTTCTTCCAGCAAAGATAATCAATAAGTCATTGAAGTAATGGGAAACGATAGCTGAATTAAGACATAACGGCAGCCGGTCAGAACAATCGGCTGCCGTTTCCACACTAACTCCAGAAGACTATGTTTCACAAATTTTAATTAATTACGTGAGATAAACCCTTAAAACCGAGGGACGGAGAACTATAGCTCAATAGACATCAGGAGAAGGCTACCGACAGCAGCAGGTAATCCTCTAATTTATTTGATTAACAATCCGAATATGACACATAATTCACTGTAATGAATAGTTTTTCCAGCACAGTGGGAAATTAGGTGTACATAGTGAAAAACAAAAGGGATGATCTTCCTCATGCAGGCATTTGAACTAGATACATTAATTCATGGTATGGTTCGAGCCGATGACCTTGAAATCAGAAAGCTCAATTTAAGTGACGAAACAGTTGACCTCGTTTATTTCTCAACCATGTGTGATAAAAAATATATTCATACCACGATCATTAAGACTTTTTTTGATAGAAGTAGCTTATCGGAGTTTGAATTAGCCATAAAAATGCTGCCGGGATTTGAGTTCATTCAGAGCGAAGATCAAATGATCGAGAAGCTAATTGGCGGCTATACATTGTTGTTTTTCCCACAGATGACCTGTGCAATTGAAGCAAAAAAAGACCCAACGTCTCAGCCACAAGAAACATCAATTGAAAACATTCTTCAAGGGCCCCAATTTGCTTTCTCCGAGGATCTCGCAACGAATATACAAATCTTACGAACACGATACCCCTCGCAGGATTTGCATATTGAATTTATGAAAATTGGCACACAAAGTCAAACTGAATTAGCGATCATTTACGATAAGACGAGAGTGGATGAGGACGTTCTTTTGCAGCTTGAGAATAAGCTTATGCAAATCGATGCGGAAGTCATCCAAGCTGCCAATCAGCTCCAAATGCTGCTCACGAAACGACATCAATTTTTACCAACTTTAATGGTCACAGAAAGGCCCGATAGAACCGTATTAAATCTAAGCAAAGGAAAAATCGCTTTACTCCTCAATGGAACTCCATTCTCGGTCAATTTGCCAGCGGTATTTTTTGACTTCATGGCCTCGATGGATGATGTCTATGAATTACCATGGATCGTTAGACCTCTACAGATATTGAGATATATAGGCATGTTTATTACGACTACACTGCCGGCTTTATACGTAGCAACGGTTTCTTATAATCCTGAATTTTTCCGATCGCAAATAGCCATTGAAATTGCAGGTAGTCGTGCGGCGGTACCTTATCCATCTTTTTACGAAGTTTTTCTCATGCTTTTCTTAATTGAAGCGCTAACCGAAGCAAGTATTCGTCTTCCTAAGTTTATTGGCTCTACAGCGACAACCGTAGGTGGTCTAATCTTAGGACAAGCGGCTCAACAGGCAGGGCTAGTCAGCAGTATTATGATTATTATCGCTTCGGCAGTAGCCATTTCGAATTTTGTGATTCCAATGAATACGTTGGGTTATTCGCTGAGGGTCATCAAATTTCCACTTGTTCTATTAGCCATATTCTTTGGGTTGGTCGGTGTGCTAGCAGGGTTATTTTGTTTCCTTGTATACACGGCGAGTTTGAGAAGCTTTGGTCGACCATATTTGAAGCTTTTTATAGGAGAGGACAAAAAAACTAGGTGAAATCATTGTCACGGTATTTTTTTTACACTCTGATACTAACCATGATGATTAACTCCATTCTGTACGTTCCACGAATTCTCATTAACGAGCGGTATGAGGGTGCAATCATGTCGCTAATTCTTGGAACCTTGATTGGGAGCATTCTCTTGTACATTTTTACCGGCTCCCTCTTAAAGTTTCCAGGGAAGGGTCTACCCGAAATCTATAAGCTTTCTCTGCACAAAAGCATCTATATTCCTTTATTGCTTTTCTTTGGTGCATTTTGTTTCACCGCGGGCGGGCTTGTATTAATCAATTTCACTTTCATCATATCCAGATATCTGAATCCGGAAACGCCGTCGTATATTTTGCTTTTGCTTTTTGTAACCGTTGTTTGTTTTGGCGCAATGCAATCCTCAAAAACAGTGTTATATTGTGCGGAAATTGTACTGATTCTCAGTGTGCCTTTACTCTTGTTCTTGATAATAAAAGCGCTAACAAATAAACACATGAGCTATGATTCAGTAAAAATTATACTTGACTACACATGGATGTTTCCTAGTTGGAAGAGTTTATCTGTCTCTACCTATGCATTCGTGGGTTACCTGAGTTTGTCTATATTTAATCGCACATTTTCTAACTCAAAATCCATTAAATACAGATGGCTGATTCCTATTTTCGGTTTCGGCATGCTGTTGTCGACATTTATTATTCCAATTGGAACTTTAGGCACAGATGGTGTTAATGACTATATTTTCACTTGGGTTTCTACGGCAGAGGCGATACAAATGAAATATGCATTTATTGATCATGTTGTTTATATTTTTTTGCTCGTCTTTTTAAGTATTACCTTTCTATACACGATGGTGACATGGCATATCGCATCTGAAGCCATTAGCAGCTGTTTTCCTCGAAGTAAACCGAATACATCTTCTGTAAACACTGTACTTCCGAATGCGATAAGCTGTGGATTGATGGGTATTGCTACAATTGTAACTGGAAGTCTTTTAGGTGAAGATGATTTGTTCCGAGTGTCCTCCTTTTGGATGATGATCCGTTTACCCATGGACGTATTCCTTGTCTTAACTGTTTATTTCTTGAGTAAGCGGAGGCCAAGCTTATGAAAACGATGTTGTTATTCCTGTTAGTAGTTCCTTTGTTATCCAGCTGCGGTTTCAAAGATATGGACAAACGATTTATTGTTAAGGCCATTGGCATAGATAAGTCAAATGATAAAGATCTGCCCTTGCATGTTTCTTTAAAACTCGCCATTCCATCTTCGCAAATCAAACCAGGCCAGACGAATACGTTCCAAATCGTAAGTGATGACGCCAAAACAATCACGGAAGCTGTTCAACATCTCAAGTCAAAAGTGGATAAAGAACTGGATTTTTCACAATCCAAAATCATCATTTTCGGAAAGGACTTGGCTGAAGAACGTCTGAATCGGGAAACAATCGACTGGTTTTTGCGGCGACGAGAAATCCAGGGGACGACTTTTATGGCATTAGGGGATCCATCGGCAGAGCAAGTGCTGAAAGTAAGACCCAGGTCCGAACGGTTGCCAGGAGACAGTTTGTTTTTAAGTTTTGATCAAGAAGGTACGGAATCGTCATTTATTGTGACCGAGTATTTGTTTGATTTTCATAGGAGGTTAAGCGAAAAAGGATTAGATCCCTATTTACCTGTCATAAGACCACTCAACGAAACGTACTTAATCGATCAAGTAGCCGTCTTTGATAAAGAGAAAGTGAAAGAAGTATTAAATCCAGATGAGACTCGTGTTTTCAATGAATTATCCAAAAAAATTAGTAAGTTCGAAATTGAAACCCGAACAGATACCGTTCAATTTGCTTTGAGTGTGACAAATTTCGGATATACATACACCTTAGATGAAGCAAACGACTCTACACCTGAGCTTACGATGAATATTAAAATAAGAGGGCAAGCAGCAGAGTCTAGTCAGTCGCTTGATTATTCGAAATGGAAGCAATATGAGCATGAAGCCGAAAAAGAGGCGGCTAAGCGTTACGAAGATGTACTAAAGAAATTTCAGTCTATCGGGGTCGATCCTATCGGTTTGGGCTTAAGATACCGTGCAACTCACCATCACCGTGAAAAAGAATGGGAACAATGGAAAGCCGTTTATCCTCAACTAGTCTTTTATGTCAATGTAAAAATTAACCTTTTAGGATCTGGGGGAATTAAATAGCACTTAAATAGAGGTTTTCTCATTATTAAGACCCCGTGAATACTCCTCTATCCAACTGGATAAAATAACCTTTGAAATGAGGGGCAGCGTGATTAAATATTGGGTAATAATCCAGAAATTAAGGATATGGAGCTTTCGTCGATACAAGAAAGAAAAAATTATTTTCAAACACTGTTAAACAATACGGAAGATCTGGTAATACAATCATTGAATTGGAATCAACGACAAGTCAATTTGATTTATTTGGCAACATTAACCGATCAAAAAGCGATCCTAGATAAGATCATCTTTCCATTGAAACGAATCAAGGAAGGCGAGTTTCTCAACGTCATCCCTCTGGAACAGCTGCAAATTACTTGCTTGATCGAACAAGCGGTTGAAGCCATTTTGAATGGCGGCTGTGTTGTCGATTGTGAAAGTGAGACTGATTTTTACATCTTTGATACATCCTCTTCGATTGGACGAAGCATCACAGAGCCGATCAATGAGAAGGTGTTCGGAGATTCGCATGAAGGGTTTATTGAAAGATTAAGTACGAACCTTCATCTGATCAGAAGAAAAGTGGTTAACAAGGATTTAATGATTCGTTATCTGATGGTAGGCATGGAAACGAACACGCGTCTGGCGATGGTATACATCGAGTCATTGGCAAATCCAGAAATTGTGACCGAGTTGGAAAAGCGAATTACATCGATCCGTATCGATTATATTGCTTCATTTGGTTTTGTGGAGCAGCTAATTGAAGATGCCCCCTTCTCTCCATTTCCGCAAATATTAAGTACCGAAAGAGTGGACAGAGTAGCAGCCAATTTGATGGAGGGAAGAATTGCCGTATTATCGGAAGGTTCAGCGAAAGCGATAATTTTACCAATCAATTTCTTTGCTTTTTATCAGTCACCTGATGATTACAATGCCCGTTGGATTAACGGAAGCTTCTTCCGTTTGTTAAGGGTTTCCAGTTTCTTCATTGCCATTACACTACCAGCTGGATACATTTCAGTTGTCACTTTTCATTTTGAGACAATCCCTAATGAACTGGTGCTTCTCATGCAAAGCGCCGTTCTGGAAATTCCGTTTCCTCCGATTATTGAAGCTCTGTTGATGGAAATAACCATTGAAATGTTAAGAGAAGCCGGATTGCGATTACATACTGCCGTAGGGCAAACAATCGGTATTGTTGGAGGACTTGTTATTGGAGATGCCATCGTGAAGGCGGGGCTGGTGTCCAATATCATGATAATTGTGGTAGCATCAACGGCCCTTGCCTCATTTGTTGTGCCATCCCATGAGTTCAGAGAGACGGTGCGTTTTCTGCGTTTTCCTATGATGATTTTGGCTGCTACTTTCGGCTTTTTGGGAATTACGTTCGGATTTACATGTATTTTGATCCACTTGTGTAAATTAGAGGGGTTTGGAACGCCTTATTTTTACCCCTTTTCTCCATTCAGATGGAGGGATTTGAAAGACTCTCTGGTCCGGTTGCCAATATGGAAAATGAACCAGCGTCCTGCGGACAGTCTTCCCCAAAAAAAGCTGCGGGAATTATTTTCTAGGGGATGGGTGAAGCATGAACGCAGAAAAAGATAGTATCTCCAAAAAGCAGTTGGCTTTTTTCACTATACAAACAGCGGTAGGTGAGGGAGCGTTAACCGTTCCTTTTAGTGTTCACTCTGAAGCTTCTACGGACGGATGGATCTCCATGCTGCTGGCGGGATTTGCAACCCATCTGGTCATTATCTTGATATGGATGATCTGTAGGAAATATCCAAAGATGACGATGATCGAATTTCTCCCTCAGATGGCAGGGAAATTTGCAGGTCATCTTATTAGTATTCTTTATATTATTTATTTTATTGGAATAGCAAGCGTGATCCTTATGAATTACTGCCGAATTATTAATGCCTGGATTTTTCCGACGACACCAAAATGGGTCATTATGACATTGATGATGGTTACCAGTTATTATCTAGCGAAAGAAAGATTGAAAATAATTGTCCGATTTGAAACGCTGATTTCTATACTACTAATCATTATTATCATTTTGATCATTTTCCCTTTAAGCAAAGGAAATCCTTTGTATATTTTCCCCATCGGTCAATCTGGGATTGGTAATATGATAAGAGGTATGAGAGAGTCTGTCATTACGCTAGCCGGTTTCGAGTTGCTGCTCATGGTTTACCCTCAAGTCAAGGGGAAAGAAAGAGAAATATTAAAAACGATGTTGATATCATACATTTTTGTCACACTATTTTACGTATTAATTATCCTGTCATGCTTTATGTTTTTCAGTCCTGTAGAACTTAATATCATACCAGAACCTGTTTTATATATGCTAAAAGCTTTTTCTTTTAGGATCGTAGAAAGATCGGACTTACTATTTCTATCGCTTTGGGTTGTGATCGTCATGACGTCTATTGCCAATTATGTTTTTCTTGCTTCAACGGGGATTGCCCAAATATTGAAAAAAGGTAACAGTTCAATGGTGACTTTACTGGTCATTGCCGCTTGCTTACTAATTGCGCTGTTACCGCATAATTTTTTGTTTATCAGCAAGCTCAATAAATGGTTTTCTTATTTCGCTTTGGTCATGATCTATTTGCTACCCATACCGTTATTACTATTGACCATCCTAAGAGGAAGGAGGAAAGCAGCGGAATGAAAAGAATCCGGCTTGTATTGCTCGGCATACTTTCCATGAGTCTCTTAAGCGGTTGTTGGGATCAAATGTTATTAAAAAACGTTCGTTTAATTCTAGGGATAGGCATTGACAAAGCAGAAGGTGAAAATGTCTTAGTCACCTTTGTCTTACCGGATGTCTCGGATAAGAAGAGGAATGCACCCGAAATCATATCAGTTACTGGTGAAACTGCTCGAGAAGCAAGAGGTAACTTGGGGAAAAAACTAACCTTGGTTCCGGACGGAGCCAAGAACCGGTTTCTTATGATTGGAGAACAGCTGGCGAAGGTTGATATCTATGCGGTTCTGGATGTTTTTTACCGTGATCCGAAAAGTGCATTAAACGCCAAAATAGGGATTGTCGAAGGTCGCGCCGAATCACTTTTGCAAACAGGTTATATGAGAAAGCCAAATTTCATCTTGAACCTAGATAAGCAAATTCTCAGTGCAGAAACTTTTACGATCGTTCCAGAAGAAAATATACAATCGATTTGTACAATTTTATTTGACCCTGGACAAGATGTGATTTTGCCGTATCTGACAATGGGGGAAAGTACCCCTCATATTAACGGAATTGCATTGTTTAACAGTAAATCCTTCACAGGGACTCTAGACGCTAAAGAGTCAAAACTCTGTTTATTAATGGCTGATCGAATGGGTAAAAAGGCAAGCCTGACATTACCAATTCCTAATAAATCGAAGAAAATAGGCAGTAAAATGACATTCCGTGTATTTCAAACAAAACGGAAATTAGATGTTCATGTAAATAATGGTAAGGTTGTGGTCACTATAGATCTGCTGCTGAAGACAGAAGCGGAAGAATTCTCCCCCGATCATCTAGATGAAGCCGGGCAGGTATCCAAAATGAACGAGTTTTTTTCAAAAGAGCTAACACAGGAAGCTCAGAAGGTCGTTCAGAAGCTGCAGAAGGCCAATTGCGACGTCTTTGGAATCGGCAGACGGATCATCGCCTTCCATCCTGATTACTGGAAGACTATCGATTGGAACAGCACCTACCCGCTTATTACGATTCAACCTAACGTAAAGGTAGAAATAGCAAGACCCGGAATTGTTTATTAGACCTTACAGGACGGAGTGGTTAACACTGTTAGATAGATTTGAGAATAGAGGTATAAAAGGATCCGTAATAAAAAGATGAAAGTCGGTTTTACACTTTCAAATATGTTTGAGATTACCGCCGATTATGAATTGATTCGAATTAACGATAATAAGACACTCTTTAAATATAAGGTCACTAATCGTGCTTTGAAATGGTTTGTTAAATTGATGTTACTATTTGCTACCGAAAAGGTGGTAGTTGAATTTGTAGAGAGAGTTAAGCAAGTGGCTGAATCTGAAAACCCATGAATTACATATTGATGAGATATAATTTACTACTCTCTTAATAAACTAGGAGGCATTAGTGATGTTAAGATGCTCATGGTGTATGAAGAAAATCAAAGAAGATAGGCCTTGCTACGGTCTAAATGTCAAGTTTGCTTCAGGAGTTGATTTTGACGAGAAAGATGGAAGAATAATTTCATTATATTTAAAAACTAGAAAAACAAGTGTTCCTTTAATAGTTGTGGCCGATGATTCAGAAGCAAAAAGAAATGGACAGGATGGGATCTTTGCACTTTGTACTGAGAACTGTGCGACTAAGATGAAAGAAACAGTTACAAAAGAATTAGAGCTATTTTCAGGTGAAAGCAGTATGGTACGTTTATAAAACAAGCGACTCTAAACAATAAACTAACAGATCGATAATTGAACAAACAACACAGATGGGCAGCCGCCAATAAATCCGGCAGTCTATTCAGCGAAGGGCAGTTTAATGTGGTGAAAAGCCAAAAGAATTGCTTCAAGACTATAAGAAATAAGAAAAATGAGTAATATACAAACAAACGTTCTTATGTTATGTTGGGAATAGAGAATACATCTCATTAAGGAGTGAACGACTTATGGAGAATATAATCCGTTCTGGCATGCATGATTTTGATTTTACGCTTAAACCGATGATAAATCGCAATAGACGTCGGACGAATGCGATGTATCCGGAAAAGGAAGGCGTCTGGGAAGAGTTTGAAGCTAGTCATACAGGTGAGAAATATCTCGATGGGAAGGTCATCATTGACCATTTTGAAGGAATATTCCCGAATGGTGAAGTCAGAAAAGGGATGACGATACGCGCTTATGACGAGGAAACGCAGCATTGGTCGTTGGTATGGCTGGATAATTGCAACCCTCATGATTTTAGACCGCTGATCGGAAAGTTTGAAAATGGAATTGGTGTGTTTAATCAAGTGGTAGAAACACCAGACGGAAAGCCGCTGCACATGAGATTCACTTGGGATGAGATCACGGAGAATACCGCTCGCTGGCAACAGGCCTTTTCGTTTGATGGCGGCAAAAACTGGGATACCAATTGGATTATGGAGTTTACGAGAAGATAAACGTTCACACACCCAACCAAAATAGTTTTGCGACACAAACATAGGTACATAATCGCCGTTACAGTAAGCTAACTATCAGAGTTAATTAGTGGGGTTAATTAATAAAAAAAGATCGTTCTCCTATAAAGAGAGACGATCTTTTTATTCTTTAAGCGTTTTGTTATTATTTTTGAGGCGGAGCGGTTACATCCCAATCTTTTTTATCGAGTATGCGTTCACCAACCTTGAACACGAGGGATAAGTGATTAATCCCCGGCTTCAAGGGAAACTGCAGCGTAACATCATACACGCCGAAGTTGTAGCCCAGCTTGTAAAGCTGTTTTACTTTCGCCAGCTGTATATTCGCCGGATCGTTGTCATCGGTGTCTTGGCTTTTAACTAAAATTTGCAGATCAGTGGAAATCGCGCCGTTATCCAGATAGCTGTTTTCATAGAGAAGTCCGGAGAGATGAAGTTCATTTCCGTCCGCGGCTGCAGTCAAGTTAAAACCGGCTATCTCATATTCGCGGGAACTTAGCGTTACATTTTTATCACCATATACAACCTTGTCATTGTAGGTCGTCGTAGCGCCTAAGAGCTTTCTCACATCAGATAAGCTTAAGAGCGGCGGGAGCTTGGCTTCAGAAGTCGCAACCGGTGACATCCGTATCCGGACCAGTCAGATCATAATGATACTGCCTTGCCAAAAAACTGGTACTGAAATGCGGCTCTCCGTTCAGAATTTTGCCGACGGATTCGGAGCCGAAGGTGAATATACCTGAGTCATTTTGATAAAAAGCGCCTTGATACAGCATCGTAGATCGAATTTGCGCATCATCTTCGCGGCCTTTCAATAGTACGCTGTCTTGATAAGGGTCCAGTTGAATCCAACCTTGGCCGACAAAAGAATCGATTTTGTACCAGCGCATGCCGTCTGGCGCGGTCCATGCCGCTAACGGATGGAGTGTTTGAGGCCCAATTTGGCCATTATTCAGCGAAATCCTTGTATTTGGGTACCGCAAGATACCTGTTACATAGCCGCGAAGTTGAATGGTCGTCGTATCATCCACCGTACCGTCAGGCTCGGCATAGGTCGGGCTATACCAGCCCTCCGCTTGCTCGTTTTTGACGTGAAACCATTCTTCATGAATCGAGTAGCCGTCATCATTAAGGGTCGTTTCGACCACGTTCAAATCGCCCGGAGGCAGCTCTGTAACAATCTCGGCATTCGAATCCGGATACGCGAATAACGGGCTAGGCTGCGTACGCTTGATGGTCTTCTTGTCTGATGTGATCGGCATGCCTGAGGCAAAAGACCATTTTGGACCATACTCCGTATCAAATAGATAAGAGCTCCCAAGCAAGGTGCGGTATTTTGCGGTCTGATGGACGAACATTTTGGTAAGAAGCCCTTCATATTGATACGTAATGTAGTCCATGTGCGGGGAACTTCTGTAATAAACGCTCGGGTAATAAACGGTACGATCCAGCGGCTGTAAAGCGCCGATCTCATCCAGGTGCAGGTGAACCCATTGATCACCGAGCCAGGTTGTGTGGATTTTGATCCAGCGCTTCGGATTGTAATCCATCTCCGCTTGACGGAACCAGCTTTTCTCTGCGTCCACAACCGTCACTTCCTGAGTGGAGAGAGCTGCCGTTGATCCGCCAGCTTCTGATGCCCGCGCATATAAAGGGGTTTCCGACATTAATCGAATGGTCGCCGGGGGAGGCACTTCGATTTGCCATGGAGCGGTTTTGATCCAACGATCCCCGAAATCGGTATGTATTTTCCACCAGTTCCCCGAGGTAGCCCAATGCACTTCCGCTTCGATCACTTCGACTGTTTGCGGGGAGAAGGAGCCTTCCGGCGCATTTTTCAGCGTATTTGGAATGACGTAGTACGGCATCTTTTCTACAAATGTAAGTTTCTTGGGAATAAAAAAGCCGTCTGCCGGCTCCGTTGGCGTATCTGCGTAATCATAGGCGTTACCGGCGGAGGCCAGCAGCGCGATTTGGATTGCGGCGCCTGATAAAGCGAGTAATACAACTTTTTTCCACATAAGGAGGTCTCCTTTGCGCTTTAATTTCAATCGTCTAGTATATTCTACTAAGAAATGGATTGGAAGTTGCGGAGGAGGATTCAAGTCACCAGGAGTTTAAGAATGGCAGTTAAAAAAAGGAAAATATAACTAAATAATTTGCACAAATTTTATGAATATATTGGGGGATTTATTGTCGTTTTTATTTTGCTCGTTTGTCGGGTGACAAGAACTTTATCACATTCTCAACAGAGGGCTATCATTGAACGAAGTGAATTAAAGTATTCGCTGAATATTCCTTCTGATCGTTCAACCGAGGGACGGGCAGTTTAATGCAATGAATCTCCTAAATGTCAAACTAAAATGGTATAATATTCCACGTTGATACAAAATGAGAACGGAAGTGAACTGGATGGAAAAATTACGACTTCGTGCGTGTGCATTGATTATTAAGGATGGAGCCATTTTACTTATCGAGTACGAGAATGATAATGGTGACGGTGTCCATTACAATCTTCCCGCAGGTGGTGTTGAGCCAGGTGAAACCTTTGTTGAAGCTGTGAAAAGGGAAGCAAAAGAAGAGGCGTGTGTCGACGTGGAAGTCGGTCCTGTTACCTTTGTTTATGAATATCAACCAACTAAAAGCAATTATATTTATGGCGACACCCATTCTGTGGGGATTACATTTGAATGTGAATTAAAATTAGGGTCATATCCCAAACTTCCACAAAAGCCAGATCCTAAACAAACAGATGTTAAATGGATCCCGATTTCGGAGTTGAATTCGATTCAACTGTACCCAGAAATTAACCAAGATATTGTTGATTATTACAGCGGTAATAAGTATCGCAATTATGTTGAAGAACAAGAGATACAACAAAAGCTGTTACGCTAACGGGCAGCATAGTTTAATAGCATGTACGGAGAACCGTACCACGCGAAACGGCAAGTTTTTTAGCAAAAGCGCAAAAATTGATTTTCATACAATGTGCTAGAATGATAATAATGGAACGAGTTATTGTAACCCATTCCACCCCGATTTTGGTGAGGCTAGAAAGGTAGGGGATACTAGAATGAGCGAAAAGCATGGGGAGTTAGACATAGCTGAGGACTTGCGTTCCGAATTAATTGGATACTGTTACAGGATGATGGGGTCCATTTTTGAGGCGGAAGACGCGGTACAGGATACCATGCTCCGTGTATGGCAGAGCTGGGACCAGATTCGACAGGACTCTTCTCGCAGATCCTGGATTTATCGCATTGCTACGAATGTTTGTTTAGACAAGCTCAGGTATGCAAAGCGTCGGGCGCTTCCGATGGACTTGTCCGATCCTGCTTCTATTATCGTGGAACCCAGGGACAACTTACCTCGAACTGCTTGGATATGGCCGGCTCCCGATACCGCTGGCGACCCAGCTGATATCGCGGTTAGCAGGGAAACCATTCGATTATCGTTTATCGCGATTCTGCAAACATTGCCGCCTCGGCAACGCGCCGTTTTTATTCTGCACGATGTATTCCGATGGTCGGCCAAACAAACGGCGGATGCGATGGGTATGACCGTAGCGGCCGTCAACAGCGCTTTGCAACGAGCGCGGGCGACGCTAACGCAAGCGAATCTTCGGTCTGATTCGCTGCGAGAGATGGACGTCGATGCAGACCAACGACTTCTTGCCTGTTATGTAGAAGCATTCGAACAATACAACATCGAAAAGTTGTTGGCGCTGTTCCACGAGAGTGGCAGCTTGTCGATGCCACCTTTTGTGATGTGGGTGTACGGCAAAATGAAAATGACGTCATTTTACCAAATAACACGCAGCCATTGCACAGGTTCCCGTTTGGTATCTGTACGCGCTAACGGCAATTGCCCCGCCTATGCACAGTATGTTCCAGTCGGACGCGATGGGGTCTTGGTCCCATGGGGCATACATATCCTTGAGATTCAAAATGGAAAGATCGCGCATATCCATCATTTCATTGACACCGATTTATTTGCCCGGTTTGGTTTGCCGACCTGTTTGGACGCGAGTATGGATTTTACGGCGTACCGATGATTTTGCGGCCGCTCGTTCGTCTATATTTCTGAACGGCAAATTGAATGAAAGTGGAGGTTTTAAAATGTTGCAACGTTTGTTTATTTGGGTGGAGATTCCGGTGTCGAATATGGAACGGGCCAAAACGTTCTATGAGTGGATTTTTCGAATGGATATGCAGTCGATGCCCATAGGGGATGATGAATACGCGTTTTTTCCGGTTCAGGAACAGTGCAACGGAGGGGCGTTAGTGAAGGGTCCCCATCGTAAGCCCTCTGTCGATGGCGTCACGATATACCTTGACGGAAGTCCAGACCTGGCCAACATTCTTTCAAGGGTCCCTGAAGCGGGTGGACAAGTGATCATGGAGAAAACCAATGCGGGCAATAACGCAGGATATTTGGGGATGTTTTTAGACAGTGAAGGCAATCGCATAGGCCTTCAACATTTATAAGCAAACGGTAACTATTGAGGAGTCTGCTTGGCGGCAGCTCCTCTTTTGTTTATTGAAGTAACGAGCAGGTTAGCGTAACTTTCCAATACACAGAAACGTATAAAATATCGACTAACGACAAAGGAGGCGACAGCATGATTAAGCCCAATAGGGGACTAAGAATTGCTTGGATTATTCCAAATGTCTTAATGTATATTTTTTTCTTAGGTCTTTCTGTATTTGTGTTTGCGAATGCAGAACGGCTAAATGATATTAATCGGCTTGGCGTATGGCTTATTACCCTTATTTTTTTGATATTTATTGCACTGTTCGGCTCTTATCGGATTTGGACTTGGGTAAAGCAAGGCAAGCTGTAAACACCGTCCCTTTCAACCGACATGGCGTGCAATCAAGGGAATAGGTATTCACACATATTTGCTAAGTGAGTATCTTATTCTTAAAGCCACTTTAGTTATTTGGGGGAATCGGTGTGGGATACTTTGTTAATATAGAACCAGGTGTAAATTTATATGTCGAAGATATCAATCCTGAGGGCAGCAAGACCATAGTTTTTATACATGGTTGGCCGTTAAATCATAAACAGTTTGAGTATCAGTTTGATGTTCTTCCCGCAAAGGGATACCGCTGTATAGGAATTGACTGGAGAGGTTTCGGTAATTCGGATAAGCCAATAAGTGGCTACAATTATGACCGATTGGCGGATGACATCCGCACTGTAGTTGGTGTACTTCAATTAAACAACTTCACACTCGTTGGTCACTCCACGGGCGGATCGATCGCAATTAGGTATATGTCCCGATACAATGGTTACGGAGTTTCTAGACTTGTTCTTGTAGACGCTGCCGCTCCTATAGGCTTTACAACAGAGACTGCCAACAAATTTCTTAATGAAACATTAAACGACCGCCCTAAAATGATGCGTGAAGTAACAGACACCTTTTTCTTTCAGTATATATCAGGCCCATTCTCAGACTGGTTTTTTCAATTGGGATTACAGGCAGCAGGTTGGTCAACCGCATCAGTCGTAGTTATGCTAAGAGATGAGAAATTATATACCGATCTGCCAAAAATATCGGTCCCTACTTTAATTGTTCACGGGATTCACGACAAAGTAATTCCATTTGCACAAGCACAGGAACTAAATCAAAAAATAAGAAATTCACAGCTTGTCCCGTTTCAATACAGCGGTCATGGCCCATTTTGGGAAGAACGTGATAAGTTTAATCAGCTATTGGTGCAATTTACTGGCTCATAGCTCTATTCAGCTAACGGAAAACGAGAGTGTTAAACACCAAAGATGAGGCGAAAATCACATAAGATTTATCATTTATTGCGGATTGATCAAGGAGTGTTAAATCCCTTGACATCAGAGAACTTTATAGTATTATAGAAATAATTGAATATGTTGAATTTTCTTATCAAGAGCAGGTGGAGGGACTAGCCCGATGAAACCCGGCAACCGACAAACCTTTGTTAAACAAGGAATGCACGGTGCTAATTCTTGCGGAAACGCTGTACTTAAGCGAATCTGGGAGATAAGAGTGAGGATATGACTTTGAATTTTTATGACCTTTCTCTAATTCCAGGGAAGGTCATTTTTGTTTTACATTAACAAAGTAAACTAGTGTAATAGGAGGGACAGGATGGCGATCACGATACCTGACAATCTGCCGGCCAAAGAGATTTTAAACCAAGGGAACACTGTTACGATGAATGAAACAATTGATTATCACGAGGATACTCGTACCCTGCGTATTTCTTCGCTAAATTTGAAAAATTCGTTTAAAGGTCTTTCGTTTGAAGGTTTGCAGCATTGTAAGATTACCCATATAGAATGTTTTCGATTTGACAGTGAGCTTACAAAAAAGCTCTTCATTGAACACAGCACAGATTATGTCTGTGGGCTAATTGCTATCTCTACAAATACGGGAGCATGTGGGTTAAGGGAATTTGCGATCCCATGTAAAAGCATGAAGTGTGATACAGTTTTGTGGGCTGCTCCTTTTCAGCGAATAAAAGGTCTGACCTTGGTTGAGAGCTTGAACTACGTTCGACAAAAACAAGAGGCATGGGGACCCGTAAGATCCGAATTAATTGAGTCTGCATTAATGGATCTAAATGGAAAACTTGGACGAGCATCAAAAAACAACAAGGATCAAAGATACTTCTGGGATCGAGCATACTTATTTGACCATACGCAAGCGTACGTCTTATTCTAAAAAATTCGACAAACCAGGTGAAGATTAGGAAGACTTGATTAGCATCGAAGTTGGTACCATTCTCGGTAAATGACATTAAAGTAGTCCCATACAATAAACTGCTGTCCAGGAGGAGACCCATCTGGTAAATCCATCCCAATATCCCGTTCCCGAGCTGCAGCCTTACGTGACCCGCAACGAGAGCGAACTTTACTATCGATACTATCCTAGCGCCGCTAAAACGGCGATGGCGATTATTCTTCTTCATGGAATATCTGAAGACAGCAAATACTCATACCCGTACTCTCAAAAGATTTCATCAAC
The DNA here is from genome assembly GCF_059692155.1 of Paenibacillus sp. JT22N1. Taxonomy (NCBI): domain Bacteria; kingdom Bacillati; phylum Bacillota; class Bacilli; order Caryophanales; family Paenibacillaceae; genus Paenibacillus; species Paenibacillus sp. JT22N1. The sequence goes on from NZ_JCAUAW010000011.1 coordinate 123,363, forward strand.
TGGGTTCGCCCACGTTTTCAAAGTACAGGTTCATATCGTTCCTGGATCGAGTCATGACGGATTGCTAGGAAGCCCTACTGCTTATGCACATACTGCCAATTGGCTGCACTCGAATGCTGAGTAATGAAAAACTATAGTTCCATAATATTGTATTCTCTAGGCAACCGGTGAATTGCTCGGCAACCTCGTTCCGCTGCAAGCCACAAATCGTGGAATAACGCCGAATTACTATGTTAGTACTTAAACGAATCTTACATAGGAGTGTAGTTATGGAGAGTGAAATTGATTTGGCTGTGGAGAAAATTCAGCAACTGAATACGCGAACTCAAAAAGCAATGATGGAGTTAATCCGAAAAAGCATGAAAATGAACGATGACGAGTTCAATAAAGAACTGCTTTTAGCCTACGCTCATCAAAATCCGGTTCATATTTTGGAAATCGCTATCGCTCTAAAATATGAAGAGATTATTAAGGCTTTACCGGAGCATTACGTTTAGATTAATAGCTCCATAAATGAGAACAAAACAAAGCAGGTTATTGATTGAATCAGTGTATCGGCGAGCCTGTTGCTGTTAAAGACGAAACTTAACAGATGAAAGGATTATGTTAGATATGGTAAAACAGAAACTTGTATCAGTAGTAACCTTGGTTACATTGTTAGGAGCTGTAATATTTCCACAGTCAAATACCTCAGCTGCATCAGATTATTCCAAGGATGTGCCGTTTCTAGCTGTACCTACCACGTTCTGGGGGGCAGCGAACATTCAGTGGGCAGTTGAAAATCATATCGTCGAAGGTTATGAGGACGGCACGTTCAAACCCGATCGGCACGTTGAGCAGGCCGAGTTCCTGGCTATGTTGATCCGCGCTTACCAGCATGCGGCGATAACGACTGACCCGAAAGCGGCTGACTGGACCGTTCCGTTTATCAGCTTCGCGGCAAAGATGGGCTGGGAGGTCATTACTCCTTCATCCTTAGACGGTCATACTAGCTCTGTATATCTGACAAGAGGCAAGGCCGCACAATATCTGGCCAATGCAGCTGGTAAGAAGTTCACGGTGGACCAGTCCATTGAATACTTACTCGGGCTCGGACTGATCGAAGGAAAGACGGCGAAGTCCGTAGAAGGATACCAGAAGGACGACGAGGTAACGAGAGCTGAGGCCGTGACGCTCATTCAGAGGTTCAAGTTCAAGAAGGACCGTCTGTTGCCAATTGAATCCGACCAGTCGCAGCCTAATGAGTTCGACCCCCGCATAGCAAAAGTTGGCGATGTCGTCGCTGGCTGGAAGATTACCAGTCTGGACACGAAGCTCTGGGAGAACGGGGAGCTCATGTCTGCCATTGTTGAATTCGAAGATAAAGAAATCGAAGTTAACGGAACCTATCAGAATTTACAGGATGACAGCGAATTCTTCAACGGAATCGTGTTTACATTGGATGAAGCTTCGGAGAAGCTGATTCCGAAGATCAAGGCAGGGGGGCAATCTACGGGCAACCGGATTATTTTCCGTTCGCCGGAAGCAGAGGCGAGTTTCCTACCGCAAGGGTCTACAGGTCGCGCCAAGATCATTATCTCTGGCTTCTCGTTCCACTACTGGCCGAAGGATGATTACAGAGACAATACGAAATTCATAAAGCTTGTAGAGATCGATAAGTCGGCGAATTGACGGAAATGAGCCGTACTTGAGTAAAATCATCATTTCCTGCGTTCCACACTGGCTAACGGTGTTAATCCAAGCATTTCGGCATCCATCCTGAAAACGCCTGGGAACTGGCATTATATTTTGACGTTCATTCTGCATCGTTGACCGATTTACGACCATACGAAGTTGATAGATTAGATATAAGTTCTTGTGAGTCCAAGTAAGCCACTTATATGATGAAATTACGATACACCCACGACGTTGAATCCCACCCTCAAGCTCAGCCTTGGGGATGGGATGTTTTGCCGTTTTGGGATCAAAAACGTCGTGCGATATCTGCAAGAAGCCTGACTCCATCCCGCAATTGTCCCTCATTGACGAATGAATAACTTAAACGAATCCAAGATCGCATCTCTCTGAGCGGATCACAAATCATACCCGGAACAAAAGAGACCGAATGCCGAACGCTTTCTTTCAAAAGCTCTTCGACAGGAAGTGCTTCGGGAAGCTTAAGCCACAAATTGAAACCTCCTTTTGGACTGACCCAACTCCATCCGGTAGCGGATAATTCCTCCTCCACAATTTCTTTTCTTATTTGAAGGGCGATTCGCAGCTTCTCCAAATGTTGTCTAATCCGTTCTGACTCGAAGTAGTGTAGAAAAATTTTCTGGTTGACCAGAGGAGTTCCGTTATCAGCCAACGATTTTGCAGTAATGAGTGGTTTTATCACGGATGGACGACCGATGACGGCGCAAATACGCAGTCCAGGTGCCACATATTTACTGAAGCTGCGGAGATATACAACCCAACCATCTGTATCGTAAGAAAAAATGGGCTGAGGAGGCGGCTGATCAAAATACATCTCGTGTATGGCATCATCTTCTATTAGTAAACAGCGATATCGTTCAGCTAGTTCGACAAGCTGCTTGCGTTGATCTGGAGGAACCGTATACCCTGTAGGATTATGAAAGGTAGGATTCATATAAAAAATACGGGGTCGGTGCTGTTTCATTAGCATCTCGACTTTCTCCAGATCATAGCCTTCGGGAGAAATGTCGACAGGAATAAACCGTGCACCCTGTTGGCGGAAAATATCAAGCGCGGCACTATATGTTGGCCTTTCTACCAAGATGAAATCCATCGGTCTGATGTATACCCGAGAAATTAAGTCAATTGCCTGCTGACCCCCGGTCGTTATCAATAGATCGCTTACAGTCAGTTGAATACTGTGATGGCGCTTCATGTACTGGCAAAGGAATTCACGCAGTTCTTCATCTCCTTGTACACTGGAGTAGGTTCCCATTAATTTCGGATAGATGTCGAAAACTTTCTTAACATATTCAGATAGGTAAAGATTCGGCAGTAAATTCGGATCAATCAATGATTGGGAAAATTGATAAATAACTGGCACCTGTTGAATTTCAGATAAAGAGTTTTTCAAGTGGCCGGAAGAGGTGATAGGGCTTCTATCCGTATACTCGGAAATAACATGTTCCGTGAAGTCAGGACTTACATAATAACCCGATTTCTCTTTTACATAGACCTTATCGTTTTGTTTAAGCAACTGATACGCTCGAAACACCGTTAGCCGGTGTACCCGAAGCTCTTGGGCGAGCAGCCTAATCGAAGGGAGCTTGTCATGTGCTTTTAACTCTCCACGCTCGATCCTGGTAATGATATAATCGTATGTTTGTCTAAAAAGAAGTTTTGTATCATTCGTCGATGTGTGCATATTCTTCATACCTTGTTCACTCCCTATTTCACTTATTATATACCAAGCCTCCGTAATCTGTTCTGCTATCTTGCATCTGTTCTATTGCCTCCCTTGTATAATACATATCAAGAGGGGGAACATCCATGATTATTTTCAATTACTTGCTCGTATGTCTCATTTTTGGCACCACGTTTTTAGCGATAAAGGTAGGTGTCGACGCTTCAACGCCGCCTTTCTTCTCCGCGGGAATAAGGTTCTTCCTTGCAGGTCTGATATTGTTCTTTTGGATGGTATGGAAGAAAAAAGCCAACTTATCGCTTTTAATTCACAAAGAAATGCTGCTTACGGGAATTGGCCTGACTTTCGGTACATTCTCTACGTTGTACTGGGCTGAGCAATATGTCTCCTCAGGTTTCGCTGCCGTTTTATCAGCTACGGCTCCAATGATGATGCTTGTGCTGCAAACAATTGTCCTGCGGCAGAAGACAACGTCACGATCTGTTTTCGGTTGCATCCTCGGATTCGTTGGAATCGTATTGTTATTGCTTCCACATCTTACAATAACCGCTAATATAAGGTGGATTATCGGATGCGTCGCAATTTTGGTCGGACAGATCTTCTATTCCTCAGGTGCATTATATTCCAAACGGGTTATTCAGCGATTCCCACAAGCATCGCCTATTGCGCTTAACGCGGCTCAGATGATTTATGGAGGTTTGCTGCTTCTTTTTCTGTCTTTATTTACTGAACATGTTGACATCAAGAGCATGTTGACAACAAAAGCGATCGGGTCACTTTTATACTTAATCGTTATCGGCTCGATGGTAGGACATAGTCTTTTCTATTGGCTCGTCTCCAAAACGAATCCAGTCTTTCCGACTACATGGCTCTATATTTCGCCGACGATTGCTCTCACATTCGGAGTGTTATTTTATGGCGAAACGATCACTTGGGTATCGGCAATAGGGGTGATAACAATTATCACTGGAACAGTTTTTGCCAATCTGGACAGCTTGAGACAATTGATCAATAAGAGGAGAATAGACTCAATACCCGTTAGAAAGGCTAAAGTATTAGACTGAATATATTGGTTAGTTTTCTCTGATACAAATAGAAAAAAACCACCATATTTGGTGGTTAACGAATTAAGGTTCTTCCATATATTCTTCTTCGTTCGGGAAGCTGTTCAAAGGAGACAATGACAAAGCGTCCAATCATAAGCAAGATTTCTAAAGCATCTGAATAACTAAGGGATTGTCCCATAAGGCGTTCATCTTTAGGCTGCCTCTGTTTTCACTGTTGCACTACATGGAAAACCTACCGTTAATTTAGGTTTTTTTTCACAAAAAGCTAGTTTACATGGAAAATCTCCCGTTATTTCTGATGTTTTCTCGCGGAATAGCGATTCCCCAAAAAATTAGAGGGAGGTTTTCCAGTTAGATGACCGTTTAGAACAATTAACGCCAAATTAACGGGAGGAATTCCTGTTAGATTTCGCTCCGTATCGAAACAAAATAGAGGCTGCTCGCTAGGTTATTAACCTTTTGAGTCAGCCTCATTTTTTTTATCCATCAAAGGAGCCAGATAAATTTGCGTAGATTTTTATTTAATTGCGGTTAGGCTTGTCTTGAGGGAGGAAGCTGTTTTTCGATGATAAAGCCCGTAATACAGAATGGCAGAGCACGCGACAACCATACCAGCTATGAAGTACATCGTATGATAATTCGTTCTCGAAGCGACAGCGCCAAGCACATAGGAACCAATCCCATATCCGGAGTCGAAAAGTAAGAAATACGTGCCTGTCGCAAGCCCTCTGCGGTGAGCAGGCGCGGCTTGAATAGCGATGGTCTGAAAGCTGGGAAGCATCGCCCCGAATCCAAGGCCCAGCATACCTCCTGCTACTAAAAATATGATAGGGGAAGCCGCTATGCTTAGGGTTATCATCCCTAATGTGAAAAGGATGACTCCAGGATATACTAATAAATGAGGGCCTGAACGATCAAACCATTTGCCTGTAAAGGGTCTGGATATAACAATCATCAAAGCGAACACCATGAAGAAGTAACTCGCATATGTATCCAACCCGATGGCTTTGGCATACACGGAAAGAAACGTAGTGATAGCTCCATAAGAAAAGGCCAATACACTACCGGCCAAAGAAATTGGCAATGCCCGCGGCTCAATGAACTTTCTCCAACCAGACTCTGATTTCACGGCCACTCTAGAGATAGCTTGAGGAATACGAATGGTCAATCCCAACAAGAAAGCAAGAAGCGCGAACACAATGCACACACCAAATAGAAGACTATTATTGTGAGTCTGCATAATGGTTAGCCCTAAAAAGGGACCAACAACCATAGCCAAGCTCATGAAGAGGCTGAAATACCCAATTCCCTCACCTTTGCGCCGATCAGGAACAAGCTCGATGGCAATTGCACCGGCAGCCGTTGTCGCCATCCCGAAACCTATGCCATGAAGAAACCTTAAGCCAAGCAATAAAGAATATTGATGAACAAGTGGGTACAACGCCGTACAAACCATAAATAGCGCCAGCGAGAAAAGTATGATCTTCTTCCTGTTCAATTCATCCATCCACTTACCAGTTAAAGGCCGTAAAATAACGGTTGAAATAATAAAGACGGTCATGACTAGACCAATCTGCTGTTGTCCGCCATGCAGCGTATCCGTAACGAAGATTGGCAGCGTAACGGCGAGGATGTAAAAAGTCATGAATAAAAAAAAGCTGCTGAAACAGACAGCAACAAAATTACGATTCCACAATTTCTGATTCATATTCACTGTGAATCCTCCACTTCCTTAATGCATGCATTGGCTCGGTTGGTCAATTGGATGAGCATTCCCCGCAAAACAGATGCTTGTTCCTCCGTAAAACCGCTAAGCACCGAGTCGATTACCTTCTGCTCAATTGGTGTCAAAACATCATTCAAAGCTTTGCCTTGCTTTGTGATAAAGGTCAGAAACGATCTTCGATCCGTCTCATTGGCCCGTCGTTCCACAAAGCCTTTGCGCTCCAATTGATCGAGGATTCGAGTGATATTCGTCTGATCCTTTTCAGCTCGGACCGCCAGCAACTTCTGCGTAATGCCATCCTCATCAGCCAAACGATTAAGTACAGCCCATTGCTCTGTTGTCATATCATAGGGCTGAAAATGGCTGTTCAATAACTGCGTCAATCGTCTTCCGGCATGGTTCAAAATAAATCCAAATGAGTTATCCAATCCCAAAATTATTCCCCCTGCAAAATTAGTTGCTATAGCAATTATATTCCTAGCAAATAAATTCGTCAATAAAATGAATCCCAAGATGTATAACATTTTCGAGAACGGACATATTACTTTATGACGGTGATTCAGCGAGGTGTTGTGTCGCATATTATGCAGCTAACTACCAGGGAAGTTGTTATTGAATCTATATAGAAGCGAGGAGATGTGCCGCAGATTCATTAATGTAGTCATGTACTACAGGAATGTGATGAGGTAGAGACCCAGCTAAGTAAGGTTCAAGGCAAAAGTACCATCCATCCTATCACCGTCGAAAAGGACCCTGAAAGGGGTCTTTTTTTTCTTTGAAATAGGGATTAGTACCTGTAGAAGGCGGGAACATGAAGAGTCGGTAAATTTAGGTGGAACATGTGAGCGATAGCTTCGTCCTTTTTGAGGACGGGGCTTTTTTTATTTTTGAAATTTATTTGAGTAACAGGAGGGAATTGGAAATGAGCATTTTTATCGGAGGAGCTGCCCAGGCATGGCTCGGTGACCAATTAGTGTTAAAGGCAGGAATACACAATAAAGCCTGCGAATTATATTGTGAGTATGTTGTAAGGAGGGTTTCTATGGGGTCCCGTGTAGTAGTTGTAGAATACGATCCTAGTTGGGTTCAGTTGTTTGAGCAGTTGCGAGACTTCGTTCTCCCGGTATTAAGCGACCTAGAAGTCAGGATAGAACACGTCGGGAGCACATCCGTTCCTGGACTAGCAGCTAAACCAATTGTTGATATTGACGTGGTGGTATCTAAGCAAGCAGATGTCCATAAAGCCATACAAAGGCTCGCCACTCTAGGGTACGTTCATGAAGGTGATTTAGGAGCTACAGGGCGAGAGGCTTTTATTCCTCCCGATGGCATGACTTGGCATCACCTTTACGTATGTACTGTTGAAAACGCCGAATATAAGCGTCATATCCTTTTTAGAGATTATATGAGAAGTCATCCAGATGACGCTAAAATGTACGGCGATTTGAAGATGGAACTTGCGCTTCGATTCCAAAATGATCGTTTGGCATACTCTAATGCTAAGAGTGATTTCGTAAAAGGGATATTGAAACATGCTGGATGGCAATAACTTGAATTCAGACTGTGTTATGTTGCACATGAGGTATTTATTACAATGAGATGACGATAAACTATAGTAGAGGAGCTTGCTTCAGGCAACTCCTCATTTGAAATCTTCGATTTGTAGAAAAAGAATTTATCACTTATAAAATGGAGGAAGAAAAATGCCTTATATCAATCTTCAAATAACAAAGGGGGCTACTCGTGAACAAAAAGCCCAAATAGAAAAAGAATTTACAGAGACACTTGTTAGTGTACTTGGTAAAAAACCTGAACATACTCATATCGTCATCCAAGAAATTGAAGATGAAAACTGGGGATTTTCGGGTATTCTAACCGATGATTTCAGAAAGCAATAAATTTTCACAAAAAACGAGAAACGACACTGCAAATACATTATACCTGCACACGGCGTGATCAGACTTTGAAGGAGAACTGAGATGGGTTCAAAAGTCCCTATCCCATTTGGAAAATATTCGCTAAAATTGAACAAGAGAATCGCACGATGACATGTCTTTAGCGTTTTTTAGGATCCATGATGATTTGAGCTCTCAGAGGGAGCAGCAAGGTAAGTACTTGAACTATATCCCTTCCAGTTACACTTAATTCGATAAGAGAATCTGTCAAATGGCCCAATACATCATCGAAATGCGCAGATGTAATGTTCAGGTGTTCATGTGATTGCGTCAAGCTTTTGCCTGTGTAGTAATTCGGACCACCGGATGCAAATGAGAGGAATATCGTTTGATGCTCCATAAGTTTTGTAAAATCAACATGTTGGAAGTAATGTGACACTCTCGAATCATCTTTAATTTTGTCATAGAAAAGTTCTACTGCCGACTGAATACCATTTTTTCCTCCAAGACGGTCATACAATGATAGGTTCGGTTCGTTCCTGTTCTCCATAGCCTACCCCCTTATTATAATTTCCTTATTTATCCATTGTAAGAAAATCTCCTGCCTAAAGGCAAATGAAATTTCATCTCGAATCCAAGGAGTGTATTTTCAGAAAAGGGGAATACCATGCAGCCGATTCAAGTTTTCGTGTGCGACGATGATCCGTTATTTCGTGAACTAATCGTCGATTATTTATCACGTGAGCCCGACCTGTTTATATCCGGATCTGCCGCTTATAAGTACCAACTGTTAAAAGCTATTGAAGAAATACCTATTGATATATTGCTCCTAGATATCAATTTAACGGGAAATAATTATGATGGACTCGAAGCGGCCATTGAATTACAATCAACAGAACCTAACCTGAAGATAATCGTACTCTCCTCACTGGATGAGGAGGAAGTCATGACTCATGCCATCGCATACGGACGTGTTAGCAATTATATTACTAAGGCACATTACCGAGATATCCCCGATGCCATTCGTGGCGTTGTAGCAGGTAAGGGAAACCTGCATCACTCTTCTGCCGGCAAATTAATGAGACGGGTGGCTTCTTCTTATGAAGAGGAGCTTAAAAGAAAATTAACCACGCTCCAAAAAGAGATTTTACGCTATCTTCAACAAGGCAAAAGCAGCAGCGAAATTGCGGAGCTCTTGTTCTACAACGAACAGTCCATCAATAACGAGCTATGCAAGATTACCAAAATAATAAAAGGTAAGTTCCCCTATTTGGAGTGGCTTCGAATCAAAAAACACAACCGGCAACAACTCTTGGAAATGACGATTCAACTGCGGTTGTTGGAATAAAGAAATAAACCGGACGCAGGAAACGTCCGATTTATTTCTTTAAACAAAGCCTGGAGGATCTGGCTGCGGATTGAAGGCAAGTAAGGCAGAAGGGGAGGTTGTGATTCCCGGGGGGTCTGGCTGTGGATTAAATGATGGAGAAAGCATGACCCCTGCAGCAGCAACTAGTAAGGTACACAGAAAAGTTATTTTTTTCATCGGGTTAACCTACAGGCTGAACAATGACTGTATAATAGCCCCACAAGCCGGTACTATTCGTGATTTTCACAGTTACCGTTGTTTTGGCCCCGTCAGAGCTGAACAAGATTTTGGATCCGAAATTTGTAATTTGTGCATGAACGAATTGGCTCAACGGACCCGTGATTTCAATGGATTGCACATCATACATAAAGCTTGTTGGCAAATACTGTTCAACTGGACCGCTAGCACCTGGGTGCAGATACACCGTACCCAAGTTATGGATGAAAATGGGTGGCAACTGGCGGATCACCGTGGTTTGCGGAGTAGTGGACAAGAACTCCATTGGCGAAGAAGTTTGGGCACTCGCCGCCACTGGTAAAGCCAAGATAGCAGAAGCTACAGCACCTAGTAAACCTAATTTGATTGTCTTTCTCATTATAAAACGCCTCCTGTTTTTTCCCTCTAGGGGGTTATTTGCTACAAATTCATCATAAGCCATTTTCAAAGAGGGAAATATACTCGTAAATCAGAGTATAAATTAAGTCAGGAATTAACCATCCCTTAGCGAACTAGGTAGTCTTGTGAAAAAGCTGTTTGAGACGGAATAGTCGATCAGGTAGTTGATAGGTGGGAAAACAATGATCTTTTCAGCCATTATTGATCTTTTACTTGCAGTTTTGCTTTATTTTTACGGACGAAAACAGGAAGCGACGAAGTGGTTGGTATTATTTTTGATTTTCGCAGGTGTGGGAAGCCTTTCCGAAGTAGTTGTTGAACCTGTATGGCGAAGCATTTTTTTCTTTATTCTCCAAGCTTGTACCCCTTACGGTTTCCTCATGTTCTCGATCGTATATTCCGTAACCACGACTCGCCGAGTCAAAAATATGCTCGCTTGCGCACTTGTACTTCCGGTTATCATTACACTCCTTATTACTCCGATGAAGCAAAGTATTCAGTTAGATTTTGTCATTTTGTTCTACTGGTCGGTTCCCTATTACCTCGTTGGATGTTTATTGGTTATTTATTCTTATAGCAAGGAAACAAATTTGGTAAGAAAAAGAAATCGTCTTATTACAGTCTTTTTTGTTGTCCCTCCTGTTCTTGTTATTATTGTGCTAAATCATATGGAAAGAGCGATTCGTACATTTGACGGGTATCGGTACATCAGTATGTTCGTATGGATGGCTTTTGTTATTTTTATTGTATCCGCGATCCGATTCGGAGTACTTGGCGTAAGAATTAAATTACGATTATAGGGATTGTATCTGGTGCGGCCATGCTTAATCATGCGATGAAAAATCACATTACCAATATTGATCTGCTGACGGGCCGTATGAAGGAAAACTTACAATTCCGACTGCATGAACAAACGGAGCAAGACATTGCGAATATCCAGGCGGAGACGAGACAAATGATGTTCATGGTAAATCGGATCAAGAAGCATATCGAAGATATAGAGATTGTAGAAGGTCCAAGCAACTTGTCCGATATTGTGGCTCAGGCGATTCAATCCAATCGCTATTTGCTTGACGATAAAGGGATTACACTTGTTACAGATTATCCACCTTCTTACCATTTGATGTGCGATAAGCTTCACATGCAAGAAGTATTCGTTAACTTGATTCGCAATGCGATCGATGCTGTGGATTCGGAAAACGGAAAGATTGAAATAAGAATTCATGAGAGCAAAAAGCATATTTTGATCGAGTTCTCCAACAATGGAAAGGGTATGAAAAAAGAGACTATTACCCAGCTGTTCGAGCCGTTCTTTACAACTAAACATCAGGAGAATAATTTCGGGCTGGGTCTGACTTATTGTTATCTGATCCTGCAGAAGCATGGAGGAAGTATTGAAGTAGTAAGCGAACAGACCGGAGTGACTTTCACCATTCATTTGCCTAAAAGTCGCAAAATACAACGTAGCAACAGCTTAGATCAAGGTCAAAGAGATCAAAAACATTCTTTATAAAAGTCCGTAGTGGAGTGACCACTAGGACTTTTTTTGTTTATAATCCATTTCTTATCTGAGCTGTCAATCATCACTATTTCAAGTATATTTCTGCGAGTGGAATTCGACTACGATAAGGATCGAACCAACCAATGAAGGAGGAATACAATAATGAATGTGAATGGAAAGTTACACGAAATCACGAATATACCACAATTTATCTCCAGCTACTCAGCTAATCCCGCGCATCCGAATCCGGCATCGTTCAAACCTATGGCTGAGGCTCAGATATTTCTGGGAACCGACTTTCCTGCGGGCTTTACAAACAGTTTTATACCTGGTTTTTCTTTTCAGGCGAAAACCGATGCAACTGGCGCATTCACAATATTCGTACCGGATGGATTTCCTGCTACGATCAAGGCATTCTTACTGGCAACGCATACGATCATGAAAGTGCTCCCGCCATTTAATGTTCCCATTTTCGCGCCGGTGTACAGATCAGAAACGTTCCAATTCAGTCAAATCAATTCCAAAGTACAGGATAATTATGTTATTCGAACGGATGGAACGACGCAACAAAGCTTCTCGCAGGCACAGATTAACGCAATGACTACCGACATACAGCAACAAATGCATCTGGATAGCCTTTCTGCTTTTATTAATGATGGGTCAATCGGCATCACGGGTCATGACCAAGGAGCAACACTTAAAGCAGACCTATTTCTAAGTCCGTTTACAGGTCCAGATCTGAATAGTTTTATTAGCGAAAAAGTCGAAAATATCGATATTGATTTGCCTGGACCTGATTTTATCGTCGGACTCTTTGTAAGCAAGGACGAAATAGCGAAGCAATTCCGGCAAGGTATTCATAATATGATGCCTTCGTTGAATAAACAAATTATTGACAGAGTTCAAAAGGACTTTGGCATGTTGATCACTCAACTTGAAAAGAATACAAACAGCAAAGTGACTCTGACGTTCGAAAAACTGCGGTTCCCTGTAGTAGAAACAAGAATCATTGGTCCTTTCACCATAAAAACCCGTGCTATTGTACCGGATCTTTTCGTTGGCCTATCTCGAAAACTGTTCAGTTAGAATTTTATTAAACTAAATTCAAAAGAAGCGTACACTCTTGATGGAGGGTGCGCTTTTTTTGCTGGCAAATGATATTCTTAAGTTATGTTAATTATGGATCAAAATTTTTGAGGGGAGTATTTCGGTGACTCTACAACAATTAAAGTACGTTATTGAGGTTGCGAATCGCGGCTCCATTAACGAAGCAGCCAAGCGGTTGTTTATTTCTCAGCCTAGCCTTTCAAATGCGATTAAGGACTTAGAAGAAGAAATGCAGCTTGCGATTTTCGAAAGATCTAATAAAGGGATCTCACTTTCAAAAGAGGGTGTTGAATTCTTAAGCTACGCGAGACAGGTAGTCGAGCAGGCGGAATTATTGGAAAGCCGCTACCTCAATGCCAAGCCTTCCCCGCAGCATTTTTCGGTTTCCACTCAGCATTACGCTTTCGCGGTGAATGCATTTGTGAGTCTAGTCCAGGAGTATGGCCAAGATGAATATGAGCTAGCTTTGAGAGAGACCAAAACTTATGAAATTATTGAAGATGTCAAAAATTTACGCAGCGAGATCGGCATCTTATATCTGAATGAGTTTAATGGGAAAGTTATCAACAAGTTGCTCAAAAGCGCGAATTTGCAATTTAACAGCTTATTAATAGCTAAGCCGCATATTTTCATCAGTAGTAAGAACCCGCTGGCAAAGCAATCGATCGTGACTATTGACCAGCTTCAGAATTATCCATACCTGTCCTTTGATCAAGGGGAGTATAATTCTTTTCATTTTTCAGAAGAGATTCTCAGCACGATGTCACATAAGAAAAGCATTCGTGTTAATGACAGGGCGACGCTTTTCAATTTATTGATCGGATTGAACGGATATACCATATCAACAGGAGTATTAAGCGCTGATTTGAATGGAAATGAAATTATTCCTGTACCTTTGGATTGTGAGGAAACTATCAATGTTGGTTGGATTTCTCATAAAAATGCTTCACTATCCAAGCTAGGAGCGGCATATATACAAGCACTCATGCAGGCGATATCCCAATAAAACCTTGCTATAGCCATTAGCTATGACTAGATATAGTTTATTCCAGTTACACTATACCAACCAATCCGTGATATCTTTCTTGTAACAAATTGTAGAGGAGTTTTACAGATGGTGAAAAGCAGTGTGTTGGGATATCCGCGTATTGGTGCAGATCGAGAATGGAAGAAAGCGCTCGAAGCTTTCTGGTCAGGTAAACTCGAAGAATCGGAGTTTCACCGTCAATTGCAGGAGATCCGCTTGAATCATTTGCGTAAGCAGCAGGAGAAAGGCATTGACTTCATCGCTGTCAATGATTTCAGCTATTACGATCATATTCTAGATACATCCACGATGTTCGGCATTATTCCGAAACGCTTTCCGTATGAGGGCGGCACGGTACCATTATCGGTTTATTACGGTATTGCGCGTGGGACGAAGGATGCAACGGCTAGCGAAATGACCAAGTGGTTCAATACCAACTACCATTATATAGTACCGGAACTAGGCGAGACATCGCCGGTGCTTACCGAAAATAGACCTCTTAAGGCTTATCGGGAGGCTAAAGAGAAGCTAGGTATCGAGGGCAAGCCGGTTATCGTTGGACCATTTACATTCTTGAAGCTGTCAAAAGGATACCGTATTTCGGAGACCGACGACTGGCTGGGACGTTTGCTTCCGCTCTATGTGCAGATACTTCAGGAGCTTGCGAGAGAAGGGGTTCAATGGGTACAGATAGACGAACCGATTCTCGTAACGAAGTTAAGTGCAGAGGACGTGCAGCGATTAAAGACAATTTATGAGACGTTTGCCGCTTCAGTGCCGAACCTGAACATCATGCTTCAAACCTACTTTGAATCGGTAGAGCACTATAGTGATATCGTCGCGCTTCCCGTCAAGGGAATAGGGTTGGATTTCGTTCATGGATTATCTGGCAATATGTCGTCGATAAAAGCGCTAGGTTTTCCGGCGGACAAGGTTTTAGGTGCAGGGGTTATTGACGGTCGTGGCATTTGGAAGGCGTCACTGCGTGAGAAATTGGCACTCGTAGAAGAACTCGCTGAAATCGTAACGACTGAGCGATTCATCGTGCAGACGTCGTGCAGTTTGCTTCATGTTCCGGTATCGGTAAATCATGAGACGAAGCTCGGAGCTGAACTGAAGGATGCTTTAGCATTTGCAGATGAGAAGCTGCACGAGATTGTACTTCTGGCGAAAGCAGTCTCTCGAGGCCCCGCCGCAATCGCAGGCGAACTAGAAGAACGCGATCTTGCTTTACAGGCGATCAAGCTGTCAGGTGAGCGCAACCGTAGCGACATTCAGCATGCTGTCGCTGCCATCAGTGCTCAAAGTCCAGTGCGCAGTCGACCTTTTTCTGAGCGTCATATTGCTCAACAGAAGAAGTGGCAATTGCCGATTTTTCCGACGACGACAATTGGCAGCTTTCCGCAATCCCCAGAGGTGCGTAAGGCCCGTCAACAGTGGCGCAAGGGTGAATGGAATAATGAGCAGTATGCTAACTTCATCCGAGAACAGATCGATATCTGGATCAAGCTTCAGGAGGAGATCGGATTGGATGTTCTCGTGCATGGCGAATTTGAGCGAACCGACATGGTCGAGTTCTTTGGTGAGAAGCTCGCGGGCTTCGCGTTCACGCAGAACGGATGGGTGCAGTCGTACGGTTCTCGCTGTGTTAAACCGCCAATTATATTTGGGGACGTAGCATTCAAGGGGCCGATGACTGTCGAAGAAACAAAGTATGCACAGACACAGACCAAACGCCCAGTAAAAGGAATGCTGACTGGTCCGATTACGATAATGAATTGGTCGTTCGTTCGCGAGGACATCTCGCGTGAACAAATTGCCTATCAACTGGCCTATGCACTTAGACAAGAGGTGGAAGCGCTTGAACAGGCAGGAATTGGCATGATTCAGGTCGACGAGCCTGCGGTTCGCGAAGGGCTACCCCTCAAGGAGGATGACCAAGCGAAGTATCTGGCATGGGCTGTCAATGCATTCCGCATGGCCACCTGCACGGTACAGGATACGACGCAAATTCACACCCATATGTGCTATTGCGAGTTCCATGACATGATCCATTCGATCGAAGCGATGGATGCCGATGTGATTTCGATCGAGACATCTCGCAGTCATGGTGAACTGATTCATAGTTTCGAATTGAACACATACAAACTTGGCATAGGATTAGGCGTTTACGATATCCACAGTCCTCGTATTCCGCGTGTGGAGGAAATGACCAGCATGATCGAACGCGCCTTGCGTGTGCTGGATCCGAAGTTATTCTGGATCAATCCGGATTGCGGACTTAAGACTCGTGGATTCGAAGAAACAGTCGATTCCTTGCGCAACATGGTTGAAGCGACGCAGATCGCGCGTTCGAGGCATGCCCAAGAACCTATAGCCAATAATCTCTAAACAAAACATTCCTGTAGGGACTAAGATTTGGACTTCGGACTTCGTTAAAAGGAATGCATAGGTCGTAAAAAAAGAATCGGACAGCGGCAGTTTAAAACTGCTCGCTATCCGATTCTTTTTACATGGATTTATTCTTTTTTGGACAATCCATAAGCTTCACGAATAAGTGTGAAATATTGTTCGGCGTTTACGATCTTATATTCCTCACCAAGTGATTCAGCAATGGCCTGAATATCATGTGGTCTCATCCCCCACGCGTTAACCCCGACGGAAAGGAATAACGGCGATTTACCATCCCAGCCTTTCTTGGCCTCGGCTAGAATATTGATTCCATCCTGAGCCGTTCCAATTCCTGGCATCATCGATACGGGAAGCGTACCATTCATGATTTCGATGCCGAATTTATCTCCTACAAGCAGAATGCCGGGAACTTTATAATTTTGCTCGTATGCGGCCGCTTCGGATGAGCTTATTGGTATGTCTTTGGTAACATCCCGGTTTATCACCATCGGAATGGTCATACCGGTCTGTTTGAGATATCGGTAGTTATCCCTCAGGAAATCCGGGAGGGTTTCTTCCGGCCATGGATGAGGGTTGAAATAACCAGCACCGGACGGTCCGGCAACTAACAGGTCATTCTCTGTCGCCGTTTTCCGGTAATAATTAAGAACCATTGGAGCGGCATCGTAGAGTAATGGACTGGAAGTCCAATTAATGGGTACTTTGCCGCGTGCAGGATCTTCCCATAGGATCTCGCGCATATGGTTCAAATCGTATTGCAAATTATCGCCTTCACCGAACGTGAACGTCACATAGATTTTGTTTTCCAGCTTGAGCGGATTGGGCTTGATCTTAGGGACTGCTTCCACCTTTGTTCCCGAGAAGACGGTCATGTTGTGGAACCAATCAGCTGCCAATACAAAGACGCTATGCCTAGAGAGTAGGTCGACGGAGGCGGCTTCGCCTTCGAAGTCATTGCTGAACCAGCCCAGATAAGGTGTCCCTGGCTCGACATCGGACAGAATCTTCTCTAAGAGTGCCCGTTGATCCGGCACATCCGTCGAAAGCCAGAAAACCATTGCTTTGTTAGCGACCGCATAGTCTCGTAAATATCCGTAAGGCTCTTTCTGCTCGGAAGAGAGAGGGCGAATGTTACCGACCGAAACTTTGTACTGATTCCACATCTCCACAGAGATCGTCAACTGTTTAGTGCCAGCAGTAGGTTTAAATTCATACATGAAGTAACTTCCATTATCTGCGAATCGGTGGTCTGCACCCTGTAAATACTTGGAATTTTGCCTGTCATACAAGTACAATTCTTCCTCGGGCGTACCAGCCTCAAATTGAGCGATGACGTTCCCGTCTGCCTTTACGGTGATAGCATGAACGGCCGGTCCCCATCCGTCCTGCGTGAAAGAGTCGTCGAAACGAACGTATACCGCCTCTTTCCCTAAAAACGATGAAAGGTCATATTCATACGTTCCACGGTTACTGGCATCCCTTATTTGCCTTTTCTCTTCTGCGATCGTCATGAAGGATTCGGGTAGACCGGGAGGGAGCGAGATCGATGTGTCCGGACTTAGCCCAATCAACATCCGGTGGGTCGTTTGATTCCATAAGTGTTCGTACTGCCAGGTGTATGCGTCAATTTTATTTTTGAATTTGCCCCGGAAATCTTCAATCACTTTCAATTTGTAGGGAGCTGCAGTTAGTTTGCCTGCCAGTTCAGGGCTGATGACAACAGCATTCTTCAGTCCCGCCAACGTGGTCGCGACGTTGATGGAATCCGGAGTTTTCGGATCGTAGATGATGATTCCTTTTACTTCATTTTTATACAAATCGAAGACATCCATGCTGTTATCGTGGAGCTTATACGGTATGGCCATTTCGTTATACCAAGGGTCCACCTTGTTCTGAATCAGATAGATACGTGGGCGCTCTCGATTCACAATGCCCTGAAGAGTAGTCATCAGCAGTTTGACGTCTCCAGGTGCATTAGAGACATTGACAACGTCCAAATGCTTGGGTTGATTAAACGTTGGAAGCGCTTGATTTTTTGGCCATTTAATCCCATCAGGAGTCACAACATCAGCCTGTGCCGCAGAAATGCTGAAAGGCAGCATTGTCACACATAGTAATACCAAGCATAAAATTCTTAATTTCCCTATCAATCTGCTCACCTCATTTAGGAATTTTAAATACAACAAGCTGTCTTAGTTTCGATTTAACCTCCTTCTTTGAAGAGTAGCGTGCAATGTAATGTCATGACATATCTGCATGGATATATTTAACATGTTGTATATGATAAATCAAGTGTTTCGATAAACAATCTTAAGGAAATACAAAATATTGTCTTATTCTACATGAATAAAACCTAAGTAATGACATATTTTGCAGTTGGAGGAGACTGCTTAATGGATGGAAGTAAACCTTATTTGATATATTATATAATGCAGGCTAAGCTCTTAATTTTTAGATGGAAAATAAAGGATAATTAGTTGGGTTCCCCGAATTAATATTATTTGGTTTTACGATTTGAAGGCTCATACATTTCAAGAAAGAAAGTTGGTCATACGAATGAAAAACCGGATTATTATTACATTAATAGTGACAGTGAGTACAGCCATAGGGATATGGCTAATTTCTGTTTTGGGTCTATTCCCGTTTGACCAAGTAAAAGATTCCGCCGTAACAAAAGCTTCACCCACCTCAAACATACCTTTAATCGTAAATGAAACAAAGATTGATAAGGGGACTCAGAAAACGGTTAAAGAGTTAGTTGAGCAATACCGTCTTTTAAAAGTCATCGATTCCCACAATCATGATGCTTCTGATTCAAAGTATATAAATATGCTGGAAGTTTGGAAGCGTAATGCCGTCAATCAAGTTGTTCTCTTTGGAGATGTATCAGAGCCAAGCGCAGTAATGACCGACCAGATGTCATGGATGGCTTACAAAGATAACCCTCATGTAATTATTCCTTACTTTTCTGGCTTTGATATGCATGATAAATCGAGTATCGATGTAGTGACACATAACCTGGAACAAGGATATTTTGGTTTAGGTGAAATTGCAGCTGCTTCTTTGTATTCACCTGTGGTATCAAAAGTGGCTTGGAAGGGTGAAAGCCCAATGGACGGTTATTTACCGGATATATACGAAATATGTGCAAAATACAAAGTCCCCATCCTGTTGCATATTGACCCACCAAACGGAATGGTTATAGATAAGTTAGAAGAGGCGCTTGACAAACATCCAAACACAATAATCATATTCGCACACGCCAACGCGTTTAATTCACCGGAAAATATCAGAAAACTACTCGAAAAGCACCCCAATTTGTACGCGGATTTTTATGCGGGTTTCACCGCTCTCAATCCTGCTAGTACCAATAAGTTGGAGGATTTCGTACCTGTGATGAAGCAGTTTCCTGATCAGTTTATGTTGAGTACGGACTCTGGATTTGATATTGGTGAAGAGGCTGCAATTGGTGCGATGTATCAGTTATTAGATAAGCTTGACGACCCTAAGTTGGCAAGAAAAATTGCACATGATAACCTAGACGCCATTATTCGTAACCAACCAGCTACTGAGACTCAGATTGCGGAAATCCGTAAGAAATCCAAAGAAACCGGACAAAGTTATGAATGGAGTCATCTATCTAAGGTAGAGGCCGGACAAATTCTTTGGAGTAAATAAAGATTTCGATTTTCTGTTATTATGTAGTAAATAGTTATTTCTGAGGTGTTTATCTATGAAAACAATTGGATTAATAGGTGGAATGAGCTGGGAGTCATCCTTGCTTTATTACCAAATCATCAATCAACGTATAAAGGAAAAATTAGGCGGGCACCATTCCGCAAAAAGTCTTATGTATTCGGTGGATTTTCATGAGATCAAGACTCTTCAACATGAAGGGAAATGGGATGAAGCCACCAAAATCATGATTGATTCCGCACAAAAACTCGAATCTGGTGGTTCAGATTTCATTGTCATATGCACGAATACGATGCACAAGATGGCAAAAGAAGTAGAAGAATCAGTCTCAATACCATTACTGCATATAGCTGATGCAACGGCAAATGAAGTTGTTAAATGTGGACTTAAAAAAGTCGCTTTACTCGGTACTGCTTTTACAATGGAACAAGATTTTTACAAGGGTAAACTTATTGAGAATTTTGGTCTTGATGTTATCGTTCCCAATGAAGTCGCAAGGAAGATTGTACATGATATCATCTATCAGGAACTTTGTCTCGGAATTATTAATGAAAATTCTAAACAATCCTACTTAGAGATAATTGATAGTCTTATCCAAGATGGGGTAGAAGCCGTTATCCTTGGCTGCACAGAAATCACTTTATTAATATCTCAACTAGATTGCAGGGTTCCTATATTCGATACAACGAAAATCCATGCTGAATATGCAGTTGATTTTGCTTTGAAAGATTAAATAGACAGTACGAAAAGGAGTTGGTCTACTTAATGAAGGTTACTGTTTTAGGTTGTGGAAGATGGGGGTCTTTTTTAGCTTGGTATGCAAATAAAATAGGTCATGACGTGATTTTATGGGGAAGAGAAGAATCGAAAAATTATCAAAGATTAGTTCATAATAGAACAAATGAATATTTACAATTACCCCAAAACATACATTTAACGGACTCAATTGCTGAAGCAATTGAGTTTGCCGAAATCATATTTATCGCTATTAGCGCCCAGGAACTTAGAGGTTTTGCAAAGCTGTTAAATACCATGGGAATTACAAATAAGATTTTTGTTTTATGTATGAAAGGACTTGAAATGGAGTCTGGAGAAAGACTCTCACAAGTTTTTATGGAAGAAATAAAATCACCTGTAAATTTAGCGATTTGGGTTGGACCTGGGCATGTTCAAGATTTTGTTAAGGACATTCCAAACTGTATGGTTATTGATTCAGATCACATGAAAATAACTCAATTGCTTGTAGACAGTTTCGGAAGTGAGATTATAAGATTTTATTATGGGCAAGATTTGTTAGGCAATGAGATAGGTGCTGCAGCGAAAAATGTAATTGGAATCGCAGCAGGTATGCTGGATGGATTATGTTATACAAGTTTGAAAGGAGCCTTGATGGCTAGAGGAACAAAAGAAATTGCGAGATTAGTTAAGGCAATGGGAGGGAACGAATTAACCATTTATGGTTTAGGACATCTTGGTGATTACGAAGCAACCGTGTTCTCTAATCATAGTCATAATCGACGTTTTGGTGAAGCATTTGTAAAAAAGGAACCATTCGAGAAATTAGCTGAAGGAGTCGCAACCGTAAAAGCATTATTGCAATTGTCCACTAACTATGATGTGGAGCTACCCATCTGTCAGGCTGTTCATTCAGTACTCTCTGAAGGTAATGATCCAAAAGAGCAACTAATAAGATTATTTATGAGACCCGTGAAATTTGAAGGTATTTAATGAACTGGCATAATTATAAAGACACAAATTAGAGAAGATGATATCCTTATTTAGGTAGACTTTTGTCGAATTGGCCCGAATGGCGGTTCGAAAGTCAATTGATATAAGGGAGATGCAGCCGTGGACACAAGACAATGGATGTCGGTAACGCTTATTCTCGCAACGGCGCTGATGGTGTTCGTCTCTTTCTTGTCTTACCGGAAACGCCATCTGCCTGTTGCCAAAACGATGGTTCTGATCATGCTGGCAGCGGCTTGCTATGCGCTCGGCTATGCGTTTGAAGTGTTGAGCCGAAGCCTGAACGATGTGAAGCTGTCGCTTCAAATCGAGTACTTGGGCATTCCATTTGTTACTACGCTCTGGCTCTTTCAGGTCATCCAATTTACTGGGACGGCGGCTCGCTACCGTAAGCGTCTCGCCCTATTGCTGTTCGTAATCCCCGCAGCGGTATTTTTTCTCCATTTGACCAACGATTGGCATCACCTTATCTATGAGCGATATATTCTGAATGAGAGCAATTTGGTTCCTTTGTACACGACGGTCAAGGGACCTTGGTATAAGGTGCACACCATCTATAATTATTCCGTACTTCTGTGCGGAATGTTGCTGTTTATCCCCATGTATTGGCGGGCTTTACCGATCGTGCGAAAGCAAATCATCGTCCTCCTTTTGGGCGCAGTCGCGCCTATGGTGTTCAATTTGTTCTTTTGGTCCGGAATGGACGTTGATTTGACGCCGTTCGGATTCGCCGTATCGGGTATTGCGTACGTGTGGGGGATTTTGCGGTTTAATTTACTCCGCTTAACGCCTCTTGCGATGGCTAAAGTATTCGAAACGATCCGGGACGGGGTCGTCCTGTTTGATTATGAGGACCAAATCGTTAGTTACAACAAAGCAGCCGAAAAGGTCCTTCCCGAACTCGGCTTGCCGAAACGATACCCCGTCGAAATGGGGGTGGTTTTGTCGGAAAGTCCGGAACTGCTTGAACGTATTCGTGCCGCAAGTGATGGGGACGAACGCTTCCCGTTTCACAGATTCCAAGCGAATCGTAACAAGCATTATAACTGCAGTTTGTCACTGATTTATGATTCGGGCAGTGTCTTAATCGGCAAGATTCTGATGTTCAACGATATTACGGAGATGAAGGAGAGCGAAGCCAGGTTGCGTGAGAACGCCCGGCAACTGTCTGAGCTAAATGCGTTCAAGGACAAGCTATTCACTGTCGTGGCGCACGACATTCGCGATCCGATCGCACTCCTCGTGAGTTTGACCGAGCTGCTGGGCGATGAACTGACCGCCGCCGACTTTGAGCATGCCGAATTGGTGAGGGAACTTAAAGGACAAGTGCAAAGCACGTTCAATCTCGTCGAAAATTTATTGGATTGGTATCGCAGCCAGAAAGGGAAAGTCGTGTTTCGTCCGTTAGGCTGGAATTTGCAGCAGGTTGTCCGGCAGGCTTTATTGCTTTCAGGCACGAAGGCTGGCATGAAGCAAATTCGGATGACTGAGCGGATCAACGAGAAGCTAACAGTAAGAGCCGATAAAGAGATGTTGGATCTTATTCTGCGAAATTTGCTTTCGAACGCGATCAAGTTTACTGGAATTGGCGGGGTGATTGAGATCAGAGCCGTTCTGGAAGGCGATCAGATCATCGTTTCCGTAAGCGATAATGGTGCGGGAATCGACGATCAGACATCGGAACTACTGCGACTAGAGGAGCCGTTCTTAAAGGTAATGGTTAACGGGGACGATTCGGAGGATATGAGATTCGGACTGGCGTTGATCCGCGAATTCGTTCGTATCCATGGTGGCAGCCTTTGGTTCGAGAGCGAGCCAGGGGTCGGGACGACCTTCTCATTCACCTTACCCGGCTCGGCTGGTGTGCGGGAAGAGTACGATGACGGGAGAATGGAGGAAGAAGTTTATGAAAGTGATTTTGGTGGACGATGAGCCGACGATGCATTTGATTCTGCGTAAAATGCTGGTCAAGCTGCCAGGGGTTCACGTAGCTGGCGCTTTTACGGATACGAAGTCCGCAGCCTCCTTTCTAAGTGAGAACACCGACATCGGTCTGGCTTTCGTTGACATCTCCATGCCGGGCGGGAGTGGAATGGACTTCGCCGCTAAGATGGAAGCTTTGGCTTCACCGCTGCAAATCGTCTTCGTCACGTCGCACAAAGAATTTGCCTTGAAAGCATATGAACTATCTGTGGTGGATTACCTGGTCAAACCCGTTTCCCAGGAACGGCTTCAGCGAACGGTAAATCGTGCACTGGCAAGCCAGCGGGGCATCCATTCACCGTCGCTATCTGATCCCATTTCCGAAAATTCGGGGAGGATCGTCCTAACAATGCTGGGTGATGTCGTCGTGAGTAACGATGCGGGCCGTGTCAAGTGGATCTCGAGGAAATGTGCGGAGCTGTTCGCGTATTTACTGTTTTATCGTGGCAAACGAATTCCCCGTTCTAGGCTGGTTATGGATATTTTTGGAGGGATGCACCAAACCAATGCGGAGAACTACTTAAATACGACCGTCTATCAATTGCGAAAGTCTTTGGAACCACTTGGCATGCGCGAGTTCATACGATCGGAGAACGATGGCTATGCGCTTGAATTAAAGGATTCCGTTATTGATTACGTGGAATTCGAAAAGCAAGTGGAAGAGATGCCATCCATAGACGTCGGAAATGTGGAGAGAGCGCTGCACATAGAACGGCTGTATACGGGCGATCTGTTCGGGGACAAGGCGTATGTGTGGGCCATTCACGAAATGGTACGCTATGCGGAATTGTACACATCTTTCGTAAAGCGGCTTGCCGTAGTGCTTATTTCGTTGCAGGATACGACTTCCGCGTCGAAGCTGCTGCTCAAGCTAAACGAGCGCAATCATCTAGACGAATCAGTCATACGCCATCTTATGACAATACGCGAGATGACCGGGGACAAAAAAGGTTTGACCGCTCTGTATACAGACTATGTTCGGCTTCTCAGCAGGGAACTTGGCATTCGTCCGTCCGATGAACTGATACATTTATATGACAATCTGATAAGCCGATTAACCAACAAAAAATAACTATTTGTGTAGATTTGGGTTTTATATTTTAGACATTGAAGAGCAGAAATGAATTAGTAATGGATTGAAGCCCTCTTTTTCTGTCAAGACTAGTTAGCATGACTTTTATAAAGCAGATGAGTGGTGAAAATGAAAGATATTACTTTTAAGGCTATGGCCGTCACAAATGAAATTGATCTGAACAAAATCGCCATCCACTGCGGCATACCCAAAAAATACACATGGGAGCAGCCTTTAATCCTAAGAGGCGATATACTTAAATCGATCCTTAGAAAAGATATTGACGCCTTTCAACAAGTGCTGGTGTTTTCTTTTGGCAGTGTAGTTTTTGTAAATCACACACACAAGGATGAGATCACTGGCTTTTTGAAATTCATCCAATCCTTTGAGCCAGATATTGAGCTTCAGCCTGCTGACAGATACACGGACGATTATAGCCTTCACATCGAAGAAATCGATAGCATGGAGTTAACTGACAAGTATGTAGTGGTAACTGAGTATGAGTCCTTTTACCCTGAATTAATCTCCACTGTCCTTGCCAAATCGGTAGCTCTTGAGAAGATAGAGGAACAGCTTGGGGAAATTCATGATAGCCTCGAAATTATGATTGAAAGACTAGAAAAAGGAAATCTTCGTGTTGGCAACAAAGAATTGGCAAGAACAACAGCAAAAATCGTACGTCACGAGTACAACACCCTTGCCTACATCATGATCTTGGATAAACCTGATTTGACTTGGACTAACAGTACGGCTAGCCAATTTTACGATGGGATGATGGTTTTTTTTGAATTGAACGATCGATTTAAAATACTGAAAAGCAAAACGGATATTTTGTATCATATTTTGGAAGGTTTTTCAAATATCAGTCATTCCATCCGAGGGCTATTCGTCGAATGGATTGTTGTGATACTTATTGTGATTGAGGTTGTATTAACGATATTACAAATCGTAGGTTGGATTCCCTCGCATTAGAAAGATGAATGAGGACAGCATCGGCTTAACAAAAAAGCACAATGAACCAGGAGATTATAGTTCCTGATTCATTGTGCTTTTTTGCTTTGTACTGCACTAACTTCTTTCATGTAATGCTAAACGAAGCGAAAATGCTGTGAGTAGAATAGGACAAGATTTTTCACTATATGATGTAGAATAACGCTTCGAGGAATCGTTTTGGATGTCTAAATGGCCTTTTGAAACATAGAGGGAGTGTGTTGAGATTGTCGATAATCGGAAAGGCTATTCCGAGAATTGAATCGAAAGATAAAGTAACCGGATTCGCCAAGTATACAAACGATACGCAATCCCCTAATCTTCTGCATGGCTGGCTTGTAACCAGCCCTTATTCGCATGCCAACATTTCATCAATCGATTTCTCGAAAGTATTAGAAGTAAGCGGTGTGCAAACGGTTATAACGGGAGATTATGCTCCTGTGCTGACAGGAGGCCTTCTCGCCGATCGTCCACCCCTTGCGGTCAAGAAAGTGCGCTATTTCGGCGAACCGATTGCCGTTGTGGTGGCGGAGACGGAACAGATTGCGAAGCGGGCGGCAGAGCTTATTCGAGCCGAATTCGTACAGCTTCCGGTCGTTCATTCCCCTAGCACTGCCTTGCATGCGAAGGCGCCATTAATTCACGAGGACTTGGGGAGCTACCAGAGATATGGCCCCGTGTATCCCGTTCCACATACCAACATCGGAAACCATGTGAAAATTCGAAAAGGCGACATGCAGACAGGCTGGACTACAAGTGAGGTGGTGGTTGAAGGCTCTTATGCTTTCAACACATCCGATCATTGCGCTATGGAACCGCGCTGCTCGATCGTAGAAGTGATGCCTAGCGGCCTGATTGATATCCAAACTTCGACGCAGGATCCGTTTATTATAAAACGTTTGTTTCATCGCTTCTTCCATGTCGACGAGTCAAAAGTTATTGTGCATGTGCCGTTTGTAGGAGGAGGGTTTGGGGGGAAAGGCTCCGCACAGCTGGAGTACATCGCCTATTTGGCATCGAAAGCGTGTGGCGGTCGACCTGTCAAAGTCAATAATTCCCGTGAATCGGACATGGTCAGCTCGCCCTGCCACATAGGGCTGGAAGCGAAAGTGAAGCTCGGTGCGAGCAGAGAAGGAAAACTGACAGCCTTAGAGGTCACTTTTTTGTTTGATACCGGCGGCTACACCGATGGGGGGGCAGCCGTGACTCAAGCAGCTGCAATCGATTGCACAGGACCTTATCGGATCGACAACGTATGGTGCGACGCATTATGCGTCTACACAAACCATCCTTATGCTAACGCTTTCCGGGGGTTTGGCCATACGGAAGCGACTTTTTGCATGGAGCGCACCATGGACTTACTTGCGAAGAAGCTGCAAATGGACCCTTTGGAGTTGCGGCTTCGCAACGCCATCAAGCCAGGCGACTCGACGCCAACCCAAGCGCCACTGAATAGCAGTAACATCGGCGATTTGGCACAATGTATCGTCAAATTAAAAGGGCTCATTCAGTGGGATGAAGGAAAGCGGATCGTCGATGATCGCATTAAAGTCAGGGCCAAGGGAATGGCTTGTGTCATGAAAAACTCCAGCTCCACGATAGATACCGGTTCCGGCGCGACAATCACGATCAATCACGACGGCACTTTGAACCTAAGTGTAGGCGCCATAGAGATAGGTCAAGGAAACCGCACCATTATGACGCAAATCCTCGCCGAACGAATGAATATGCCTATGAACCAGGTCCACATTAAAATGGATGTCGATACGCAAATCACCCCGGAACATTGGAAAACAGTGGCAAGCAGTAGTACGATGATGGTCGGACGCGCCGTACTTGATGCAGCGGAGGATGTCATTGCCCAGTTAAAGCAAAACGCTTCTCTCGTTCTGAAAAGACCTCAAGAGGAACTGGAAGTCGGTCACGGAAAGGTCTATATCAAAGACAATCCGAACATTAGCTTGGAGATCCATGAGGTCGCTAGTGGTTATATATATCCGGATGGCAGCGCGGCCGGCGAGCCGGTCATCGGTCGCGGACGATACAGAGTCCATCAGTTGACTACCCTTGACCCTGAAACGGGCAAAGGTATTCCGGGCCCGCAATGGACTGTTGGTGCGCAAGCGGTCGAAGTCGAATTCGATACCCGTGAGTGCACGTATCGAATTCTTAAAGCGGCCTCTGTTTTCGACGCTGGAAAGGTAATCAACGAAGGCACGGCACGAGGCCAAGTCATGGGCGGCATGAACATGGGACTCAGCTTTGCCAGCCGGGAGGGATTTCTGTACAACAATGCTGGCCTCGTGCTCAATCCCCAATTGCGCTCTTACAAACTGATTCGCTTCGGGGAGAATCCCCACTATTTGGTGGACTTTGTGGAAACGCCGTTTTTGGATGGCCCTTACGGCGCACGTGGCGTTGGAGAGCACGGTACGATCGGAATGGCTGCTGCTCTCGCAAATGCATTATCACTCGCCGCCGATGTAGAACTGAACCAGCTGCCACTGACCCCGGAGCTTATCTGGCGTTATAAGGGAGGCTACTAATGATCTCTTTCGATTTCGAATACTACACTCCAACGACTGTCGAAGAAGCGGTTCACGTTTTTCAGCAGGCGGATTCAAACGGCAAAGAGCCGCTTTACTATTCCGGTGGTACGGAGATTATCTCGATGGCGCGTCTGAACCAACTTCGCACAGGAGCTGTCATCGACATTAAAGGGATTCCCGAATGCAACGTGCTGCAACTTCATCAGGAGCAACTTGTCATTGGCGCAGCTATTTCGCTCACTGCTCTATCGGAGGCCAATCTGTTCCCGCTTCTGGGCGAGACGGTTCGAGACGCAGCCGACCATACCAATCGCAACAAAATTACCGTTGGCGGCAATCTCTGCGGGAAATTCATTTACCGGGAAGCATTGCTGCCTTTTCTCCTAGCCGACAGCCAGGTTGTTCTGGCAGGTACCAAAGGGATTCGCCATGTTCCGATTCACCAGATATTGAACGGTGAACCGCGTTTGGAAAAAGGGGATCTCCTTGTGCAGATTCTAAGCGACAAAAGATACCTCGATTTACCTTTTGTCACTGTGAAGAAGACCAAGATGGAAAAAATAGATTATCCGATCGTCCGCATTTCCGCTCTAAAAACAAAGGAGGGTATTCGAGTTGCCTTTAGCGGAGTTAGTGCCATCCCTTTCCGTTCGTGGAAGCTTGAGGAGGTTCTGAACGATGCTTCGCTCCCTTTGGAAGAACGTATAGAGAAGGTCATCCGATTATGGCCAGTGCCGATTTTGAACGACATCTTAGGCTCCTCTGCATATAGGACGTTTGTGCTGCGCAACACATTATCGGATACTATGACGGCTTTGGAACGGAGGCGTGTATGAAAGCACACGGAACAGTCAAAAGCGAAATTGAGCTGCTTGTCAATGGGAAGCGACAACATGCGGTAATCCGTTCATCGGATACTTTATTGCGTGTGCTGCGCGAACAACTAGGGCTCACTGGCGCCAAAGTCGGCTGCGAAAACGGTGACTGCGGCGCATGTACGGTCATCGTCGACGGGGTGCCCATCAAATCTTGTTTGATGCTAGCGATAGAGGTTCAGGGTGGCAGCATCACAACGGTCGAAGGTTTGGGGGGAGATGCGCCGATCCAACGAGCATTTGTTGACAAATTTGCCTTTCAATGTGGGTTTTGTACGCCTGGATTTATTATGGTATGTCACGCCTTAGTTAACAGTTACCCGAATGCGGGCGAAGAAGTGATTCAGGAGTGGCTGCAATCCAATATTTGCCGCTGCACGAGCTATGAAGAGATTCATGCTGCTGTCAGGTCAGTTATTAACCATGAATGATGGTTAGCGATGGCTTCAGAAAATGATCTTTTGGTCATCATCACATCAGCTTTTGTAATTTAATATTCCTTCATCCAAAACAAAGTATATCGAGAAAAATAAAAACGACCCCTATCGCGAAATAGATGCGAACTAGAGTCGTTTTTTCATTGTTCCACGAAAGTAACCAAGTTGTAATTGCAACATTGTCTCGGAAGACTAGAATTTAATTTCCTAAATTAAAGCTGGAGGAAGTCATCTCGGTACTGTTCAAAATCGGAAACGCGGCACTCCAACTTAAGACGGGTACCATTCGGCTCATAGTTCGTTGAATGAACATGGGCATGTTCATTGAAGTAGGCCACTAATCGGCCTTGTTCATAAGGAATCACGATTTCACATTGCATGTAATTCTGGAAAACGCGTTCGCGAATCAGTTGAGTAAGCTCCTCGATTCCGCGCTTCTGTTGGGCAGAGAGGTAGACGAAATCATCCTTTAACAGAGGGTAAGGATGTTCAGTCAAGTCGGATTTGTTATAAGCAAAAATCATCGGAATATGATCCGCTCCCAGTTCCTTCAACGTTTCATTTGTAACGTTAATGTGCTGTTCGTATTCCGGGTTGGCAAAGTCTACGACGTGAATCAGCAAATCGGCTTCTGCGACTTCTTCCAACGTAGATCGGAAAGCTTTAACCAAATGGTGGGGAAGCTGGCTTACGAATCCTACCGTGTCAGTTAATAAGAATGATTTACGGTCTGGTAAGTTGACGTTTCGAACGGATGTCTCCAATGTGGCGAACAACATGTCTTTGACAAAGACCTGCTTATGCGCCTGCGGATTATACAACTCGATCATGGCGTTCATTAAGCTTGATTTGCCCGCGTTCGTATAACCGACCAGACAAATTACAGGGACCTCATTCTTATGGCGCTGCTTTCTTTGAGTTTGACGACGGGCTACGAGTTTCTCCAGTTCGGATTGCAAAGCCGTGATTCGGTCTTCGATTTTACGGCGGTCGAGTTCAAGCTTTGTCTCACCAGATCCTCGGTTTTTAAGGCCAGCTCCACCTCCTTGACGACCTAACGATTCACGAAGTCCTACAAGTCTGGGAAGCATGTATTGGAGTCGAGCGACCTCAACTTGGAGCTGGGCTTCCGTAGTTTGTGCGCGTTCCGCAAAAATGTCTAAAATTAGGATCGTCCTGTCAATGACTTTGCATGCAAGAGCTGATTCCAGGTTTCGTATCTGAGAAGGAGACAGCTCATCGTTACAAATGACGACGGTTGCGTTCCGCTCAGTAATTAGCTGCGATAATTCTTGGATTTTACCCGTTCCGATGTAATGGGAGGGAATCACACGGGTGACCTTTTGACTTAGCTCACCAACCACCTCGATATGGCATGCTGCGGCCAGGTTCTTCAGTTCTCCCATCGAGTATGCAAAATTAGGGTGGTTCTTAATATGGACCCCGACGATAATCGCTTTCTCTTTCAGTTGTTCCATCGTTCATCATCCTTTCAAGTTAAGGAGTAAAAAAGAAACAACACAAGCAAGGTGCTTGTGTTGTCTGTAGTTGAGGACAATGACTATCGTATCGGACGAAAGAAAACAATCCACGATTTGGTCGATAAGGATGTTTCACCTTACTTCAAGCCGCGTTGTTTGATCACCGATAGAAGTATCAATTCAGGGTTATAAATGGACAAACTTATCCTGAGTCCTCTGTACACAGACAGAATCTTGAGCGCTTTGCAATTAGCCGCGCAAAGATCTAACTCGGATAAAATGTACCACACGTAACCCCTCCGTTTCGTTAAAGTACTTTAAGAGTACCACAATGAATAGCTTTCTTGCATCTCTAAGAATAAGTATAATCATTTTTTACCTACAGGATTGTTTCATTTAAATAAAATTTTCAATAAAGATTTTCAACGTTTGATGATAAACTCTAGATACCGTTAATCAAAAAAACAATATAATTAACATTTGGCAAAGTGAGAAAATAAGTTCAAGTTGGGAGTTTTGGCTTAATATGAAACAGAATAAATATGATGATCTGGGATTCTTCGAAAAATACAGTGAGATGCCTCGCTCGGTTGGTGGACTAAATGCTGCTGGGGCTTTGAAGCAGGGGAATTTGACGTTGTGATAAGCTCGCTTGCCCTTCATTATGTGGAGCACTTTGAAATCGTTTGTCGTAAAATAAATCATTGTCTTGTATCAGGAGGAACTTTTATACTTTCGGTTGAACATCCGGTCTTTACCGCACTTGCTGCACAAGACTGGTACTATGGTTCTGAGGGCGAGCGATTGCACTGGCCTGTTGATGACTACCAGAAAGAAGGTCTACGGCAGGCGAGATTTCTGGACAATGATGTCGTCAAATATCATCGAACTATCGCTACCTATGTGAATGCGTTAATTGACTCAGGATTTAGTATTATGAAACTTTCCGAACCTCAACCAACACAAGAAACATTGGACAAGTATCCAGAAATGAAAGACGAAACCCATCGTCCCATTTTCCTCTTGATCGCAGCGGTCAAGAATTAAACATTTCAGTAGTTTTACTACTATGACGGAAAACGATAGCATCATAACAACAGGCTGCCAGCATCTTTTGGCAGCCTGTTGAATTATCGGCAGATTTATGAGAATGGGATACAGATCTTTTTATTTAAATTTTTTTTTGCAGATGTGTCGAATTTGTTATCAGCGGTTCGTCGTCTTAATAGAGGCTCGGATATTTGGTGAAAAATTGAATCCGTTCTAAAACAAAAACAATTCGTTTTAACAGCAAAGGAGACATACCATGTACGCAATAATTTCAAGAGACGGTACCAAGATCGTCTATGACAAAGTTGGTCAAGGGCCGGCACTCATACTGGTAGCAGGTGCGTTCAGCTACCGGAAATTTCCGGGGCTGGTGCAGCTGGCTAATCTGTTGTCAGAGCAATTCACGGTCTACAATTACGACCGCCGCGGTCGCGGCGATAGCGGAGACACACAGCCTTATGACACAGCGCGCGAGATTGAAGATCTTCAGGCAATGATTGATGAAGCTGGCGGCTCGGCAAATGTTTGGGGGTTGTCATCCGGGGCGGCTCTTTCCCTGCAGGCAGCATCGAGAGGGGTAAATATCACGAAACTGGCCCTGCATGAACCACCATTCGTGGTCGATGCTGCCGATCGCAAGCCGCCGGAAAATTTCGTCATGCATGTTACTGAACTTATTACAGCTAATCGCCGGGCCGAGGCCATCAAGTATTTTATGACCAAGGGTATGGGTGCCCCTTCATTCGTTGTCAGCTTGATGCGTATTATGCCAGGTGTGTGGTCTAAGCTCATGGCCGTTGCTCACACACTCCCCTACGATGCGGCTTTGTTGGATGGATATATGGACGGAAAGTCGCTGCCTACCAAATTATGGAGCTCAGTCACAACGCCAACACTGGTACTCGAAGGAACTGAAAGCCCGGCTGCGCTGCGTCATGGTGCCCATGCACTGGCGAATGTGCTGCCCAATGCACAACTGCTGAGTAAGAAGGGACTCGGACATACAAAGAAACTAGATATAAAAATGATTTCATCGGAACTTGCAGCATTCTTTATGGGCAATCTCTAAGTTGCGGCATAGCATTTCAAAGCGTCAACAATGGCGGCAGGAATTTTACTTCCTGCCGCCGAAAAAATAGTGAATACAAAACTCCGGTACAAAAAGCTTCACAAAAAATAGGAGGTAAACACATATGAGATTTATGATGATTGTAAAAGCTACAACAGATTCAGAGGCAGGAACTATGCCTAGCCAAGAGCTAATTGATGCCATGCAAAAGTATAACGAGGAATTGGTGAAAGCCGGTGTTTTGCTCGCTGCCGATGGATTGCAACCCAGCTCAAGCGGAATCCGGATTTCTTATCCGGAGCCCGGAGGCAAACCAAAGGTGATAGATGGTCCGTTCACGGAGGCGAAAGAAATGATCGCGGGATATACCTTGATCGAAGTCAAATCCAGGGAAGAAGCAATTGAATGGGCTCTGCGCATGCCGGATCCCCACGGATATGGACAGGGCGAGATTGAGCTCAGACAGGTATTCGAGTTTGAGGAGTTAACGGACGATACCGAATCGCAGGAGAAAGAAGCAATCCTTCGCAAACAGGCTCAGGAGCAGAAGAAAGCGTGACGTTGTCCAATACACAGCGGACCATTGATGCAATATGGCGAATTGAATCAGCAAAGCTTATCGCAGGATTGACACGAATGGTAAGGGATGTGGGTCTCGCAGAGGATCTTGCCCAGGATGCACTGGTGATTGCCCTTGAACGATGGCCGGAAATCGGAATTCCAGATAATCCGGGTGCCTGGCTGATGACGACGGCCAAGCGGCGCGCGATTGATTTTATGCGCAGGACCAAACTGCGCGACCAAAAGTACGTAGAGATTGCCCACGGCATTGATTTGTATACAGAGGAAGACATGGATGGTAATTTGGACGGGGAGATCGGTGACGATCTCCTTCGTCTGATCTTTTTGACCTGCCATCCCGTGTTATCACAGGATGCCAGAGTTGCCTTGACGCTGCGCCTGTTATGCGGGCTTACCACTGATGAAATCGCACGTTCTTTCCTTGCAGCCGAATCAACGATTGCCCAGCGGATTGTCCGGGCTAAGAGAACGCTCAGCGCCGAAAAGGTTCCTTTCGAGGTGCCTGTAGGAGAAGAACTCAAAGAACGCCTGTCCGCTGTGCTCGAGGTAATTTACCTTATGTTCAATGAAGGTTATGCGGCAACCTCCGGTGGACACTGGTTACGTCCGCTGCTATGTCAGGAGGCGCTCAGACTGGGACGCGTACTTGCCGAAATTACACCTCATGAACCTGAAGTTCACGGACTAGTTGCCTTAATGGAGATTCAATCTTCGCGTTTTAAAACCAGGGTAAGCCCCTCGGGGGAACCCGTACTTTTGATGGACCAAAACCGGGCGCAGTGGGATCGATTGCTGATCCGCCGCGGTTTGGCGGCACTTGAGCACAGCCAAAAGCTTGGACGTTCGCTCGGTTCATATTCGCTGCAGGCTGCGATTTCTGCTTGCCATGCACAGGCTCCTACCGCTGCTGAGACCGATTGGATCCGTATTGCAGCGCTTTACGAAGCGCTCTCTAGGGTAACGCCATCGCCGATCGTCGAATTGAACCGGGCGGTCGCCATATCTATGGCGTTTGGTCCTGCCTTCGGGCTGCAGATTGTCGACGAGCTGCGTGCCGAACCTTCCCTGAAGGGATACCATCTGCTGCCGAGCGTTCGCGGTGATCTCCTAGTGAAGCTGGGGAGGTTCGATGAAGCACGTACAGAATTTGAAAGGGCTGTGTCGATGACCCAAAATGCTCGTGAGCAGGAGCTTTTAATGAATCGTGCTGCTGAATGTAAATCTGAAGCATCGAAATAATTTTTCAGCGCCTTGTCGATTACAGGGTTTCCCGTTCGTCGTCATAGTAAGGGAAGGGTTAGGGCAGCTAGCTGCTGCCTCAAGTCATCTTCCCCACAAGGAGGGAAACGATTGTGCGATTTATGTTGATTATCAAGGCGACAGGGTATTCGGAGGCAGGGGTAAAGTTCAGCCGGGAACACAACGATGCTATGGTTGCGTACAAGAAGTCTTTGGCCAGAGCCGGTGCGCTCTTGGCTGCAGAAGAGCTTCAGCCTAGCTCCAGCGGGATCAGGATATTGTATCCATTACATGGGGGAGAGCTCGAGGTGACGGCCGGCCCTTTTCCGGTAGATCAAGCGCTCATTGCAGGATATACTTTGATCGATGTGAATTCAGAAGATGAGGCTGTAGATTGGGCGCTCCGAATGCCGTTTCCAAGAGGATGCAGGACATTTAATATCGAGATGCGGGAGCTCAAAGAGAATATGGATTCCACGCGAGATCCTAGAATACTGGCCATGGAAGCTGATTTAGAGGACCAAATCAACATGTTGAAAAGATTATAATATACCATTACGAACATAAAGGAGTGTATCAGTATGAATCAAGAAGTAACCGATTTTATTGTAGCGTTAAAAGAACCATGGCAAGGGGAACAGTCCAATAATCTGCGTGAAGTTGTTCACCAGGCCATACCTGATGTGCAAGAACGTATTCAGTACAAGAAGCCCCATTTTTTGAAAAACGGAAAATACGCTGCTGTCATCTCCACGTCAAAAGACGCGGTCAGTTTTACGATTTTTAATGCTGCTGCACTGGAGCTTCCGGAAGACATGTTCGCTGGTCCCCCAGAAAGAAAAACACTGAAGCTGCGTAAAGGTGATTCATTTGATTCCGGGCAGCTGGTGTCATTGGTACGTCAAGCTTCAGGCTCACTTTAATCGCTGTTCTTTTTTATTTGTTTGGGAAGACCGTTGCATGTCCATGCAGTGGTCTTTTTTGTATTCAGATAAAGATCTTATAAGAAATTCTTAAAATATAAGAAATTTAACATCGTTTGACACGCTATGATAGGAACAATCGGAGGAATGTCTCCAAATGACCAGATAAATCAGATACGAATGTAAAATTTATGTCCCTCTCTTTGTTGCACTATGCTATTCTTGTGATAAATACAGACTTAAAGGGAAGATGGCCCATGCGGAGAAGAATTAGCTTACCTCTGAAATTATTTCTCATATGTTTTGCGTTTGTTTTAAGCTGTATTATTTTGATAAGCCAATTGTCCTACCGATATGTCCAAAAGGAAATAAGAACCAACGACGCCTATTACACGAAACAAATTCTGGCTAAGGTAGACCAATATTTAACCGTTAACTTTTCATCGTTTCAGACGATTCTTTTCTCGTTCGAAACATCGGTGAAAGCCAACATTAACAATAAAGAAGTGATCCAAAAACAATTAAGGGAACTGTATGAACTTAACAGCAATTATGTCAGTAACATTTACTTGATCAAGGATGATTTATCCATCATCGGGGGCAGCACGCCAACCCGAATTTTCGATGAACCGCTTCCTGACAGATTACCTCTGTTTGATGCGGCAGACAAGAATAGAGGGACTACAATTGTCAGTGAACCGTATAAGTCCAAGTATTCCGGCTGGACGGTGACGATGGTCCGGTATTTGAACGGTTCGCCGTCTCCAATGGCTATTGCGGTAGATTTGGACCTAAAAGCGATTGAGGAAACACTATTCAAAATTAATAAACAAGAGCATATGAATCTCGCGCTAATTACTGCTGCTGGTAAAATCATTGCCGGGTTTTCTGAAAATATAGGACCTCTAGATGTGCAAGACCATTCTTTTTCAATCGGGGAAACGTCGGGTGAACAAATTCTTGATGCCAACGGAACAAGCTTTCAATTGCATACCCGGGAAGGGGTACCGGTATCTATTCTGAAACAGCCTACGGAGAAATTCAATTGGTTCATCATCTCGATCAACGATGAATCACGTATGGCGGCGGCTTTGACTAGACTAGAAACCTATTATATTTGGCTACTGCTTGCCGGTCTCTTATTAAGTTTATTCATTTCCTTCATTATTGCCAAATACATACGGACTCCGCTGTATTCGCTCAAAACGAAAATGAAACGGGTGGAGCAAGGTGATCTCGAAACCACAATTTCCATTAATCGTAATGATGAGTTTGGCGATCTTTCCAGAGCATTCGATCGGATGCTGCTGCAAATTGTGGAGCTGATTCGACGGTCGGAGCTTCATAACGAGCTTGAACGAAAGCTGGAAATCCAAGTGCTGCAATCGCAAATTAATCCTCATTTTCTGTATAATACGCTCGGCTCCATCAGCAATGTCATACATCTTGGGCAAATCGATAAAGTGGATGTTGTGATCGGGTCACTTATTTCTATATTGGAATACGGAATATCCGACGCTTCGGAGAAAGTTTCACTGCGCCAAGAACTACAGAATGTATCGGATTACATCGAGATCCAGAACATCCGTTATAATCGGAACTTTATGCTAATAGTGAAGATCGAAGAGGGTTTATTGGATTTTCCAGTTTTTCGAATGCTCTTGCAGCCCATGGTCGAGAATAGTATCTTTCATGGTTATAATGGGGGGCAAATTGAAGGTTCCATCACCATTCAAGCCTATCGGGACGGAAATTTTGTCATGGTTGAAGTCATTGATCATGGCGAGGGAATTCCGACTGAACAGACAACATCTATTTTAAATGCCGAGTCGAGTGATTTGGAAGTAAAAAGGAAAAGAATTGGGCTGAATAATATTCATGGCCGAATAAAGCTTCATTACGGTGAAGAGTATGGCCTGCAGATCATCAGCATACCGAAGATGGAAACTTGTATCCGTGCGATATTCCCGGCAAGTATTTTGAAAGGAGATGCATGATGGTGAGAACGTATACCTGCTTCATTGTTGACGATGAAGATCTGATTATTCAAAGATTAGAGCTGTTCTTTCGAGAGCTTACAAATAAGGATCAACGATTCCGTTTAGTTGGAAAAGCCAATAGCGGGTTGCAAGGAATAGAAGAGGCTCTGAGGCTTAAGCCTGATATCCTTATATCTGATATTGTCATGCCGAAAATGGACGGAATTTCCATGATCGAGCAGCTGAAACCGAAGCTTCCGCATACGCAATTTATCCTTTTGACAGCTTATTCTTCTTTCGAATATGCACAGAGAGCTATCCATGCCAACATATTGGAATACATTGTTAAAGTTCCCTTGAGGGAAGCGGATGTAGAGCGGGCTCTGGATAAAGCAGCTGGGGTTCTGGATGAGATGAAGAAAAAGGAAGAGGAATTTCAATCTTTACATGTTTCCGTCCTAGAAAATAAATACAGAGCACGCAAGCAATTTTTTAACGAGCTGATCCGTGGTGAGATTCCATCTCATCGGGCATCAGATTTTGCAAATCGCATGCAATTTCATTTTTTTCAATCCTACTACTGTTGTTTTATTGTTGAAATGAACCATTATGAAAGCTTTCGGCATGAATATTCGGCGGCAGACCAGAGTATTTTGAAATATGCGATTGCCAATGTCATTGAAGAAACCGTGTTGAGTTTTGGAATGGGTGTAGCTACAGATTTATATGATAATCAGTTTATTGGTTTTCTTTCTTGGGAAAATAACCGCAGTGATATGGATACGGAAGATGCTTGCCAGACGTTGGGCATCCAGATCGTAAGCCATTTAAATCAATACTTGAATCAAACGGTATCCGTAGCTTTTGGCGGGACGCACCGAGGCTGGGAATCTATCAAAAAAGCATACACGGAAGCCACAAATGTGAGTAAGGACTTGTATTATTCGACTGTGAAAATAGTCAAAACACCTGCACATCGTTTCCATTATCACGATGAGAAAAAGGTGGAATTTCAACAAAAGCTGACTGAGTTACTTGCATGGATGCAGAGGGAGGTTACCAAGGAAGAACTCGAGCAGAAAATTTCATCTTTATACGATTTTGTCACGGCTAACAAAATTCAGAAGTCGATCATGGCACCTTTACTGCGTGAATTGTACAGGGACATTGCAGCGAAATTTAAATCAGGAAGCGCTTTAGCGGCAGAACTAGAAGAGTTCCCTATCCATTTCATGACATTCAGGGAGCAGCTCACTTATATTTGCGACTTCACTTTCGAATATTTACAGGCCGGAAAACCTTTGCATCGTGTAGAAATCATGAGAGCCATGCGGTTTATCGAGCAAAATCTGAAGCAACGATTAACGTTGGAAGCCATTGCGGAAGATGTGAATTTGGCTCCATCGTATTTCAGCAGTCTATTTAAAAAAACAATGAACGAAGGCGTGATTAGCTACATCAATCGTAAAAAAATTCAATTGTCCCTTGAGCTGTTAAAGGTTAAGGATTATTCCATTTTGGAATTGTGCGAGGAAGTAGGGATTGTGAATGAAGGTTACTTCTGTAAACTTTTCAAAGAATTTACGGGGGATACGCCAAAGCAATATCGCATAAAAATGACTCGATATGAATTGAAATGAAGCAGCAAAAAATCGTATGAATTTTTCTCGAAATGTTGTAAAAAACCGGTTATGAAATGGACTAACATGATGAGAGTATCTAATCATGGAGGTTATCAAAATGGAGATTATCAAATCGGATGTAACTGTTGTAGGCGGGGGAATTGCTGGTGTTTGCGCTGCCATTGCTGCCGCACGGCATGGGTTGCAAGTTTCACTCATTAATGATCGGCCCGTTCTTGGAGGGAATGCCAGCAGCGAGGTTAGGGTTCATATCAATGGATCGGCTTATCTTGGAAACAGTCCATCTTATTATGCTCGCGAAGGCGGGTTGGTGGATGAACTTAAGCTGAAGATTTTCCATTATAACCCTTTATATAACAAGAAGCTTATGTTTTCGATTTCAGATATGGCCTTGCTGGATATGGTCTATGGAGAGCCTAACATTTCACTCTTTCTGAATACATGCGTGCATGAAACGGGGATGGAGAACGGCAGAATCAAATGGGTGGATGGTCTGCAATTGGCTTCTGAAAGAAAATTTCGCTTTGAAAGCCCAACCTATATCGATTGTTCTGGTGACGGGGTAGTCGGTTTTCAAGCAGGCGCTCTCTTCAGATGGGGGAGAGAAGCGAAGCACGAATTCAATGAAGATTTGGCTCCTGAAGTGGCGGACCATTACACCATGGGAGATACGATTCTTTTTCAAGCTCGTGATGTGGGGTATCCAGTTCCTTATAAGAGGCCTGAATTTGCCTACGATATTACGAAATTAAGCTTTTTCGAGAGTATTAGGAAAGGTTTAAACCATCGAGCTATTCCCAGGAAAATCAATGGATTAGGCGGTTTATGGTGGCTGGAATACGGCGGTCATTTGGATATTATCAAAAACAATGAAGATATCGCTTTGGAGCTTCGGAAACTGGTTTACGGGATTTGGGATTATATCAAAAACAGCGGCCAATTCGACGACGTCGATCAGCTGATCTTGGATTACGTATGCCCAATTCCGGGGAAACGGGAATCGAGACGTTTTATCGGGGATTATATGTTGTCGCAGAACGATCTCACCACAAAGCCCCATTTCGAAGATGCCGTATCCGTTGGGGGCTGGTATATGGACTTGCACGCTGCCAAGGGCATTTATGATGACGGACCGGCTACAGCATGGAATTTTGTACCGGGCTTGTATAACATACCTTTCCGCAGTTTGTATTCCTGTAACATTCCCAATCTGATGTTCGCTGGCCGCAATATCAGTGCTACTCATGTCGCATTCGGATCAACTAGGGTAATGGCAACGTGCGGATGCATGGGACAGGCGGTTGGAACGGCTGCTTCTTTATGCGTCAAATACGGCGTGGACCCGACTGCGATAGGTGAAGAATATATCGGAGAGCTTCAAACGCTGCTGCTTCGAGACGGACAAACGATTGTAGGGCTTAAAGAAGAATTGGACCCTTACTTCGCTGACGGGTTAATCGTTCGGGCTTCGTCTCAGCGCAGCTTTGTCAATGAGCATCCAACAGAAGCCATTCCTCTGGATAAAGGATTGTGTTTGGTTTTACCGATGCAAACGGGCTTTAGTGAGAGTGTACGGATCAAAGTCAAGAATGATTCCGAGCGGTTGGAAACATTGAGAGTGAAGCTCTTTGGCGGGGAACGGAAGGAAAACTATATTCCTGTGAATGAGTTGAAAAGCTACAGCGTGGATATTTTGGCCGGTCATGACGATTGGATTACTTTGGACTTGGGCTGCAAGAAGCCTGCGGATGATAAAATTTACATCGTGTTGGAAGGCTCTGCGAACCTTGCCGTGTACGGTAATGAAGAGAAAATCACAGGAGCGGTCAGCTTCCATTATAGATCGGAAGAACCATCCAAACTGAAGAAATTCAATAAGAGCATTTGCTTTAAGGACCTCCTGCCTTCACAAAATATGTATTCTCCTATAAATGTTGTCAATGGTTACTCCAGACCCTATGGTTTGCCAAACGGGTGGATTTCTGAACGTACAGAAGGACATGAATGGTTGGAATTCACTTTTGCTGAACCAAAGAATCTAGAGGAAATTCATCTTGTTTTCAATTCCCAACTGGATTTGGAGCATTTCGATGATCCGATTGGACCGCTGATTAGGGATTACGCTGTTACATTAATCTTTGGAGACGGAACCGAGAGGGAAATTAAGGTCAGTGGGAATTGTCTCACATTGAATAAACATAAGGTGAATGCGAAAGGTGTAGCTCGAATCCGGTTTGATTTCATAGCTACTTATGGTTCGCCTTACTTTGAAGTGTTTGCAGTCAAATTGTTCGCGCCTAATGGAATAGAGGTGAAGCGGTGATGAAGCAATGTTTCCCTCATGAAGGGCTTCCTAATGTATTTCATAAGCTTAAAAATGGAGAAGAAGTGACAGTAGCTTACTTGGGCGGAAGTATTACTCGAGCGTATTTGAGGCTCGTAAACAGCAGAAAAGTTTGAAGCATTATAGAGAGCATCAGGAATGGTATGAATT
This sequence comes from Paenibacillus sp. JT22N1, assembly GCF_059692155.1. Lineage (NCBI taxonomy): Bacteria > Bacillati > Bacillota > Bacilli > Caryophanales > Paenibacillaceae > Paenibacillus > Paenibacillus sp. JT22N1. Next base: position 165,269 of record NZ_JCAUAW010000011.1, read on the forward strand.
AACGGTGATTCAGCTTGGGAGGCTTCTGCTGGTGCAGCCGCCATTAGAAAGCGTTTGAGTCAATAAATTGTAGAAGGCAGCCGATCAGATTAGATCGGCTGCCTTCTACTACTGCCAGATAGAGTACGGTCACTCGACTCCATTTAAATTTTGCACATTGAACAAGCGGAAATAAGCTCCGCCTTCTTTCATCAATTGTTCATGAGTTCCTATTTCTTTTATTTCACCATTTTCAATGAGAACAATCTGATCGGCGTGAGTAATTGTAGATAGTCGATGTGCAACAATCAAAGTTGTTCTATCTTTTACTAATTTACTGAGAGATTCTTGAATTAAATGTTCTGATTCTAAGTCAAGAGCGGAAGTAGCTTCATCCAAAACCAATATACTCGGATTTTTAAGAAAGACTCTGGCTATGGCAACCCTTTGCTTCTGACCACCAGATAACTTCATTCCCCGTTCTCCAATTTCCGTATCATATCCGTTGGGCAGATTCACAATAAAATCATGTGCATTTGCTGCTTTAGCTGCATATATAATCTCTTCTTCGGCAGCTCTTGTTTGACCCAAAAGTATATTTTCACGAACAGTTCCACTAAACAAAATATTATCTTGTAAAACCATTCCTATATGAGAACGCAGGCTCTTTATTGTGATGTCTTTAACATTCCTATCATCCAATAAAATGTTCCCTTGCTGAATATCGTAAAACCGAGGGAGCAAGCTGATGAGTGAAGATTTCCCTCCGCCGCTCATTCCTACAAACGCAATCGTTTCACCAGGTTGAATAGTAAGCTGAATGTTTTTCAACACCCAATCCGATGAGTTATCATAACGAAAACTAACATCTTGAAAATCAATTTTCCCTTTTATTTTTTGGACTATTTTTGCTTGTGAAGAATCAACAATGTCGTAGGGCTCATTCATAAGTTCAATTACTCGATCTAAAGAAGCACTTGCTTGAGTTAATTCAGTTGAGGAGTTAACCAAACGCCGGAGCGGACTGTACAAGCGATCTAAATAGGCAAAAAAGGCTACAAATGCTCCTATTGTTAGATTACCTTGAATAACTTGATATCCGCCATAGGCTAAAACTAACAAAGGGGCAGTATCCGTTATTGTATTAATGATGGAGTTGGTTATAGCATTCCATTTCGTCAGTGCCAATGCACGATTTAGAAATTTATTGTTTTTTAGACCGAAATTTTCTTTTTCATAATCTTCTAAAGTGAAGCTTTTAATAACCGGAATTCCACTTACCTTTTCATGTAAATAGCCTTGCATTTCCGCAAGGGCTTGAGAGCGAGATTTGGTTAAATTTCTTAGCTTTTTATATAACGTTTTGACAGAAAAGGCGTATAAGGGAAATACGGCTATAGCAACCATGGTTAGACCAAAATCCATATGAATCATAAATGCGATAGCGATTGTAAGGGTGAATAAATCGAGCCACACATTCATTAATCCTGTTTCAACGATACTTTTTGTTTGCTCAGCATCATTTATCATTCGAGATATAATTTCGCCTGTTCTATGATTCTGATAATAACGTAAGGACAGCTTTTGAATATGAGCATAAAGCTGATTTCGTAAATCGTAAAGAATACGGCTTGTTGTTAATTGAGCGAAATACTGTCGAAGGTATTCAATTGGAGCCCTAATAATAACAAAAAGTACAAAAGCAAAAATCATCACCTCAATCAGCTTTTGCGTTTTTTCTGCTATTGAAATGGTACTCAACAACAAATCATCGATGATATATTTCATAATTAAAGGTAAGGTTAAAGGAATTGCGAATTTGACCATACCAATCAATATGGTGACAAGAACAAGTTTCCAATACGGTTTGACAAATTTGAAATATAACTTGAAACTAGTCATTTAGACATACTCCTCTTTAGACTGATGATAGAGAACTCTTTAAACCAGACCTATTATAGCAATCCTTATAGGATATTCAAAGACATGCCACCAAAAAGATATTTTCCTAAACGAAGGAATCATCGGTGTTGACAATATACGTTAATATAAGTAAAATCGAATTTGTTAATAGTAAATATTACTAATAAGTATAGACTTCCTAAGCAACAAAGCGCAATCCTCAATGAAACGAGATAATAGCCGATCTTAATAGGGGTGTTTGGTTTCATATGGTGTTTAATCGTAATTATTACAATAAATTAAGAGCTTAGGGGTTGAATACACATGTCAACATGGGACTTATCAGAAACGCGCCATCATGTACTAATTTGCAACGGCGCCAGCTGTATGCGCAAGCAAGGGGAAGAGGTTACACAGGCAATTCGGGATGAAATTACGCGTAGTAAGGCGGACGTGCTCATCCATACGAGCAGGACTCACTGCAACGGACGGTGTCAAGATGCCTGCGTGGTCATTGTATACCCCGAAGGGGTTTGGTACAAGGACGTTACACCTGAGATAGGACGGCTTCTTGTTAACCAACATCTACTTGATGGGGAGCCAATTCGGGAACAACATACACATACCTACGACGCAAACAACAAAGGCAGCTTTGTACGTTCGCCGAATGTTGCTAAGGGAGAAGTGAAGCAAAAGATATGAGTTGGAAAGGCGTAGATGTATCTAATAATCGTAAAATTTACTGATACAGCATAAAAAGGAGAAGAGATCGGAATGAGCAAGGATCAATTGTACGACGTTTGGTGGCTGGAAAAGGCTGAAGGCGAACAAAAGATGGAGGAAGAACATCTTCGCCATTGGAAGAAAGTGCTTGGATTTGTGGAAGAGGAAGATTTGCAGCGAAACGATGTGCTTGATTTTGGATGTAATCAAGGGGGATTCCTGCGTTTTCTCTACGAGCAGCGGCCATTCAGGGAAGGAGTAGGTATTGATCTTGCACGTCAGTCGGTAGATGTAGCTAATTCACGCAAAGGCAGCTTACCGCTGCATTATGAAGCGACATCCACTCCAGAGAAGTTCAATCATCGCTTTGATCTTGCCTTCAGCATTTCTGTGATCTATTTGATCTCCGAATTGAAAGAGCACGCCAGGAAAATAAAAAAAGCTTTGAAGCCTGGGGGCATTTATTACGCTACATACACCGATTATAGAGGGAATCCAAGCTTGCCGGACATTCAGGATAAGATCAATAGCAGTGGTGCCGTCCCGATGAACTTGCATTCGCTGAATGATATTGCTGGAGCGTTCTGGATTGAAGGATTCCAAGTGGGTATCCAACGTATGGTTCCAACTGAGTATATCGAACTGTCTTCAAATGATCGTTGGTTCCGTCGCATTGAAGATCGCATGTTGTACGAATACGAGCAAGCCTACATATTCCGTTTCGTTGCTCCGATTAACCAAAATTAAAAAGGAGACCTTATCCTATGTTTTCATACAAAAAATTGAAATTATCGTCTATTCTTATGCTGATCTTAGCCCTGAGTCTAACAGCTTGTTCAGAAAGCGCTGACAAGAAAGCAGGCGGAATGGATACAGAGAAACAATCGAAGACGACCCCAAAGATGATTACGATGGCTTGGAATGCAGATGTTGGACCTCTTAATCCCCATTTATACGGTCCGAGTCAAGTGTTTGCCCAAGCTATGGTGTATGAGCCACTTGTTGACTATGTGGAAGGTGGCAAAATCGTTCCGCGTTTAGCCGAAAAGTGGGAGGTTTCAGATGACGGAGTCATCTATACGTTCCACCTTCGGAAAGATGTAAAATATTCCGATGGTTCCGTTTTTAACGCAGATAATGCAAAGAAAAATATAGATGCCATTATGGCTAATAAACAGCGGCATAGCTGGATGGGAATTGTCACTGTGCTCGATAGAACGGAAAAAATCGACGATTATACGATTCGTCTGATTCTAACGAAGCCTTACTATCCTTTGCTTCAGGAACTAGCATTTGCTCGCCCATTTCGATTTTTGGCGGATGCAGGATTTCCTACGGATGGCAAGACTTCGGAGGCGATTGTGAAGCCGATTGGTACCGGACCTTGGGTGCTAACTGAATATAAGAAAGATGGGTATGCAGTATTTAGTCGGAATGAGAACTATTGGGGAATGAAGCCCAAGCTGGGTTCAGTAAAAGTACTCATCATTCCGGACTCCGAAACGATTGTAACTGCATTTGAGAAACATGAAATTGATTTGATAGTTGGTGCTGGCATCATTAGCATGGACAACTTTAAATACTTGAGAGATTCAAGCAAATACAACACAGGCACTTCAGATCCGCTAACCACAAGGTCAGTCATCCTGAATAGTGCTAAAGCTCCTACTTCGGAGATGAATGTCCGACTGGCTATTCAGCACGGTATTGATAAAGCGAAGATGATCCAAAGCGTCACCTTAGGTTTGGAAAAAAAGGCAGATACGATCATGGCTAGCAATTTCCCTTACTCGAATATTGATATAAAGCCTTATGCCTATGATCCGAAGAAATCTGAGCAGCTGCTAGATGAAGCAGGATGGAAGCTTCCTGCTGGTAAGTCGGTACGAGAGAAGGATGGTAAACCACTAATGCTTGACCTCGTGTATGTCAGTACCGATGCGATCCAAAAGCCAATGGCTGAAATTATACAAGCTGAGCTAGCAAAGATTGGTGTTCAAGTGCAAGTCAAAGGCGAAGAACTGATGGTTGGAAATGGAAGATTGAAGTCAGGCGATTACCACTTGAACTTCTGGAACACCTACGGGGTACCTAATGACCCGCATAATTTTGTTACAACAAGTACACAAGCGAAAACAGGCATACACGAAGCGCTTCTGGGACTTTCGACGAAACCGCAAATCGATGCCCAGAGCAAGGAAGTGCTCGCAAGTACGGATGAGAAAAAGCGAGAAGAGCTTTATCGCTCTATTTTGACTCAGATTCACGATGGAGCCGTATTCTATCCAACTGCTTACGAATCCATGATAGCTGTTTATCATAAAAACTTAACAGGACTTAAATTCAACGCGACCAAATATGATTTCCCGTTTGGTACGTTGGATGTTACATCTAAATGAGCGCTTCAGTACTAGGATATATGCTAAGACGTCTGGCGGGACTGCCAATTCAGCTGTTCTGCATTTCACTGCTGGCCTTCATCCTGGTACGGCTCGTACCGGTTGAACCAGCCGAGGTGATACTTCGAATGTCGAATTTGACACCTACTGAGGAAGCGATTGCCTCCATGCGGAAGGAACTGGGGATGGACCGTCCTCTACCGGCGCAATTCGTCAATTGGTTATGGAAGGCTTGCCACCTTGATTTTGGAAATTCGTTTGTCAGTAAAACACCGGTTTGGAGCGATGTTATAGGTAAATTTCCAGCCACATTGGAGCTTGCAGTGACAGTCATTGGACTGTCACTGCTCTTTAGTATTCCGCTCGGTGCCTTTTCCGCTTTGTACAAAGGTAGGTGGTTTGACCAGCTCTGCAGAGTTCTTTCTTTTATTGGGATATCGATGCCGCGATATTGGTTAGGTTTTTTTCTAGTTTATTGGTTTGCTCTGAAATTAGACTGGCTGCCAACACAAGGGAATCAAAGCTGGAAACATCTCGTTTTACCTACTCTCACACTTGCTTTTTCACAGGTTGCTTTCCTCTCCCGTATGCTTCGCGCCAGTATACTTGAGAACATTAAAGAACCTTACGTACAATACGCACGAATACGGGGAATCCGAGAATCAGTCATCTTATTTCGACATATTCTTCCCAATTCTCTACTACCCATAATCACAGCAACTGGAGTAATGTTTGGCCATTTGTTGGGCGGAACGGTCATTGTCGAGCAAATTTTTAGCCTGCCAGGGCTTGGACGGTTTCTGATAGAGTCCATCTTGAACCGGGATTATCCGGTCATTCAATGTTATGTACTTCTGATGGCTGTCGTGATTGTTACGATTAATTTTATAGTTGATATCTTGTACAGGATCCTGGATCCACGATTGAACATCAAGGAAGGGGTGTAACAGATGATAGGAGCGTTTCGAAGCAACCGCGCTCTCCCTGGAATTAGAAATAGGGGACTCCAAATTGGCTGCGGAGTCTTGTTAGCAGGAATTGCAGTAGCAGGCATAGCCGCTCCTTGGCTCGCCCCGCATGATTCGAACCACGTAGAACTGCTTCATAAGTTTGCCTCGCCATCTCTCGAATATCCATTTGGAACAGATCACCTCGGTCGATGTGTGCTGTCTAGACTTCTTATGGGGATTAGGACCTCGCTCGGCATTTCCATTGCTGTGATGGTATTTACCCTCTTGATTGGTATGGTGATAGGAACTTTCTCTGCGCTCAAAGGTGGTTTAGTTGATGCGACATTCATGAGGCTGTGTGATTTGTTGCTTGCCTTTCCAACGCTCGTGCTTTCGTTTGCGCTGCTTGGCATTTTTGGAACGGGGGTTATGAGTCTGATCTTGGCGCTTGTATTGTCACAATGGGTATTTTACGCTCGCATGATACGAGGTATGGTACTCTCTGTAAATACACGAAGTTTTATTCAGGCGGCAGCAGTAAATGGTACACGTCGATGGATGCTTGTATGGCGTCATATTTTTCCTAACATATCTCCACAGATTCTATTATTGGCCTCGCTTGAAATCGGTACAGTGATCCTCGAAGTAACCGGATTTTCATTTCTCGGTTTAGGCGTTCAGGCTCCGACGCCGGAGTGGGGGATGATGATGAACGAAGCGCGTCAGCAGCTTCGTCAACATCCTGAAATGATGTGGATTCCCGGTCTAGCTGTCATGTTTGTCGTGATCGTTTGCAATGTACTTGGCGAGTCGCTCCGAGACTATTTCGATCCTAAGGGAAGGTGAACGTGTGGAAGCGAACCAATCTGTTTTTTCAGTCCATAATTTAACAATAGATCTCAGAAAACCGGAAGGCATAACACGTTTGATTAATGGGGTAAGTCTGGAGTTGCGACCAGGAGCAGTGCTAGGAATCGTCGGGGAGAGCGGAAGCGGCAAATCGATAACGTGTATTGCTTGTATGGGTTTATTGCCAACGAATGCGCTAATAAACAGTGGAAGTATCACTCTACATGGACGGGAGTTGACAATGCTCACACAGGAAGAGTGGCGCACGTTGCGAAGATCACGTTTGTCCATGATCATGCAGAATCCGATGGCCGCGTTTAATCCAATACGCCGAATTAGCGACCACTTTGTCGAAACGTTAAGGGGCCAAGGGAAGATGGGGCGGAAGGAAGCATGGGAGCTGGCAATAGCCGCATTAGAGCAGATGAATCTGCCTAGACCTGCAGTATTGATGAATCAATACCCTTTCCAATTGAGTGGAGGCATGCTTCAACGAGTAATGATTGCTATAGCGATGGTTGTTCGACCTGATGTTTTAATTGCAGACGAACCCACAACTGCCCTAGATACGGGGAGTCAACTGCTCGTATTGCGAGAACTCGGAGAGTTGTGCCGGAATGCCGGTACTGCGCTGATCATCGTGACACACGATTTAGACGTTATCGCAGAGCTAGCAGATGATGTTGCGGTCATGTACCAAGGCGAGATTGTTGAAACAGCACCGGTTCATCAGTTATTCAACAATCCTGTACATCCTTATGCCCATTTACTCGTAAATACTAGATTCTGATAATTCGCTGTAAAAACGTCAAAGAGTTGGGAGGGGAAAAGAGTGAAGTTGCTAGAGGTAGCTGGAATTTCAAAATCTTATCAGTCAGAACGAACCTTTTGGGGAAAAACAACCCGCTCAATGGTCATTCACGATATTTCATTTGAAATGCAGGACGGCGAATGTCTCGGAATCGTCGGGGAAAGTGGATCAGGCAAGAGCACATTAGGCAAGCTTGTGCTCGGCTTGGTACGACCTGACAAAGGGCGAATCCTATTTCAAAATAGGGATTGGCTGAATGAATCTGCAAGGGATGCCCATACGCTTCGTCGGAATCTGCAGGCGGTGTTTCAAAACTGCTCGGATGCTTTGAATCCCCGGATGACTGCTCGACAAATCATTGCTGAACCGTTGCTCAACTATGAGCGATATACGGCTCGGAGGCTGGATCTTGTTTGCTTAGAATGGCTGGACGCAGTAGGTCTGGGAGCATCAGATGCGGACAAATTACCGCATCAGTTTAGCGGGGGGCAGCAGCAGCGGTTATGCATTGCACGCGCGTTGGTTCTGCGCCCAAAGTTAATCGTATTAGACGAAGCGGTTAGTAGTCTCGACAGGATACTACAGGCACAAATTCTTGAGCTTCTGCAACACTTCAAGATGAAGTATAGATTATCCTATCTCTTTATTTCTCATGATGTCAAAGCGACCCGTTATTTATCTGATCGTGTGGCGGTTATGGATCGTGGGGAGATTGTTGATTGGGCAGATAGTCCAGACCGTTTAGAGCAATTACAACATTCTGCTTCCAGAAAGCTGCTGGATTCACAGCTTCCTTCACACCCAGATCAGAGGACAAGACGAGTAGAGATAAGAAATATCGAAAGGCAGGCAATCATTTAGGACGAGTTGGGAGTATGTGGGTTCAACTATGCTATTATGAGTTTAAAGTATCATAATTCACAGAACAGGATTCGCATCAAGATGGGTGGGTTAGATTGAAGGCGGATATGTATCAAAAATGGATAGAGCAGGATGTCCGATTTTCGGTTTTTTTAAATAAAGTGCTAGCCAGCAAGCTCTATGATTCCTCCAAAAAATTTATCGAGAAACTTTCACCGAACAGAAATCGGCTGCTTATGGAACGGGAACTATCCATGATAAAAGCATGATCTGATGGGTCAGCCAACCTAATAGAAAATATTATTCGAAAAAGGACATGTGTCCTTTTTTTTTGTTTTACAAATCTTTTATCTTAGACATAAGCCAGCTTTGCAAGAGGAAGGGATTACTGTATATGGTCAAAGATCCGATGGCCGCGAAGAGCATGAGCGCAATATTCACAGTGTATTACAGCATAAACCGCAGCTATTATTGGATAATGGTGCTGATTTAACAAGGACGCTGATTCAACATTATGGTGTTGAAGTCTTGATCGGTTGCACGGAGGAAACTACAACAGGTGCGAACCTGATAAGAGAAGATTTAAAGTCCCAATATCCAGTTCCGATTATTGTAATAAATGACAGCCCTTTGAAGCAAATTATTGAGAACAAGCACGGTGTAGGACAGACGATTGTCGAAGGTTTTATGCGTACGATGAATTTGATAGTACCTACCCGACGGTTTGTTATTATCGGATATGGAACGTGCGGCCGAGGTGTAGCTCGATATTTACGTAATTTGGGAGGCCAAGTTATTGTGGTCGACAACCATCCAATCGCTGGCCTGGAGACAGCACTGGATGGATTCAGAGGAGTATCTGGCTAAAATGAAGGATGGAACGATTCTGGCAAATGCGGGTCACTTTTCAAGGGAAATTGAATTGGATGCGTTATCAACGGATGCCATTTCGATCGAAAGGCTAAGCCCAGACATTAAGCCATCGAATTTAAGGATGCAGTCTAACAATCGAGGTGTCTAAAATATGAAGGAGCTTCTGTTGTCATTAGGAGCAGGTTTAATTATTGGTATTTTATTCAAGCTGTTGAAGCTGCCTTTGCCCGCACCGCCAGTACTGTCGGGTATTCTAGGAATTGTAGGTATTTATGCAGGCGGCAAGTTACTGGAATTGTTTCTGAAATAGGAAGCAGGACAAAATGAAAAAGGAGGAAGAGTTTTTACGGTTTCATCCTTCTTTTTCTATCTTATTAGTGCTGCAAAGATAAACTTAGGATAAAAGGAAGCGATAAAAGTGAACAAATCCAGACTTTGTTTTATAGGTGCCGGTTTTCATGCATCAACGAACATTTTCCCTTCAGCCATCGAAGCCGGAGCGGAAATAGTAGGAATTGCTAAACAGTGAATCCCCATGTCAGATGTAGGCTTATTAATGAGAGCACTGCGCTATGCATGGATGAACTTGGGTGGAAGCACGGAGATTTTACTCTCGGCCCTCTTTAGGGATGGGAGTTTATTTAGTTTTCCAAGCAAACAATAGATTCCGAATACATTCAGCTACGCTTAAGAAAATTTTAATGATCTCTCCATATAATGAAATTATCGATGAAGCATTATTTGGGAGGGATTCACATGGCAAAAATGAACAAAAAGTGGGTCGCTCTGTGCTCAACAGCCATTGGAGCTATTTATGCCGCAGGATATTTCGCAACGGAAACTCAGGCAACGATACAGCAACCACCACCACCACAACAAGCCCAAGTTACACAGACTAAAAGCAGTCAAACAAATAAACTTTATAAAGAGGGTACCTATATGGGTACAGGAAGTAATCGACGAGGATCAATTCAGGTGGCAGTCACCATAAAAAGCGATAAAATTACAGATGTTGAAATCAGTCATTTTGCCATGCATTATACAATTGATGACGTTGTAGGGCTGCCTAAAGAAGTGGTACAAAAACAAAGTGCGCAAGTACGGAATGTTTCGGGTGCAACTTACAGTACACAAGCATTTAAAGATGCCGTACAAGATGCGCTCTCTCAGGCGAGAAACTCATAATGGGCAAAATCATGAAAAAAACGAAATTATTTATGGATACTGTTGTAGATATACAGGTCGTTTCTCGGAAATCAAAGGACCTGACAGAAGCAGCCATTGATCGGGCTTTCGAGGCATTTCGGAAAGTCGAACAAGCCTGCAGTCGTTTCAGCCTGGACAGTGAATTGATGGAGGCATGCCGAGTAATAAAAACTCCAGTTCGGATTAGTCCGTTTTTATTTGAGCCTTTGAAGTTTGCTTTGGAGGTGGCGAAATGGACGAATGGCATATTTGATCCTACGGTGGGAAAAGCAATGGAAGAACTGGGATTCAATCAGCATTATTTAACTGGGGAGACCATCCAAAGTTCCTCTTCGGGTTCCGCTACCTATCGGGATATCATCTTAAATGAACAGGATCGTACGTTGTATTTGCGGAAGCCGCTGGTGATTGATTTAGGTGCCGCGGCTAAGGGATTCGCCATCGACTTGGCTGCTCATGAGTTGAAAGAATTTGAAGGATTTGTTGTCAATGCCGGAGGTGATCTCTATGCTGGGGGAGTAGACGAAAGCGGCAGCAAGTGGAGAATTGGCATTCAGCACCCCGAGTATAAAGAACAAATCATACACACAGTTGAAATATCGAATGAGTCGGTCTGTACCTCTGGAAGTTACGAGCGCAAGTGTGCATTAAAAGTTGGTATGCATCATATCATCGACCCCAGAACTAAACAATCACCGGGCGAATTGGTCAGCTGCAGCGTCTTCGCCCCTTACGCTATGATGGCGGACGCCTTTTCGACGGCCTTCTTTTTATTGGGGTTGGACCGCGGGAGAACGTTAATAGAACAACTTGATCTCAAGGGAATCTTGATTACATCCGATTTACAAATTTATAGTGTAGGGGGTAATTATAATGACAGCTAACCAATGGATTAAAACACCAAAGGGATATGTCGTAGTTTCCATGGTTGCCTTTCTAATAATTGCCGCCATATGGTCATTAGATTTCACGGGCATTTATAATGGCATTATTGCCGTCGGAATTTCTACAGCCGTGGATATCCTTTGTTCCCGCATTGCCAAAAAGAAGCGAATGATGCCGGATGGTGCAGTGATAACAGGGTTAATCATTGCTTTAATCTTAAGCACAACTTCCTCATGGTATATTGTTGCTGCAACTTCCATTATCGCTATTTTGTCCAAACATTTACTTGTTCATAAGAAAAAACCAATCTTCAATCCAGCGGCTTTCGGACTGCTTCTGTCCATCCTATTCTTTCGAACAGGACAAAGCTGGTGGGGCGCATTCGGGGATCTTCCCACATGGACAGTCGTGTTTCTATTAATTGGCGGATACATTGTGACGAACCGGGTGAACAAATTCCCACAAGTTTTTTCATTTCTAGGAACGTATTTCATCTTATTATTTATTATGGGGATTATTGATGTCGGAGACGCCACTGACGCACTTCGATCACCTTTTATCAATGCTTCTCTTTTCTTTGCTCTTTTTATGCTAACAGATCCGCCTACTTCACCAGCTAAATATAAGGATCAAGTTATTTTTGGCTTCCTTAGTGCGATCGTGGGTGCAGTTATTTATGGCATTTTTGGAGGTTTGATGTACTTATTTATAGGATTGCTTATCGGGAACTTATACCACTTACTTGTACCGAAGCTTAGGAACGCCACTATCATAAAGCCTGGCAGACTAATTAAATGAGGGATTATTTACATACGAACAAATGTACTGTATATTTGTTCGTAAGGAAATACAGACAATTATAAAACAACTAGGCATGAATTATTGAGAAGTTTAAAGGAGTGTTAATCATTAACGGAACAGATCTTGTTATATTGAACTTGGAAGAAGTCCGACGTAGAAGTATTAAAGTTTGGAACGTTATTCCTCTAACTATGCTGGATTGGAGGCCTGATGCACAAGCCTTAAACATTAAAGAAATGATCCGGCACATATTGGACGGCGAGCATTATTATCATCTTGCAATACTGAACAGAGGAAGTCTATCTTCATACGATTCTCCTTTTGACAATCGGGAATTTTCTTCGGTGGAAGATGAACTGATATTCGCACAAGTGTACAGAGAACAATTCTTGAATACCGTTAAAACGTTCACCCCTGAGGATTTGTCAAATATTAAAATTAATCGAAGTGACGTAGGGTATGTTCGAACTTTAGGAGATATGTTAATGAGGATCGCATACCACGAATCCGTTCACACCGGGCAACTGCTAGATTATATGCGAACGGCTGGAATCGATCGGCCACGAATTTGGGATTGAATGTGGTTTTCAACGGAATTTCAAGGAATTGAGATATTTTCTTAGTTAATATTTTGGTCAAGAAGTGACGGCTGATACCGCTTGCAAAATATTTCTGGAAAATTTTGAGTCATGTTCTCTATGATTTCACATGTTACAATTTGTGAGATCCATATGGATCAAATAACTCAGAAGGCCGAAGCTTCATGTGAAGCACGGGGGACCCATTATTTGGGGTGAAGCCGCGTCAGCGGCCGGGTGATTACTCTTTGATCCGAATCCGACAGCTAACCTCGCAGGCCGCAAAAGGAGAGGTTTATTTTGAAACGTTACAAAAAGCTTGTGGTTACCGGCGCAATAGGTTTGAGCGTTCTCGTAGGTTCGAGTGCGGCAATGGCCGCACCAGCAACCCATACGGTATCAGGTAATGATACAATGTGGTTAATATCCCAGAAGTATGGCATAAGCCTATCTTCGCTTATTAAGGCAAACCCTCAAGTTGCCAATCCGAACGTGATTTGGTCTGGTATGAGCCTCAACATTCCTGGCAGCACGAACACAAATGCTGGTACTAAAACGCCAGTTACGACTGCGCCATCTCAAACAACTTTTGCTAACCAAGTCGTTAACTTAGTTAACCAAGAACGATCAAAGGCTGGATTGCGTCCATTAACCAGCAATAGCGCACTTACCGCCATGGCTTTGGACAAAGCGAAGGATATGTACAACAATGGTTATTTCGATCATACCTCGCCGACTTATGGGTCGCCTTTTGATATGATGAGCACATACGGCATTCGCTATTCATACGCAGGTGAAAACATTGCAAAAGGTCAACAAACGCCTGAAGCTGTCATGGAAGCTTGGATGAACAGCACGGGTCATCGTCAAAACATTCTTAGCCCCAACTTCACCCAAATTGGTGTTGCCTATTTTAACGGCGAATGGGTACAGGAATTCATTAGCAATTAACGCACTAACGTATGTCTGCAGAATATTTCAAGAAAAACCAGCAACTTTTTGTTGCTGGTTTTTTTGTTGCAAGGCGTGCAACTGCGCTTTATTTTGCTAATAAAACACTATGCTATCCTCAGTCTTGGATGGGGAACAATCATCTCGAACATATTGAAGTCAATTGATCACAAAAGGGAATGACCGAACGATATTTGGAAAATAACTGGGAATATGTGTAACTCTACATCCTCTGCATCGTATAAATATCAAAGGGAGGCGAGTGAATGAATCTATATTTTCGGGATAATTTTTTTAATACCGGTGTTACTGAGATTCTAGGTGAACAGGAAGAAACCGTCGGTCATCTTGATTTGAAAAGCTCTTTTGGATCTGCGATCGAGGTGTATGGGCAGAATGGCCAACTGTTGTGCAAAGGAAGTTTTCCGATCTTCTCAAGCAAATGGGAGGTTACGGGTGCAGATGGTGGACAATTAGGTGTGTTGAGAAGCAGAATTGCGTTTTTCACCAAAAAATTCACATATGAAACCAAAGGGCGGGGTAACTACGAGATTATATCCCCAGTATTTTCAAAAGAATATGAGATATCTGATGAATCCGGCGCGCTTGTTGCCCGTTTCGAACAAGTAAACGGATGGTTTTCTTCAGGCGCTTTTCTTCTGAAGAATCAATGCGAAAATTTGGATACTTACGAACTTGTCGCGGTGATCATGGGAATGCACGCGATTCAGAAAAGGCAGAACTCTGGGGCAAACGCAATCTATTGAGTGAAGACCAAAATAGATGTTCATCTGAGAACTATAGTTGAATACTAAAATGAGCAGATGGCCATGGCTGTCTGATCATTTTTTATGTAATGGTAAATGAATGTTTCCATTAACAGGTGAGCAATAGTGCGAATGTGTGTTCTAGTTCGTAGATGTGTGCTATGATCTATCCATTATGACTAAGAGGTGATCTCATGGATTTACGCAGCAGCACAATTAGTGAATACGAACAGTTTTGTAAATGGACAAATATTTTGCATCAACTAAGTGATAAAGATTGGCACAGCCCAATTACAGTAGGAAAAGCATCGATAGCCGGAATCATCGCACATCTTAGAAATTGGGATCTTCATTTAATGAATGTTGTCATTCCTTCCATCAGGGAGGGCAAAGGAATGGAGTTTCCCGATTTCAACTCATTCAACAGTAAAGCATATCAATACGCAAATTCGGGTATTTCGAAAGATCAACTTCTTCAAGAATTCTCAAGCGACAGAATGAAACTGATCGATATATTAAAGAGCATGAAATCAGAGGAATTACTGTTAGAAGTATCAGCAAACGGTGTGTCAAATTGTCCTAGAACAGGTACGCCATATTCACTGGTATACATAATTCAAGAATTTACTGAGCACGATGATCACCACAAAAAGCAAATTATGAGTATTCTTGATTGAGATAGCATGCAACGTTAGTAAAGGAGCTTGCTTCTCAGCAGCTCCTCTTTTCTATTAAATGGGCTTGTTAAAAAAAGTCCATTCGGCCAATCATTTTCAGCGCGAAATCGGGGTCCTCCAGCAGCGGTCGCCCTATTGCTACGGCATCCGCTAGCCCGTCCCCGATGATGCGGTCCGCAAAGCTGCGGGTATAGATTTTGCCGACGGCGATGACTGGAACGTCTAAATGCTGCTTAATGACGGCTGCGTCAGGCAGTTGGTAGCCTGGATGTGTATCCGTTGGCTGGATGGGCAGCAGGCCGCCAGATGATACGTCAATCGCGTCAAGAAGATTGTCCGCGGCGAGTGGTTTGAGCATCAGCGCAAGATCCTGTGGATTTAGGCCGCCATCGACGTAATCTGTCGAGGAGATCCGCACGATAACCGGATAATTACGGCCGGTTTCGGAGCGGATTGCGGCAAGTGTGTCTTGCAAAAATTTCGCCCTGCCTAGAGGCGATCCACCATACGCGTCGTTGCGGAGATTGGAAATCGGCGACAAGAACTGGTGAATCAAAAATCCGTGAGCTGCATGTACCTCAATTCCATCAAAACCCGCCTCGATGCTGCGTCGGGCAGCCAATCGGTAATC
This sequence comes from Paenibacillus sp. JT22N1, assembly GCF_059692155.1. Lineage (NCBI taxonomy): Bacteria > Bacillati > Bacillota > Bacilli > Caryophanales > Paenibacillaceae > Paenibacillus > Paenibacillus sp. JT22N1. Next base: position 181,112 of record NZ_JCAUAW010000011.1, read on the forward strand.
CTCAATGAGGGACTCAATCTCGGAGACAGACAATTCCGCAGGCTTTCCGTACGAGTCGTCATAAGGAATCGCACTAGGCGCAATGAGCCGCTTCGTTACTTCCGGATCCGACTTTCTTCCCCCATGAGACAATTGAACGAATATCGGTGTATGTTGGGTGTGAACGGCATCAGTTACTCTTTTTAGCGCGTCGGTGTGTCGATCCGAATAAATGCCAATGTCGTTAGGTACCAGTCTGCCGTTATTGGACACAGCCGTCGACTCCACGATAATTAATCCGACTGCATTCGCCCTTCTAGCGTAATGCTGAACATGATGCTCTGTCGCATAACCTTCCGGCGAACCTTTGTATTGCTGCATAGGCGCCATGATTAACCGGTTACGAAGCTCGACGCTGCCAATGGTGAGAGAGGTGTCGAGGGTAAGTGATTTTGTCGTGATCATTTGTTATCCACTCCTTCAAATTATCTTATAATGACATTGTATAAAGTTAGAGTTATAATTTACATACATAAAACATGTTAATAATAACCGCTGTCCTTCATATTAAAGTTAAAAATACGATCTGAGCATATAAAATGAAGGAGGAATCACTTTGGACGGAATCGATAGTAAAATACTATCATTGCTGCATGAAAACGCACGAATGCCGGTTGCCGAAATTGGCCGGACGATCGCTATGACACAGCCTGCCGTTACGGAACGGATACGCAAGCTTGAGGAACAAGGGATCATCGCCGGCTACAAGGCGGTTCTCTCACCCAAGAAGCTCGGCAAAGACGTCACGGCGTTCGTGCTGTTCAAGACGAGCAATTGTCTGGATTTCCAGGAATTCTGCTCGCAATCCCCGGACGTCATCGAATTGTATCGCATTAGCGGGGAGTATAATTTTATGATGAAAATAATTACCGCATCGATGGAATCGTTTACCGTTTTTCTCGATTCGTGCAGCCCACACGGTTTCTCTTCAACGCTTATCGTACTTTCGGCGGCGATTGAAAATAAGCGTTTGATCGCTGACAATGGCGAATAAAGGGCTTCCCCCGAGGTTTCATCACCTTGCCGAGTATTGAAAGTTGTCCAAACATTAATTAAACTAATGGAAAGAAGAGTTAATTAGAGGAGTGATTTTAATGGATATTAAAATAGATGATTTAACGGGATCTAAAGTGGTTGCATTAATCGGGGAACATCTTCAGAATATGGCAGCTCTATCTCCGCCAGAAAGTACACATGCCCTAAATATTGATAAATTGAAAAAACCAGAAATCACCTTCTGGAGTGGTTGGGAACAAGATGAATTAGTTGGTTGTGGGGCAATTAAGGAACTTGATAGTCAACACGGTGAGATAAAATCAATGCGAACTTCTTCATCACATTTAAGAAAGGGCGTTGCAAGACGAATCCTTGAACATATCATTGAAGAAGCCAAGCGACGTGGCTATCAACGGCTAAGTTTGGAAACGGGCTCAATGGATGCTTTCGAACCAGCTAAACAACTGTATGAAAGTTTTGGATTCCAATATTGCAAGCCATTTTCGGATTACATAGAAGACCCAAATAGTGTATTTATGACAAAAGAGTTATGAGTTCATGAATATTCGAATCTTAAGGATGATACAATGGATAATCATATAACCATTCAGGCTTTAAAATATGGAGATTTACTACATTATGAATGGAACACAACTTTATTAGAGAAGACCGATTCACACATTTTTGTCTTAGGCGAGTACGGAAGAAAATTAAATCATTACACGAAGCAAAAGGTATTTACCATAGAGGCTTGGACTATAGAATTTTTCTCATTTCATTCATGGTTTACTGTTAGCGCCGATGTAGTTGGCGGTAAAATTCAACAATATTATTGCAACATAAACCAACCTGCGAAGATTAATGGTAACATTGTTTCTTTTGTGGATTTAGACCTAGATTATGTACAAAGAAACGGTGAATGGAAAGTTGTTGACGAAGATGAGTTTGAGAGCAATGCATTTAAATTTGCATATCCAGAAGCTCTAATTCATAAAGCTAGGAAAGAGTTACTGGGCCTAAAGGAACTTATTAGAAATAAAACGTTTCCTTTTGATGGATCAATCGAAATGTTTATTGACCGTATTCCAAGATAAAATTATGGAGGGTAATGGTGAAAAAAACACTTCTATGGGGTGGTATCTCCGCCACAATAATCAGTTTAATTACTTGGAGAATACTTGACGTAAATAAGCTATTTACATTATTAATGTATATCGTACTGGGTACGTTAGTCTTATCCGCAATATTATCTGGGGCTTTATTAAGTGGGGATAGAATAAGAGCGAATTATCATACAGAAGATGCCAAAGACAGAAATGAGAGAAACAGATTAATAAGCAGAATGTTAATCTTTGTTTCCCCATATACTGTATTAGCCTTCATTGTATATTTGATCAAGTGAGGAAATTCTCTTTGAATTATAAAAAAGAATTAAGGGAAGTAGGTTCGACGTACTTGCCTTATTAAGCATGCCATAATTTAGAACAAAAGCAGCACAATAAGAGATATATCTGTGATTTCGTATATTGTCGTCACCCTAACGCTCTGATAAGATACTACCAAACAGTAGCGACGAAAGGGTGGAAAATATGCCATTTTTATCATTAACGAGTTGGAGCTTACATCGGAATTTGGGGGCTTTGCGGTGGACCCGCTGGGATGAAAACACGTGTACTCAAATAACGGATACCCAAGACCAACCTGAACTCATCTCTCTGCTTGAATTACCAGCGGTTCTTGCGAAGAAAGGGTTTAGATCACTGGAAGTGTGTCATTTTCATTTCCCTCATACAAGTGAAGCCTATTTGCAAGGATTGAAACACGCATTCAAAGAAGCGGGTCTCCAGTTTTACACGCTGCTAATTGAATACGGTGATATTTCCAGTTCGGATGATTTGCGCAGACAATCGGACATTGCGTGGATCAAAGGATGGATCGATATTGCTGCACGAGCAGGAGCTGAAAGGGTACGCGTGATAGCCGGTGATGCGGAACCTTCGGATCAAGAAGCTTTGAAGAGATCAGTTGATGCACTTAGAGAACTAAGTAGTTATGCTGCTGCGCAGGGAGTACGCGTTGTTACAGAAAACTTTCACTCACTAACATCAATCGCGGATAATTGCCTTGCTTTATTGGAAGGATGCGGGGAGCTCCTTGGGTTAACCTCGGATTTTGGCAATTTTAAAGGAATAGAGAAATATGGTGAACTTGTCAAAACGATTCCGCACAGTGAGTCGATCCATGCCAAAGCACAAACGAATGCGGATGGATATCCGGATGAAGTTGATTTTAATCGCTGTATGGAAGTTGCCAAGCAAGCTGGGTATGAAGGTCCCATAACTCTTGTATATGACGGACCTGGCGATATGTGGGAAGGTATTGAGCGTGTAAGGAAGCTTGCAACACCTTATTTGAATTAAATCAACATTACAAGCCGCGTATATTGCGGTTTTTTTAACATTTCCAAATTAACTTAACTGACCAAAGGGGATGGTTTGTTTGATAAGACTCATGAAATATGATGATCTTACCTTATTTAAGGAAGATGTTATCCCTTTCTTAGAACAATATGAAGCTGAAAACAATTTAGTATTAGGTGTCTTGCAATCTTTAAGTGAAAAAGATGAAAGTCCTCTTTTTATGGCTACTGTAATAAAAGACAACGAAATCGGGTTGGTCTTACTACAAACACATCCTAGTCAAATTATTTTATCAAAATCTGTTTCCTTTACATCAAAGGAAATTCACGATATAGGAGAAAAGCTGATTATCGCAACGCAAGATATACCTGGATTTATAGGTGAAAAGAAATTAACTACTGAACTAGCTATGTATATTTCGAACGTTAAAGGGATTCAAGCAATTGTCCAAATGGACCAAAAAATTTATAAACTAGAAAAAGTTATGAAGAAACCAAGTACAAATGGAAAACTTCGGAGAATTATAGAAAATGATCATCACACAATTAAAGAGTGGGTGTATCAGTTTTGTAATGAAACTAACCAACCTATAAGTTTAGAAGAAGCAGATAAAAGAGCTACAAGAATGATAAATAAAGGAAGTTTAGTAGCATGGGAAGTGAACGGAGAAATGGTTTCCATGGCTGCTTCTACACGACCAACCCCAAATAATATAACTATCAGCTATGTTTACACACCAATTAGCGAAAGAAAAAAGGGATATGCCTCTGATTGTGTTTCAGCTTTCACTCAAATCTTGTTAGATCGTGGTTATCAAACAACAAGTTTATACACTGATTTTAGTAATCCTACTTCGAATAAAATTTATACTCAAATTGGATATCATGCGATAATGGATTCAATCGTTATTCTTTTAAAATAATCGACATATACAGGGAGGAACCTATGGAGGATTTCAATCAAATGGCTGACCGTTTTGTGAAGGCACATTTCGGTGACCGTGCCCAAAATCTTGTGTCCCTTGCTGCCGGTGATTGGTCGAAAGCCTATTCCTTCATGCTCGACGGGCATGCAATGGTTATCCGCTTCGGCACTTATCTGGACGACTTTCAAAAGGATCGTGTGATGGGCACACTTTCCTCGGACACACTTCCGATTCCGAAGGTTCTTGAAGTAGGCGAGACGGAGAGCGGCTTCTACGCCGTATCCGAGCGAGTCTCTGGAAAGCATCTCGATGAGCTGAATGGGCTTGAGATACGAATTGTCCTGCCGCAATTGCTAGACGCTCTCTACGAACTTCAAAAACTTGACCTCACAGACACAGAGGGAATTGGTCTTTGGCGTCCAGACGGGGCTGGTTCGAGCTGGGGGGCCGAGCTACTCTCAGTAGCTGAGCCCAGGGATCGACTCGCGGGCTGGCGCGAGCGGCTTGACGCCTCACCTCAGGAGGCACGGGTCTTCGATGCTGGGGTAGAAAGGCTGCGTCAGCTCGTAGCAATGCTTCCAGAGTACCGAGGAATCGTCCATAACGACCTCTTGAACCGAAATGTGCTGGTGGACGAAGGGAGGCTTACGGGGGTAATCGACTGGGGAAATGCGTTCTATGGTGATCCTCTTTACGATAACGCTTTGTTTCTTTATTGGTGGCCTTGGTTTCCGCAATGGCAAGAGATTGACTTGCAGGAAATTCTAGATAATCACTGGGACAAACATGGAGGATGGCCCAAACAATCAGAGGAACGTCTTCTCTGCTGTCTCATCCACATCAGCCTCGACCACATCGCCTACAGCGCTTTCAGGCAACGTACAGAGGATATGAGGCGCCACGCCAAGCAATTGATGACCTACATACGTACGCAATAATTAATCTTTGAGTCAAAAACATGGAGGGAATCTTCATAATGGTTGAGTTGAATGGACTATTTCGTAAAAGAATTGGCATTCCAGAGAATCAAAAAATTACATTTGAAACATTAGATAACATTCTTAGGAAAACAGCAACATCCCTTCCTTTTGAAAATTTAAGCATCATTTCAAATAAAACAAGTGCTATAACAAAAGAGAGTTTGATTACCAAAATGCTCGTAAAAAATGAAGGTGGTCTATGCTATCAATTGAATCCACTGCTTTATTTTTTCTTAGTTGAAAATGGGTTTAATGCAGCTTTAGTTCGTGGAGAAGTATATAATTATGCAATGAAGGACTTTTCAAAACTTGGGAGAACTCATGTTACTATTCTTTTGCAGCATAAAGGTCAAACGTACTTGGTCGATACCGGATTTGGTGGAAACCTACCACTAAAACCTGTGCCGCTAAATGGAGAAACTACCTCCTCTGTGAATGGAGAATTTCGAGTCAAAGCAATGGAAAGTGATTATGGCGACTATATACTTGAAATGAAACTAAAATATAAAGATACAGATTGGAAAATAGGGTATGCTTTTGATACAAAACGACCATTAGAGAATTTATCTGAATTGAACGAAGTCCAAGGAATCATAGTTCAGCACAAAGAATCACGATTCAACAAAACCCCACTGATTACCCAACTTACAAACGATGGAAATGTAACGTTAACCGATACTTCTTTCACACAATGGATTAACGGTAAATCGGAAAAAGAACAAATTGACAACATTAAATTCAAAGAGCTAGCAAAACAGCATTTTGGATTTCAAGAACTATGAGAAGCTGTATTGACGCGGCTTCTTTTTTTGATTTTCCTGCTCACGAAAATTCGATGATAGAGTAGACAAAAAGGCTACCAAATGTCCAATTGGACGATGGCAGCCTACAAGAAAAAACCTAATCTTTTGGTATATAAAAGCGATTATTCCCTAACTGTATGTCCTGAAGAGTATCAATCCCGTCGACGTCATGGTCGAAGAAAAGCATACGTGCCGTGGTACCGTCCTTATACTTGAGAGTTATTGTGTTACCCGAAAGGGTGTATGTTCCAGTATCGCTCTTAGAAGTGGACGATTGGGTACCGGATTCGATAACATCCAGGCTGGCTATGCTTAGGTCAGTGCTCTCGAAAGTGCCGTCGCTTGCAAAGGAAAGGTATTCGGTCGATGATGTGGAAAAAGCATTGATGCCAACAAGGCCGCTATAGCTGATATATTTGTACGTTCCATCTAACGTCAATCCATTCTTAACCGGAACAACAGGGTCATGAAAACACCCGGACTTCAACGTCAGGAACAGCCGCTCCTGTATACAATAACTAGTGTTGACCGCTTGCAAGTTTATCAACGAAACCAGCAAGCAGAACATCCAACCCGAACGAAAACTCTTCCTCCCAATTCACAGAAGTCGTGTAAGCGGCTAGCCGGATAAAGTGGGGATATCGCTCCTTAGGCAATGCCTCAATCTCTTTGTATCTTGTCTCCGATTCTTCTCGGCTTTCCTGAGAAAGCTTCACGCGATCACGCAATCGACATTCTTCATCGACAAAGCCGTAGATGAAGTTTTTGAGCATAGAAGCAAGCCACGGCACTTGGACATCCTTAAATCCGGCTTCGACGAGCGCCCTAAACAGAAATTCGATATGTGCCAAACGGTTAGGGCTTGCCGCATGCGTCGCGTTCATGATGTGTACAGCGTCCGGGTATTGCAGCAGACTTATGCGGAAGCTCATCGACCATAGCCGCAGCTGCATTTTCCAATCCAAAGCGGTATCGGGAAAATCAATCTTCGTGCTGATCTCTTCTGCCAAGAGATGAAGCAGCTGTTCTTTGTCCTTCACATGGTAATACAAAGATGAGGCTTTCACGCCAAGTGAATCGGCGATTTTGCGCATGCTGATGCCATCTAAGCCCTCAGCTTGCAGCAGTTCCAGCATGATCCCGACAATTCGGGCCCGATCGAGTGGCGTGTGAAGCGGCTCACTCCGATTTGTGTCCTTATCTGTCGTTAAGGGATGAATTCGTCTTCTTGCCATATGGTGTCACCTTCCATTTTATCTCTTGACAAGTATAGCACAACAGTTTAATCTAACGGTATTATATTATTATTTATCACTGTTAGATTAACCAAAAAGAGGAGTGTATATACATGCAAACAACCACAATAGAAAACATTGCCCGTACTGCCGGAGATATTTTATCCCATGCTTGGAAAGCAGTCTACGACGAGGAGAGGGATGAACTGACCGAGATGTTCAAGAAGTTCGGCGATCGCGCCTATGGTGCGTGGATTCAACAATTTATGACGCCGGTCGCAGAGCGGCTTGCCGCTGATGGTTTCATCATCAGGGGCGGATTTAACTTAAAAGATTCCATTGAGAACTGGGGTCCGCCTGAAGAACGGGAACGGTGTGTATGGTATGTCGTAAAGTCATCGGAAGGTGAAGAGCTGGGTACGTTGGTGCTGCAGGCCTATCATTCGCACCGCTCGTTCTTCATGCCAAGAGCACCGCGGATTTTGGCACTTGAAGTTACGGATCGGGAAGCCATTATCGCCGCACTCTCAGATGCTTCAACCCGAATCCGCTGGGATTTAAGGGAGGAACGAATGCCTCAGCCGCAATTACAATCCATCCCGAGTCAGCGGTTTGAGTACGCGACAGATACTTCAATCGGAGATGGACTAAAGCCCGCAGCAGACGGTCAGCTGTACAGCTGGAATTTGGACAATGCGCTAGGCCATTGGGGTCGGTACGGATGGGAACTTGTGTCCGTCGTTCCAGCTGGAGGCAAAGTGATTGCGTACTTCAAACGCCCGCTGATGGACTAAACCAACCTGTAACAACGGGGGGAGCTCATAATAAATTAAAAGCTGACGGAGATAGAGGGTTGTCCCTAAGTAGGTAAGCTACTTGAGGATAACTCTTTTTTTTAAAAGGTATTGACAATGATTGGAATTAAAGTTTAAATGATATTAACGTATTGATAATAACAACTTGTTTGTAACACAATGTTGAAATCAAAGAATGGGTGAACTACACATGAATAAAGAGCAACTTAGAGATAAGCAGGGACTTACTGAAGTGGAGTTTTTACAGAAGTATGATGCCAGTATTTATCAAAGCCCGTCTGTTACCGTAGATATGTTAATTTTCACTGTAGTTGATGAGGAAAAAGAAAACTATAGAAAGCTGCCGGAAAAGTCACTGAAACTTCTCATGGTTAAAAGGGGGGTTCATCCTTATATAGGGCAATGGGCTTTACCCGGAGGCTTTGTAACAGAGAACGAGAGTATTGATGAAGCTGCTTTACGGGAGCTAAAAACCGAAACTAATATTGATGATGTTTATATGGAACAGCTTTATACATGGGGTGATGTAAATAGGGATCCTCGTACACGAGTTATCAGCTGTTCGTATATGGCACTTGTTGATTGCAGATCACTCGAAGTGAAGGCTGGGGATGATGCCGATGATGCTAGGTGGTTCAACGTTAGGTACAGTGTGCTTGAAGAGAAGAAAACCATGCTGGAGAAGGACTTGATATTTGAAAAAGTCGTAAAAATTACTCTTTCAAACGATGAGGACATCCTGGAGGCTATTATTAAAGTTGTCGAAAAATATTCTGGAAAAACAGCAAGGGTAGAAAGAGAGGTTATCGTTTCGAATGGAATTGCATTTGATCATGCGGAAATGATCCAATATGCAGTGGAGAGGCTAAGGAATAAGATTGAGTACACAGATTTAGCTTTCAATCTGATGCCGGAACTTTTTACATTATCAGAGCTCCAGCAGGTCTATGAGGTTACTTTGGGAAAAGAGCTGCTTTCTGCAGCGTTCAGAAGAAAGATAGCTGACATGGTTATGGAAACCAATCAATTTACTAAGGATGCAGGGCATAGGCCTGCAAAACTGTTCAGATTCAATCCGAATTGGCGATATTTATAAAGCGAGTAAACATTAAATGATAGTTGGAGGTAAGAAATGAATTCAAACAAAAAAACGGCAAGAATTGTTGGAGTATTATTTCTAGCTGCAACGGCTGCGTATATACTAGGTAATGGACTTATTGAATCCATTCTCAAAGATCCGGATTATCTTATTCATGTTTATCCAAATAAAACCACAGTGATAATAGGAATGCTCCTTGAGTTAATTAATTCCGCTGCAGTTGTTGGTATTGCAATCATACTGTTTCCAATCTTAAAAAAGTATAATGAAACTATCGCACTTGGTTACGTTGCTTTCAGGGTTATTGAGGCCATAATCCTTATTGTTGGTGCAATCAGCCCATTATTACTAATTACATTAAGTCAGGAATATATAGAAGCAGGAGCTCCGGATACTGCCTATTTTCAAACGATAGGCACGTTAGCAATAAAAGGGAAGTATTTGGCCTTTCAGGTGGCAATGATCGTTCTTAGTCTAGTTAGCCTGTTGTTTTGTTATTTATTATATCAATCAAAACTCATTCCGCGTTTAATTTCAGTCTTTGGGCTTATTGGCTACGCATCGTTGTTAACAAGCGCCTTGTTAGAAATTTTCGGCTATAGTCCAGGAATGTATTTATTTCTTCCAGGAGCCTTATTTGAAATAATACTACCGATATGGCTGATAGTTAAAGGATTTAACTCATCTGCAATCAAACCCAATCAATAAAGAAAACCAAAACACAAATTGGTGATAAGGAGCAATCTTCATGAAGGCGATTGTATACACAAAATACGGAACTACTGGCGTTCTTAAACTCAAAGAGGTAGAAAAACCTACTCCAAAGGACAATGAAGTACTGATAAAAGTATATGCTGCATCCGTAAATTCATGGGACTGGGATCTCTTGAGAGGTACACCATTCTTAGTCCGCCTTGATGGGGGGATTCTAAAACCAAAATTCAACATACTCGGAGCTGACATAGCGGGGCGGGTTGAAGCGGTTGGCAGAGACGTAAAACAGGTTGTTCCAGGTGATGAGGTATTCGGGGACATTTCCGGTTGTAGCTGGGGCGGGTTTGCGGAGTATGTATGTGCTCGTGAGAATGCATTAACGCTGAAACCTGCGAGTATGACATTCGAGGAAGCAGCGGCCATACCACAAGCAGCAGTCCTCGCCTTGCAGGGACTTCGCGATAAAGGACAGATTCAGAAAGGTCAAAAGGTTTTAATTAATGGTGCAGGTGGAGGTGTGGGTACGTTTGCAGTGCAGATTGCCAAATCATTTGGGGCTGAAGTGGTAGGCGTAGACAGCACGAAGAAATTGGATATGCTGAAATCGATAGGTGCAGACCAGGTTATTGATTACACTCAAGAGGATTTCACACAAAATGGGCAGTGTTATGACCTAATTCTTGATGTTGCGGGATATCGATCGATTTTCGATTACAAACGTGCATTAAGTCCCAACGGCACTTATGTCATGGTAGGAGGTTCCATGTCTCGAATCTTCCAAGTCATGTTCCTAGGACCATGGATTTCAATGACAGGGAGTAAGAAATTGGGATTACTTATGCACAAGCCAAACAAAAATGATCAAAATTTTATGAAGGAGCTTTTTGAGGCTGGCAAAGTAGTACCTGTTATAGATAGACGTTACCCATTAAGTGAGACTGCAGAAGCTCTCCGATATCTTGGAGAAGGACACCCCAAAGGAAAAGTCGTCATCCGTATGGAACATTAAAACAAAGCCCAGCGAGGTGTTAATCAATGTATGAAGTAAAGCAATATTTAGACAACGCATATGGACCAGATGGATATAACGTGGGGTAGATTCTTATTTAAGGATAAGAAAAACCAAAGGCTGCGTTCATAAAAGGTAATTTATTATGTGGAGGGTGATGAGACATGTCTGAAGATTTCTATTGTGAAGAGGTTTTAAGTGATCGAACTCCTGTACAGAAAGTAATGGAGACCGATAATGTACTTGCCTATCACCACACCCGCCCTTTTTACCCAGTGCACATTGTGACTATTCCGAAAAAGCACATTTCTTCACTCATTACTTTAGAATATGCCGATAATGACCTGCTAATTGAATTAATGGATATTGTCAAAAAGGTAGCTTCTGGAGTGGTATCCGAATATGGTGCGTGTAGAGTAATAACGAATCTTGGGAAATATCAAGATTCGAAACATCTTCATTTCCACGTGGTTTATGGGCAGCCCCTAAACGGAGCTGATTAAATAATAAGAACAGATAGATTTTGGCTTTTCGTTGAGAGGAGTGCTCAGTAATTAAGAATATTGGAATTGATGCTGGCGGTACGCTAATCAAAGTTGTTTGTGAGGAAAATAACTCCTTTACTTTTAGCAAATACCCTGTGGCCCAAATTGAATACGTTGCTTCAAAAATGAATAAAATTGATGGTGCCCAAATATGTCTTACCGGCGGCAAGGCATCATTATTTGAAACGTTAATGATTCAAAAACCATTACGTATTATTGAATTTGAGGCAACATGTCGGGGAGTGCAGTATCTTCTTAATAAATACGATCCAAAAATGCAAGAGTATGTATTAACTAATGTTGGTACAGGGACTTCAATTCACTACGTTGGAAATAGCAAACATGAACGTGTTGGAGGAACAGGTGTTGGTGGTGGAACATTGTTGGGTTTGTCTAAATTGTTGACTGGTTTAACGGATTATGAAGTTATCGTTAAATTAGCTGCTAAGGGAATACGAGATCGAATCGATTTGAAAGTGAGTCACATTTATGAGGGAGCAGAACCTCCTATCTCAGGCGATTTAACGGCCAGTAACTTTGGTAGGGTTTTACAATCATTTTCTAATCAAGAGTTTGCCAAAGATGAACTTCTGGCTTCGATAGTCGGACTCGTAGGTGAAACAGTAGCAACTACCAGCGTTCTTGCGGCTAAGAGTTGTGGTGTTTCATCGGTTGTTTATATCGGATCCTCGTTTATTCAAAATGATCTACTTAAAGAAACAGTTCAAAGTTATACTATTTTAAGAGGAGCTTTACCGGTATTTGTTGAAAATGGGGAATATTCCGGAGCCATTGGTGCTTTACTCTATGGCGTTACTCCTTAGTTACACATTTAGGCAACCTGCTTTGTTCATTGAGTGAAGGGGCGGGATGTATGGAACATTCAACACAAGAAAACGGCAGCCGGTCTAATTGATCGGCTGCCATTTCGTCTTCTAATTGGAAGGAATTTGAAGTAAACACATAGTTAATAAGGAAATCGAGGTATGATACAATAGATGATGCAGCTGGAATTTTTATAATTAAGGAGTTGTGAAAATGAGTACTTTAACGAAAGCAATACTAATAGCCGCAAAAGCTCATGATGGTCAAACAGATAAAGGTGGAAATCCATACATATTACATCCTGCAAGATTAGCAACTAAAGCCAGCAGTGAAGAAGAATCAATTGTAGCAATTTTACATGATGTTGTAGAAGATTCAGATATTACTCTATTTGATTTAAAGAATGCAGGATTTAGCGTAGAAATTATAGAAGCTCTAGATTGCCTTACAAAAAGAGCAGATGAATCATATGAAGGCTTTATCAAGAGGATCAAATTAAACCCCCTAGCGACGAAAGTGAAGCTTTTGGATCTAGAGGATAACAGTGATATTAGCCGTATTCCTAACCCAACTGATAAAGACTATGCAAGGATTGATAAGTACAAGAAGGCAATTGCAGAACTGAAATTCGAATAACGTAAATACAACATGAGAGGATTGCGGATGTAATGAGTGATACGGTTAATCTTACTATTGGAGGCTCCTATGTTTTTGCTCCAGACAATCCAAGAAAGACGAAGAATCGTGGTAGGAAATGCACAATCCTTTCTTTCGAGTTGACTGATGATTATGAACTAGAAGTTAGGGTTGTATATCATGATACGAATAGAGAGGCACTATTAAAAGTAAGTGATTTAAAGACAATAACTGAATGAAACAAATAATCGAAGAGGTGATATCCTGACTAGGCTGCCGCAATTAAATTGGGCAGCTTTTTCAGTTAATGGACAATTTAGAACTTCTTCCAGCCTATTGACAAATAAACAATATTTCGTTAGCATCATTGTGAATCGGACAATTGTCCGTAAAATTTGGTGTTAGACAAGAGAGAGTCAGCAGAGGATGCTGAATCGGATGGAGGGAATACATGTCTTCAGGTAAAAACATTGCAGCAACAGAAGCCCCGTTTTCAATGCGAAGCATATTAGGGCCGTTGGTGGCAATTGTGGTTGGGATTTTCATGGTAATTTTGGACGGAACGGCGGTAAACGTTGCTCTTCCCAAGCTGCAGGAAGAATTTAATCTATTGAACTTGTCCTTAGTACAATGGACCGTGATCGGATATGCGCTGGCACAAGCAGCGGTCATTCCTTTAGCGGGCTGGTTATCCGACAGATTTGGCGCCAAGAAAATATTCTTGATCTCGGTAGGTCTATTCACTATTGGTTCTGGTCTATGTGCGCTGGCTAATTCGGTTGAAATGCTGATTACTTTCCGTATCATCCAAGGTTTGGGTGGCGGTGTTGTTGTACCGATTGCTATGGCGTTCATCTATCGTCTGTCGCCGCCAGGAAAAGTAGGGGCAGTCATGGGCATGATGGGTATTCCGATCTTGCTGGGTCCGGCGCTTGGACCTGTCGTTGCAGGCTGGTTAGTTGAATATCACAGCTGGCAGTGGATATTCCTGATTAACCTACCTATCGGGGTAATCGGTATTATTCTCGGAATCCGTACATTACCGAATATTGGGCGGCAGTCGGTTGCATCCTTGGATTTACTTGGCATGCTTTTAGGGCCAATTGCCTTTGCGGCGCTAGTGTACGGTGTTTCTAATGGTGGTATTGACCCGATCACTGGGAAATCCACATGGATGGATGCTGATACGTTGATTGGCTCAGGAATCGGTATTGTGGCGCTTATTTTATTCGTTATTGTGGAGTTAAGACGTAAGAATCCGCTGCTCGAGCTTCGCGTTTTCCGCTCAGGTAATTTTACAAAAGGGATTATCGTGCAATGGATTTCACAGATTGCGATGTTCGGAACCATGTTCCTCGTCCCTCTATATTTACAACAAGCTCATGGTTATAGTCCATTGAAAACGGGGCTCATCATGCTTCCGCAAGCTCTGGCATCCGGTTTATTTATGCCAATTGGCGGTAAATTGTCAGATCGTTTCGGAGCGCGTCCGCTCGTCTTGGCGGGGATGGTACTTACATCGATTTCAGCCTTGTTACTGTCCAATATTTCTGGCGATTCAGGTGTCGGTACTGTGATCCTGCCGCTTGCACTGCTAGGCGCGGGAATGGGACTGTTTATGATGCCTCTCAATAATCATTTGATCCAATCCGCTCCACAGAATTTGGTTGGACGTGTAACGTCGCTCACGAACGCTGCACAGCAAGTTATGATGTCCTTCGCTATCGCCATTTTGATGACGATCTTTACAACGAAGATGAAAAATTTAATGGTTGAATCAGGTAAGCAGAAGCCGGATTTAGACTTGTATGCTTCTTCCTTTGGGTACACTTTCTTAGTTCTGCTGGGTATCGCGGTTGTCGGCGGTTTGCTTGGTCTTATGCTACAAAAGCCAAAGAGGGTGGAAGGCGAGTCCACGGACGGTGCCGAAATTCCAGTTATGGTTGGTCATTAATTAAGTTGAATTAACATTAATCTTATAGAAAAACGAAAAGCCCGGTCCAAGTGGAACCGGGCTTTTTCGCATATGAAGATCATTGATTTTGTGATCTGCTGCTGGAGGATTGATTTTCTTTAAATGCCTCTGCTGCTTCCTCTGCGGAAAATTCCGTATCATCTTTACCTGGGACAGGCATTTTGTTTAACTCCGTAGACTGTACTTCTGCCTTTGTTGCCTGATTATTATCTTGATTGGGCATGTGACACCTCCTTTATTAGAATAACAACAAGGAATAGTTTTCCACCGTATGTAAATTTTTATACACTGAAAAAGGCTATGAATTTTCTACTAAGTGTAGACGAATTCGAATTTTCAAAATTTATGTTTACCTTACAATGGTTTTTTGATAATATAATCGCAATAATCAAATGCGGTGAAGAGAAGAGTAAATAAATGAATTCTTTCACAGAGAGCTCCGGTTTGCTGAAAAGGAGTAAAGAATATTTTATTGAAAAAAGCCTCAGAGCAGCACATCGGATCCTACTGAAAAGGGTGATGATGTGTCAGGAGCTCCTGTTACAGAGCTAAAGTATACGCATTACATGGTAATGTCGTACTTGAAGAGGCTGATATGGCGACATATGAGCGAATTTGGGGTGGTACCACGAGTAAATACAATCTCGTCCCTAAGACTGACTATAGTCTTGGGGGTGGGATTTTTTTTATTGGTGCTTTAAAAGATCAGCTCACGTGCAACATGCGGTACACCGAATCAGACTGTTTGAATATATATTTAGGGGTTCCCCTTAATCATGCTATTTTGAAAGGATTTGAATATCTTATGTCAGAAAAATTGAAGGTTGGTATTGTCGGAGGAACAGGAATGGTTGGTCAGCGGTTTGTTCAGTTGCTGGATCAGCATCCTTGGTTTAAAGTAACGGCCATCGCCGCTAGTAGCAGTTCAGCAGGTAAAACATATGAAGAATCTGTGCAAGGAAGATGGAAGTTGTCTGGCCCAATACCTGAAGAAGTGAAAAATATCGTCATTCAGGATGCATCGAAAGTGGAGGAAGTTGCCGGTCAGGTCGATTTTATTTTTTGTGCGGTGGATATGAAAAAGAATGAAATTCAAACGTTGGAAGAGGCATACGCCAAAACGGGCACACCCGTTATTTCCAATAACTCGGCTCACCGCTGGACGCCTGACATCCCGATGGTCATTCCAGAAGTTAATCCAGGGCATATTGAAGTGATTGCTGCACAGAGAAAGCGGCTTAGAACCTCAACCGGCTTTATTGCCGTTAAGCCGAATTGTTCAATCCAGAGCTATGTGCCAGCCCTTCATGCACTGCTGGATTACAAACCGACAAAAGTGGTTGCGTCGACGTATCAGGCGATTTCCGGAGCCGGTAAAAACTTTACCGATTGGCCCGATATGTTGGATAATGTCATCCCTTATATTGGCGGCGAGGAAGAAAAAAGCGAGCAGGAGCCACTTCGTATATGGGGCAGCATTATAAATGATGAAATTATTAAAGCAAGTGCGCCATTAATTACAACGCAGTGTATTCGCGTTCCAGTAACGGATGGGCATTTGGCTACCGTATTTGTATCGTTTGAGAAAAAACCTTCGAAGGAAGAAATTCTTGATCGCTGGTTGCAATTCAAAGGACGACCGCAGGAGCTTGGTCTGCCAAGCGCACCCAAACAGTTCATTACTTATTTTGAAGAAGAGAACAGGCCACAGACTAAGCTTGATCGTGAAATTGAGCGAGGTATGGGTGTTTCGGCGGGGAGATTGCGCGAGGATTCAATATACGATTTTAAATTTGTAGGACTATCACATAATACATTACGCGGAGCAGCGGGCGGTGCTGTTCTGATCGCCGAACTGCTTAAAGCGGAAGGGTACATTCAGGCAAAGTAGAAGCATTCAAATTGATTCTATTAGATAGATTTAAAAATCCAAACCTTGAATTTTTATTCATCTTCTAAGGCATACTAAGCATTGTTCGCTCAAAAAATTGTGGAGGTGTTCGTAATGCGTCAGGTAAATAAAACAAAGATCGTTGCATCAACTGCAGCCGCGGCAGCAGTCATGGGATCTGTTATTTTTGGCGTTTACAGAGCAAGAAACAGCAACATTCTTGAGCGGATAAAAAACAGATTGACCTAAGGAAGGGGGCGGGAAACCGCCTCCTTTACCACTCACTGATTTAAAACGAAGTGTCATCGGAGAGATCCGGGGGCGCTTTTTTTGTTTAATTTCTCTGAATTTCCATCAAAGTTTACGAAAAAAAGAAGAACCAGCTTAAGACGCTGGTTCTTCTTTTTTTCGCTCATTATGATTTTCTCCCCAAGCACACATTACTTCTGCTACAGGTATCAATGTTCTGCCATATTCACTAAGCGAATATTCTACTTTTGGAGGGACGGTGGGGTATACCGTTCTTTCGATCACGCCTTCTTGTTCTAAGTCTCGAAGATGTTGCGTGAGCATTTTTTGGGAGACGTTAGGTATTAGCTTTTCCAGATCGTTGTACCGCTTGGTTGATTCGATCAAATGCCATAAAATCATCGGCTTCCATTTTCCACCTAAAACATGAATGACAGTCTCGATTGGACATTCGCGCTGATGAATCATTGATAAATCATCCCCTTACATTAAGTAAGTGCCGTACTTTAAAGTGCGTTCTTAACAAGATATTATTACCGATATACAATAAAGTCAATCAAATAAATGGAAAAAGGAGACAGACAAATGAGTAAATCTTATTGGGGACCAAAGTCAGTAACATTTTGGTTAGTGGGTGTTGTTACGCTGTTGATGTTGTTTATAGGAGTAAGAGGTTTTATCCAGCCAGAAGCTGCGATTCGAGATTTTGGTATACCACTGCATGACACCGCTGATAGATATCTTGTTCATATTAAAGCAGATCGTGATCTGTTTATTGGTATCTTCCTACTAGCCTTGATGGTACTTCGTATGAGAAAAGCATTACTTGTCCTTATGTTAACTTCTATTTTAATGCCTATCGTAGATGCAATATTGGTATTAACGAATGTTGTAGATAAAACACCTTCTTGGATTCATATTATTACTGCGGTATACCTACTTGTTGTATCGAGAAGAACAGCGAGCCAAAACAGCGAATAAATAGAAGAGTATCATTCTGATATTTACAAATTAGGGGGGCATTACATGTATATTTATCTGTTGTTCATCCATATCATCGCTGCCGTGACGGCGATTGGCGCAATCATCTGCTATCCCTTGATCATGAGCAGCGCCCGGACAGTGGGTCAGGCCAAGTTCGCGCTTGTGCTGCTGCAGAAGACGGCGAACTTGCCGAAATTCGGCGGTATACTGCTATTTCTTACGGGTCTTGCGCTTGGCTTCCTGCAGACCGACTTGTTCCGTGAACTGTGGTATGTGATCTCGATTGCCATCTTCTTTGTCATTCTGGTCATTTTGGCTGGCCTGCATCCCGCTGGCATCAAACAGCAGCTTGCGCTACTGCAGCAAACGCAGGGTGATGATCTGCCTGACGCGTACCGACTGAGCCGCAGACGCTCTGCTTGGCTGGAAAGGATCGCGAATCTTGCCGCTTTCATCTCGATTCTTCTGATGGTGTTCAAACCTTTCTAGTATTACATGCAAGTTTCGGTTCCGCATTTTTGCTGGCGCTACCCACCCGTTATAAGTGTATAATATAATAGGTGTTTTTATAGAGAAAGAAATAGAAAGAGAGTGAGAAACCATATGATTACAAAATCCTTATCACCCTTAGTTGCAGCACTAGATTTAAAGCCTCATCGTGAAGGCGGTTGGTACAAGGAGCTTTGGAAAGCTTCCTTCGAAATTCCAAAAGAAGTGCTTAGTGAAGCGTACACAGGTTCCAGATACGCGGCTACTTCCATTTATTTCGTGCTTCATCCAGAAGAGTTTTCAGAGTGGCATAAGGTTTTATCGGATGAACTTTGGCTCTGGCATTCAGGTAGTCCACTGTTGCTAACACTTGGGGGTACAAAGGACAAGCCTGAGGAAACACAATCGATTATTCTCGGACCAGATGTCATCAATGGACAGTGTCCACAAGCCTTAGTTCCGGCAAACGTTTGGCAGATGGCAAAACCGCTAGGAAACGAGCCTGTTTTTGTCTCCTGTGTTGTAGCGCCGGGGTTTCATTATGATGATTTTATGTTAATTAATAAATAAGCTAAATAGACATCAAGAGAAGGCTGCCGACAACAATGAATCGGCAGCCTTTTCTGCTAACTGGCAGTTTAACACAATAGAGAATGGAACTAAGACCAGATATTGACGTATTAATAGAAAGGAGAAATTTATGAGAAAAAGATTAATGAACATGATGATTATATGTCTCGCTTTTTTATTTGTATTTAGTTTGATTGGTTGCAATAATACTGTAAAGAAAGTTTCAACGGATATAACCCTTGAGCAAACAATCGATGGAAAACTTAACAATATTACTAATCCAAAAGATTATTCTGTATCACTTTCCTCTAATCCGTATGACTATATTAAGGGTGTAGATAGTAATATGGATTACAAATATATTGTTTTGCAAGGAGAAAAGTCTTTAAATTATATGCTCAACAAGTTTGCTAATAGTGATAATAATGGATTAGAAGAATATATTATGGCAATCGCCTGTTCTGAAATACTACAAGAGAATCCTGCTTCTAAAAAGTGGGCTACTGGTAGGGAATGGTATGATAACCATATTAGAAATATACCTAAGGGAGTGAACATGTGACTATTAAAGCAGTATTATTCGACTTTGATGGGACTCTGGCCGATACGTTGCCGCTGTCTTTTTATGCTTTTAAATTTATCTTTAAAAAGTACGATAATAGGGATGTAACTACAGAAGAACTAATCTCTATGTTTGGGCCAACAGAAGACGATATAATTTCTAATAACCTTTTAAAAAAAGAATATGTTGCAGAAGCAATCTCTGAATATTATCAAATTTATCAAAAGGACCATGCCTCTCAAGTACAGATGACTGACGAAATGCTAAAGCTATTAATGTATATAAAATTGAATAACATAAAAATGGGAGTAATCACAGGGAAAAGTAGAGAAGCATTTCAAATATCCTCAGACTCGTTGAACTTATCACATTTCTTCGACATTGTGATTACTGGAGATGATGTACAGAAACCCAAACCTAATCCAGAAGGTATTTTTACAGTATTGGATTTTCTTGGAATTTCAAAAGATGAAGCTGTTTTTATTGGAGACAGCAATGCTGATATAAAGGCGGGCAAAGCTGCAGGATTGCGGACTTTTGGAGTACAGTGGCTATCTACCTATCAAAGCACCCATTTTGAAATTGAGCCAGATTATGTCTTCACTAGAATTGATCAGTTTCTAAAGATGCTTGAGAGTGAACTAAATCAAAAAAATAGATGATTACTTTGACGAGAGTTAAGTAATTGTAACAAAATTGAAATCATATATTCATGTGGCATTAATGAATCAAGCCTATAATAAAACTCGACCCCTTTTAAATATATACTCAGACCCGCAGCCCGTTGCTGTGGGTCTCTTTGTGCCATTCAACGAATGGGCAGATTAGCGAAATAATTGTTTTACAGATATTGAACTATTAACCTTTAATAATCATAATAAAATTATCCAATATATAGGAGGTAACCTATGTTCAGTGTTAAACCCATCGCATATGTCAGAAACAGTAGAGAAGTAATAGAAGATGATTATTGGGGCAATATTGTATCCACTATTGAACTCACAAGCGAATTTAGCGAAGAAAGCGTACAGGGGATCGAGGATTTTTCCCATCTAGAAGTCATTTTCTACTTTAATCAAGTGAAAGATGATAATATTCAATTCGATGCCAGACACCCACGAAACAATAAAGAGTACCCTAAGGTAGGGATTTTTGCGCAGCGAGGTAAAAACAGGCCGAACAAACTGGGGTTAACTACAGTAGAGGTCTTAAAGCGTGAGGGAAAAATTATTTACATAAAAGGTCTTGATGCAATAAACGGGACACCAGTGTTGGACTTGAAGCCTGTAATGAAGGAATTTGCCCCGCAAGGAGAGACTAAACAGCCATACTGGGTATCAGACCTTATGAAAGAATACTGGGAATAATCAACTTATAACGGGAGCGGTTAAAAGAATAAAAATTTTTATGAGGAGAATTATGAATGGAGACAATATTGTATTCCTTTATGCAAGAACTATATGAGAAATATAAAGAGTTGAAAATACCAAATAAATCTGCAAGCTCTGTTAAAAGCAGGATACATAAGCAATCAATTGTTCAATATTAAAAGTCCTGCCTCGTGGTAGCCCTTTGTTCATAATATTAGATGATGAGATATTTATGTGAAATCAATTGGGGGCGACAGAATGAGCGAATATATTCGAGAATTACGTTCATTAGTTGGAACAAGACCTTTAATTCTAGTTGGTGCAGTGGTTATCATTCAAAATGATAACAACCAAATTCTTTTACAACATCGCAAAGATGGTTATTGGGGATTGCCAGGCGGTCTTATGGAGCCAGGGGAGTCATTGGAGGAGACAGCAACTAGGGAAGTATATGAGGAAACGGGGTTAACCTTACAGCGTTTAACCTTGTTGGAGCTATTTTCTGGTCCAGATCTTTATTTAAAACTAAAAAATGGAGATGAACTTTATTCAGTAACAGCACTGTATCTTTGCAATGATTACAAAGGAGAATTGGTGAGCGATTCAACCGAATCACATGAGGTAAGTTTTTGTGATGTGGACAATCTTCCGAGTTTAAATCCTGCCAATACTATTTACCTTGCAAAGTATTTAGAATCTGATTTACTTCGTAACGGGAAACGTTTGTTCAATCAACAACAATGCGAGGCTGCAGGCACGATCGGAAGCCTTTCACTCACCTAAAGGGCAGGTTACTTCAACTGTTATTATAATCGGAGCTCTCTGATATAATTAGAAATCACGAAGACGATAAATCCACCGAGGAAGAATCAAAATCGAAATTCTTACTCAATTTTGAAGTGGATCAAGTCGATGAGTTTTGTGCCCGTTTGAAAGATAAAGGGGTGGTACTCCTTAACGAGCCTCATGATAGGCTGGCCTGGAATGCCAGGGTTGCCCATTTGCGTGATCCTGATGGCAATGTGATCGAACTATACAAACACCCGCTTTAACGGCCCTGGCTTGGGTTTGGTTCATTTAACAAAAGTATCACACTCATGGAGATGCTGTTCATCTAATGAGGAACAATAGTTTGAGGGGCTTGCTTCGCGGCAGCTCCTCTTTTGTTTATTAAAGTAACGGGCAGGGCGCGCCTAGCCAAGCTAGGTACAACTAACTGATGCAAGTTCAGTTGGGGTAAGGACCAAGCCGCCACGTTGCTAGCAGGCAGACGTTGGCGAAATCCAACGGCTGAAGCCCTGTGAAAAGTCATGAAACCCGCACGAAGTTTTTTTTCGTAAACAGTAGACCGACAGTACTTGAGTCCTCATCTTCTTACAAATTAAAACTTCAAAACAGGCTTTTGATGTCTGACTTTTGTCCATGCACTTCAAATGCCGTTGAAATACAATAATCCATCTGATAGCAGAAGGGAGCGAGATGGAATGGGTTATGCTGCAGGAAGTTGTTATAGCGGTGGTTTGGGTACAAGTACGGCTGTTGTCTTGGTTCTCTTCATTCTTTTGGTTATTATTACCAGCACATTTGTGTGGTAATTCGTAGCACACCTCAAGCTTTTTAATAAAATGCACCAATTGGAGGTTGTAGTAATGTCGATCAACAATAATCAGCTAAAATCCCTCATGGGCAAACATGTTTACGTTATGACACGCAAAGGGGAAGTTTTAGAGGGAATTTTGGATAAGAGCACGCGTGACAAAATCTATCTTCGTTCAAATGCCAAATCCGTAAGAACAAGCGCATTTACACCGTTCAGCCCATTCTTTAACCCAGTCACTCCACTTGTCCTTTTTGATTTGTTAGCCATTGAGGAGTCCCCATTTTTCTTCCGTAGGTCTCCGTTTTTCTGGTAGTACCGAGACTGAATCACTTGAAAGGAGTGACTAATTTATGGGATATGCAGCAGGAACAGGAGCAGGATATGGCGGCAGTAGTTCAGCAGCAGTATTGGTTCTCTTTATTTTGTTGGTTATTATTACTATGACTTTTGCAATATGATACGAAGCAATAGGTAATATATTAAATTTAGATCCACAGCTCGTTGCTGTGGATCTATTTCTGTGCTCGAACGTATCTTTGATGAGCTTTGGGAAACTTTTCAGTGGGGCATTAAGCATCACCGGGAAAATACAATTAGTTTTTACAATGAATCATTTCTTTCTCCAAACATGCTCTAAATGTGGCACTAGAATATAATGGAGATTTTGATGGCTGGGAAACTGCTGCCTTTTCCTGCTCAAGTAGGAGGTCGTGCAAAAGTAAATATAATGAACAGTAACTATCTAATAATCAACTTCAGTAAAGGGTAGGAATTGGGGGGCATGCAACGACATCAATAATTCTTGGATCAATGCCATAAAACATCCAAAACGCTCCATTCCACCTATAACCTGAAACTTCACCGTACTCTACACGAGTAGGATAAAACCAGAAATTGTCTCCATTCAGAAGCCAGACATATGTGTATTCATATAAACAGTCAACCACATAGGATAGCTCAGGTTTTGGAGGGATGAATGCAGGTGGAGGAGATTGCGGTTGTCTCATGTACACCTGCGGTTGTGGGATAGAAAACATTGAATTCCACTTCCTTTTAAAGAGTTTAAATTTAATCGTATTTCATGCTATGTGGGTTAATAACTATTTGACTGTACAGGTGCCTAAGACGATGAAGAAGTCAGTCGATCAACAAACAACAAGTCTGATCTAAATAATCCACCCATATGGCTTCCCGATCTAGTTTCATCGAATATTACCCTCAGGATATTTGGTTGTACATAATGGCATCCATTTGGCAGCGAATCGGTCAAGAAGAGCATCTGATGCTGCATTCTGGTTTTATTGGTGATGAACTCGGCTCTAGTATTATCGCTTCACGCCTTATCCGAGATATCATGAATCTCTGTTTTACACAATGGACTTGGTATAACGGAAAGGATTCCTAAAGAAGTTTCATTCTTTTTTGATCGGCCCTTTAAAGTAATGAATGGTTCAGGTTGGTCGCAATAAAAGAGAAAACGAATCGAAAAAATGGTATTATATGGGTGGTTCATTATAAATTAAAATGAAGTACTGAGCTTATCTTCTGAGGAGGGCTAGTGAGCTAATGGTTATGAGAGTGTTTAATGTGGCTACGGCGTGTTGCTTGCTACTAATTTCATTAACGGCATGTAATGAAGAACGCATTGTGGATTCAAAAACCACTCTTATTTTGCCCGAGGTCGAGGTTAAGCAAGGAATGGAAACGATAACCTACCAACTGGATGGTATGGACGAAACTTTTAATACGAAATTAGGTGGCAAATTAGTATTAAGTGAATTGAATGAACCTCCGAAACGAGGAGATGTCGTGTATTATAAGACGCCACCTCTTAACGTGGAACACGTCTTCCCAAATGCAAATCCGGGTTGGAAACCACCGACTTACGATATTGCTCGCATTGTCGCTCTTCCGGAAGAGTCAATCATGATCCGAGACGGGCAGGTTTATATCGACGAGAAAAAATTAGACACCTTTTATGGGAAAGCGCTCATGTGGGGTCAGGGCGAAGAATCGTACTTCAATAGTTTGAATAAACCTGGCTCTGGTGTCTGTGACTCCGACTGTCAAAAGAGTATGACGAAATATTTCCACATGGACATGCCAGAAATAAAAATACCGACGGGTCATGTATTCCTGCTGGGAGATACATGGGCTAGGAGCGTGGATAGTCAAACCTACGGTCCAATTGCAATTGATCAAATTGAGAGGGTAATTATTGGTCGTGAAAGGAAACCTTGATGACCTGCGGCTAGTAATTACTAAAATCTTGATCAAGTAGGTGTTTAGATGAATCATATAGAAGAAAATATTTTAACCTTCTTTGAGGAAACAGGCTTCCATATACCTGAAAGTTACAAAGATTTTCTAATGCTGAATGATGGTGCTATCCTCTTCAATGATATTTCTGAGTACGCTAATGGTGCTTGGGCTATTTTCGGTTTAGAGGATATCTTGGATTTTATTGATAAGAAAGAAGCCCCTGACAATTTATATGTTATTGCAAAGTATGATTCTACTCTGATCTATATCGATTCCTCACGGGTGAAAGCAGGAAGAGAAAATTATATTTTTGTTGGATCAGCTTATGTGCATGATGCGGAAGACATTGTTTTGAACTTTGAGCTCTGGTTTGAACGTTTGGTTGTGTCACAAGGGTCGTTTTTTTGGGATTGGAACACATTGAACTCACTTAATTACAATTGCGAATGAAGGTGCTGATCATTAGGAGCCTGCCGCTGTTTTATAGGGCTGGCTCCTTCGATTTGTGAAACATGCTGCCTAGTAAAGAAAACGCAATCCGTTCACTATCACGTTAATATGATCTTGATCCGCCCAGAGGATGAAGTAAGGATACGTATTGCCGTTAATAACTACAGGCTTTGGATATATGGCGATGAGTGCGGACTGCCGCCGAAACTCAGGTGCTTGGTGATGCAGAAGACCTTGCGGATGTTGTACATAATGGATTCAATCCACGACGACTGTTATTTCACCAGAATACACAATAAATCCCAATTTCTAATTTCATGTTTAGAGAGATTGGGATTTTTAATCGCCGTCAAGAGGTGTATATCAAAGTAAACACTGGTATATGGAAGGGGAGCGTTTCTTTTCTTATACTTAAACTATCAAAGGAAGTTGAAACGCGTACAGCATCCTGAGGAACATATTGAGCCAAATTGGAGGGGTCGTATGAAAATGAAACTGAGAGGGAAGGACGTTCTCACAACTGCTTTGATTACAAGTCTTATCGCCGCAACCGCATGCAGCAGCAAAACTGAGAATAGCCCGCAACCGTCCGCGTCCGCGACAGCATCTGCAACAGCAGCACAAACACCGGACTCGAAAAAAGTGCTTGAAGTATCCACGATCAGAGAAGGCGATCCGTATTTGAAATTCGACGCGGGCGAAACCTTCGACAACAATTCCGTATACGCAGCCTACGAAAAAGACATTGGGGTCAAAATTACGAATCAATGGGTTGCCGCCGATACCAACCAATACAAGGAAAAGCTGAAGATTGCCATTGCATCAAACGATATTCCTGACTTTATGTTGGTCGATGCTACTCAGCTGCAGCAGCTGATTGAAGCGGATATGATTATGGACCTCACCAGCGTTTACGATAAGGCAGCTACGCCTGAGACCAAAAAGTTCATGATAACGGACGGCGGTATCCAAATGAAATCGGCCACGTTTGGCAGTAAGCTGATGGCCATTCCGAGAACGTCCAATCCGTTCTACTCGCAGTTTCTATATGTACGCACCGACTGGCTCAAAAAGCTGAATTTGCCGGAGCCGAAGACGATGCAGGATCTAATGACTATTGCGGAGGCGTTTAAAACGAAGGATCCCGGCGGCACCGGAAGAGCTTATGGTCTCGCGTTGAACAAAGATCTCAAAGAAGACGGAGTAACAGGCCTCATCGGTTTCATGAATGGCTACCATGCCTATTTGGATTCGAATGCTGACTCCAATCATTGGGTTGATGACGGCACAGGCAAACTCGCTATGGGCTACGTGCAGCCGCAAATGAAAGAAGCGCTCAAGGCGCTGCAAGACATGTTCAAAAAGGGTCTGATCGATCCGGAATTCGCCGTGAAGGACACGCAAAAGGAGTCGGAACTCATTTTCGGTAACAACATCGGCCTTGTTTACGGAGCCGAATGGGTGCCTGCGCACCTTGCAACCGGTGCGATCAAAGACGGCAAACAAGTGCAGGAATGGGGCGTTTATCCGATTCCTTCCGTGGACAATAAGCCAGCTAAGGCACAAATCGGGATAGGCGTCGACAGATATTACGTCGTATCCAAGAAGGCGAAAAATCCGGAAGCTGTTATCAGGCTGCTTAATCAATGGATCGTAGTCGACAACAATCAGACGGAAGATAACAAAGTTTACGAGTTTGGCAAAGACCGCGTCGAAAAGAAGAATAACTACTGGTTGCTTAATCCACTCAGGGTTGGCAGTTTATCGAACAATAACGGCGAAGTGCTGCCGAGGGCGATCGCAGCCAAAGACGCGAGTTTGGCGAAGACAAAAGATCAGAAGACCCGATACGAGCGGGCTATGAAATATGTAAATGGCGATACGAGCATGTGGTGGGAATATTGGATTTCAGGTCCGAAGGGCTCCTACTCCCTTATTCCGGATATGAAAAAGAACAATCAGTTCGAACAAACGAAGTTTTACGGCGCCCCTACGCCAACGATGGTAGAGAAGAACGCGATCCTAGAGAAGAAGCGCGACGAAGTATTTTTCAAAATTATTATGAACCAGGTATCGGTTGATGAGTTCGATAAATTTGTCGCCGATTGGAAGAAGCTTGGCGGAGACCAAATCACCAAAGAAGTGAATGACTGGTACGCGAAGAACAAATAGTTCTTCTCAGGGAGAGGGATCAGGTACGATCCCTCTTTCTATTCAAACTCGGCGGGGTAATATAAGCAGGTGGTGGTGCATGATGAAATCGATCTCGCGCATGTGGAAACGTGAATGGCCGTTACATTTGATGCTGATCCCGGGACTGATTTTTGTCATCGTTTTCAGCTACATCCCAATGGCGGGCATTATCATGGCGTTTCAAAAATATATTCCGACCAGAGGTCTGTTCGGTTCTCCGTTCGTCGGGTTGAAAAACTTCAATTATATGTTCGTCTATCCCGACATCGGCCGCGTTTTTTTCAATACGATCTATATTGCCGTCATGAAAATCACGGCAGGCTTATTTGTACCGATTACGATTGCCATTCTGTTAAATGAACTGAGCAAGCAGTGGATCAAACGAACGTTCCAAACGCTCGTTTACTTGCCGCACTTCATGTCCTGGGTGCTGCTGAGCGGCATATTAATCGATGTGCTTTCCCCGACAACTGGGGTTTTCAATCAAGCGATAAGCTTGCTTGGGATCGACCCGATCTACTTTCTGGGTAATAATCGTTGGTTCCCTTATGTAATGGTCGTTTCTGACGTTTGGAAGGAGTTCGGGTACGGTACGATCGTTTATTTGGCAGCATTAACCAGCATTAATCCGTCCCTTTACGAAGCTGCGGAGATTGACGGTGCAGGACGTTGGAAGCAGACGCTGAACATTACGATTCCAGGCATGATGCCGATTATTGTGCTGATGTTTACGTTAAACATTGGCAACGTCCTCAATGCTGGCTTCGATCAAATATTCAACTTGTACAGTCCGCAAGTATACGAAAGCGCCGATATTATCGATACGTTCGTGTATCGGATGGGTGTCGAGCAGTCTCAGTTCGGGTTCGCTACGGCGGTCGGACTGTTGAAATCGATCGTTTCGTTTATTTTCATCTCAGTTTCGTATGTTCTCGCTTATCGTTTTGCGAATTATCGCATTTTTTGAGTAGAGTTATAAGGAAGAGAGGGGACTCAACATGGGTTACAAAATGTCACTCGGCCGTCAGCTTTTCTTGAGCGCTAACGTCATTTTTTTGGCGGCGATCTCATTTGCCTGCCTGATGCCCATTATTCATATATTGGCCTTATCGTTTAGCTCCGGGACAGCGGCATCCGCCGGCAAGGTCATGCTGTGGCCTGTCGACTTTACAACAGCAGCGTACAATAACGTATTCGGTAAGCCTGAATATTTGCGCGCTTTCCGGGTTTCATTCGAACGGCTCATTCTCGGAACGTCCATCAGTATGTTTCTGACGATTCTGACTGCATATCCGTTATCGAAAGATGAGAGGCAGTTTCGGCTAAGGACATTTTACGTATGGGTGTTCGTGTTCACGATTTTATTCAGCGGTGGCCTCATCCCATGGTATTTGACGGTGAAATCGCTCGGATTGATCGATACGATATGGGCGCTCGTGCTGCCAGGCGCGCTGCAGGTGTTCAACATTATTTTGCTGCTTAACTTTTACAGGAACCTGCCCAAAGAACTGGAAGAATCAGCACGGATTGACGGTGCCGGACATTTTGCGACACTATGGAAAATCTATGTTCCATTAGCTCTTCCTGCGCTCGCGACGACCGGTCTGTTTACGATGGTATGGCACTGGAACAGTTGGTTCGACGGCATGATTTTGATGAACCATCCCGACAAATACCCGCTGCAAACGTTCCTGCAAACCATCATTATCAAACTCGATTTCCGCTTCCTCAAGACACAGGACGCGGAGTTGATCAGCAAGTTGTCCGACCGGACTAGCAAGGCGGCGCAAATATTCGTTGCGGCTTTTCCCATATTGATCGTTTACCCGTTCCTGCAGCGTTTCTTCATTAAAGGAATTGTGATGGGGAGTGTCAAAGAATAAACAATCAGGATTCTCTACCAAAACTTAGCAGGTGAACGAATGATGAAACGCTTTTTCCGACTGAGGGACTCTTCCATATTCAAAAAAATCATGGCCGCATTCATGGTCGTGCTGCTTCCTCTTATGGCCATTACATGGCTGATCAACGAGAAAGGCGTGGAAAGCATCCGCAAGGAAATATCTCAGTCGACTCTTAATACGACGGGGTATTACCTGGACTCGCTCGAAAAGGAAGCGGACCGGATCGTGCGATATTTGCCCAAATACGTGACGGACGACGACTTGATCGAATTAGCTGCTGCCGGTAATGAATTGTCTCACTACGAACGGGCGGAGAAAATATTGGACATTCAGAAGCGGCTTGTGTTGATGAAAGACTCTAGCCCGTTTATTCAGGAAGCGAAAGCGTACGTTCCTTCCATCGATCGAACGCTGATGAGCATCAAATACGACACGTCCATTGACAGGCAGGAATACGCAGCGATACAGCCAAAAAACAGGCCATACGAGGAACCTTTCATTTATTGGAACGATCGGCTGTTCATCTCCATGCAGTACCCGGCAAATACGCGGCGTGAGCCGCTTTTCGTCGTCGGGGTCGAATTGTCCGCCCATAAAATCAAGGAATCGCTAGCTCAAATCGGCAGCTCGCTCGATGGCCGAAGCATCCTGCTGAACGTGGACCGTGGCTGGCATATCCAGAGCGACGACGATCCAGCCCTGCAGGAGACAGTCGAGGCTTTTATCAAGGATAAACAGGCAGAAGGTAAGAAGGAAGGCTACGAAACGCTCCAATACGGGGGAAAGAGCTATTTGTCGGTGTTTAAGTACTCTCCGCTCTGGAACTCTTACTCGATAAGCTTGATTCCCGAAGCGAACGTGCTCGGTCCGATTCAAACCTACCGCGTATGGTTTTGGTGGGCTTGCTTGCTCGCCGTTGTTGTCGGCTTATTTTTCTCATACTTTCTGTTCAGGCTCATTTATAAACCGCTCATGCGGCTTGTTTATTCGTTCCGCCACGTCCAGCAAAACCGGCTGATACCGATCACCATCGACCGAGGGCATGACGAATTCGGGTATTTGTACCAGGCCTTTAATGATACGATTCGGTCGCTGCGAACATTAATCGAAGAAAACTACGAGCAGCAAATCCGCAATCAGCGGTCGGAGCTGAAGCGGCTGCAATCGCAAATCAATCCGCATTTCTTATACAACTGCTTCTTTGTCCTATGCCGGTTGATCAAATCCGAGCGCCAGAAGGAGAAAGCGTACCAGTTTTGCTTGTACATCGGCGAATATTTTCATTTCATTACGAGGGACGGCGAGGACGAAATCCCGCTAGCACTGGAAGTGAAGCATTCCCGCACGTATGTAGACATGCAGACGGTCTGCTACGGGGATCGCATCCAAGTGAGGTTTGACAACGATGTACCGGAGCTCTCCGTTCCTCGCCTAGTGCTGCAGCCGATTATCGAGAACGCTTACAAGCATGCGCTGGGTAACATGCGAACTGATGGCGAACTTTGGGTACACAGCGAGAAGAATGAAGACGGGTACTCTTTCTATGTCGAGGATAACGGGAGCGCCGTAACGGATGAAGAGATCGCCCGGCTGAACTGCCGTTTGCAGCTGTCTGAAGGCCGTCTCGAAGAGACGACAGGCCTTGTCAACGTTCATCGCAGAATCCAGCTTCGCTACGGTGCCGAATTTGGCATCACGATGGCGCGTTCCGCGCTTGGCGGCTTGAAAGTGAGGATTTATTTCGGCAGCAGTTAAGCCGCTGATCTTCCAGAAATGCTTGAGGAGGGGAATGTATGTACCGATTGCTTATCGTCGACGATCTTCCGATCATCGTTGATGGCCTGATTGAGCTTTTTGAACAATCGGATGATCTGGATCTCGACATCCTAAAGGCTTATTCCGGCGAGGAGGCGTTGGAGGTACTTCAGAACAACCGGGTCGATATCGTCATTTCCGACATTAAAATGCCCGGTCTTGAAGGGATCGAGCTGCTGCAGGAAATTAAAGCCCAGTGGCCGGCTTGTAAAGTCATTTTTTTAACCGGCTATAACGATTTCCATTATGTGCAGAACGCCGTCAAATACGGCAGCTTCGAATATATATTGAAGATCGAAAGCGATGAGAAAATCATCCGTTCGGTTGAACGGGCGATCGAGAAGTTCGAAGAGGAATACGATCAGCTGCGAATGTTTGAGAGAGCGAATAACCGGATGCGGTTGGCTCTGCCATCGCTGCAGAAAGATTACATTTCAGGACTTCTTCAGGGCAAATCTGTAACTAGAAGCCAAATAGAGAACCACTTCAAAGATATCGATATGCCGCTGCGGGCGGACATGCCGATTATTTTGCTGCTTGGACGGGTCGATGATTGGAAGGACATGATAACGGCTCCGGATAAAGCGCTGCTTATTTACGCCGTGCAAAATGTTACCGAGGAGTTTTTGTCGCCATACGTGCGTAGTTATTCTTATGTGTACGACCAGTCCAAAATCGTATGGTTCATCCAACCATTAGGCGTGAACGATGCGTCAACGCAACAGGTTTCATCCGACTTGATATGGAAACAAACATCCACGTATGTAAGCGGCATGCTCGAGAAGATTCAGCGAACGTGCAAGAAGCTGCTGCAGCTGCCAGTCTCTTTTATTCTAAGCAGTGAGCATACGGCATGGAGCGGTGTTTTCGAAAGGTTTCATAGTTTGAAATATGGATTCGTCTACGGAATGGGATTGTCCAGCGAGGTTATTTTGAGCGATTCCGACATCAGACGGGTGGAGGAAGGTACGGCAGCAGATAAGCAGAACGATTTTTTCCATTATACCCGCGTGCAGCTTCTCACCAAATCCCTGGAGAACTGCCACCGTGAAGAATTTTACAAACTTTATCTGGAATTGACGGAGATTTGGGGCGAGGAAAACTGCCCGTACGAGCGGAAAAAGGAGCTTTATCACTCCATGGCCGCTGTATTTCTGGCATACATCAATAAAAGCTCAGAGTTGCGCGCATATTTGAACGCGGTTCATGATTTGTCCCCGCTGTTACAGTACGGCGATAAAAACTCATGGCTTTTCTTAAGGCAATATTTTATGCAAACGGCAGATTGCCTGTTCGACTGGAACGCAGTCCAAGGCGCGATGCTTCCCGCGGAAGTTGTGCAAAAAGCTCATCGGTACATCGATGCCCATATTTCCAAGGATATTTCTCTTAATGCGATCGCGGACCACGTCGGACTGAATCCGTCGTATTTTTCTAGACTGTATAAGCAAATGACCGGTATCGGGTTATCTGACTACATCATCGATTATCGGAATTTGAAAGCGAAGGAGCTGCTCATTGGCAGCGCTATGAAAGTGAACGAAATCGCCGCCGAACTCGGCTACAACTCTGCACTAGCCTTCATCCGCTTCTTCAAGAAGCAGAATGAAACGACGCCTCAAGAATTCAGAATGCAGCGGTTGAAAATATAGGAACTTGTCGATTCCCGGGAGTACTGGTGGGGATTGCTCACGACCAAAGTAAAGCAGTTACAGCTTGGCATCGAGGTAAAATCGGCGGAACTTGGCAATCTGGCGGGGGCGATAGGAGCAGCCAAACGGGTGTTTTCATCCATGGAAGGATAAAGTAAAAAAGTATATATAAAAGTAAGAAGTTATCTCTTTGTATGGAGGTGACCGAATGCTGACTGATAAGGTGACTTATCGGGTGACAAGAATATTATGCCATTACAATCCGCCTAAATTGCGGATTTTTTTCATTGCCGATTTTGACAAGAATATTATCTCATTCCCGAACGCATCATAAAAATATTCAAAAAAGTTGAATGAGTATATATTTACGACTTGACTACAGGAGTTTCTTATACTATAGTAAACCAATCGGAATTAACTTAACTGACTCGTCAGTCAGTGGAAAGGGGTTCTTGAAACTGGCATCAATATTGAATGACGAACAGCAGCGAGAGCAGGTTCTGATGAACACTGCATTAGAGCTATTTGCACGCAAAGGATATCACAATACGAAGATTTCTGACGTTGTCAAAGCAGCGGGCGTTTCTCAGGGAACGTTTTACTGGTACTTTAAAAGCAAAGAGCAGCTCGCGGTCCGTCTGATCGAGAACGGTAAAGAGAAGCTAACACAAGTGATTGAACAAGGCTATCGCAAGCATGCAGGCTCTGTAGACGATATGGTTAGCTCGTCTGCAAAATTGCTGACGGATTTGTTCGAGTTCGCCAATTATAACCGGAATTTGATGGCATTTTTACTTATCAAAGGCCAGGGCGCAGACCCCTTGGTCAGGGAAGCTGTTTCGGAAACGTGGATCGCATTCGAGGAAGCCTTCAAGAACAATGTAAACCGAGCCATCGAGTTGGAGATGCTTCCGCATTTCTCAGACGTAACTCTTCGTGTAAACATACTCGTCTCGTTAATTACAGGAGTCCTTACCAAATGGTTGTTCGGACCTATGCAGGATGTTGATTATACATCCGCATACACGCCCTCGGAAATAGCCGAGGAAACGGCACGGTTCGAATTCCGGGGATTGTTAGGTTAACAAGTAAAAAATCATATAGGGGTGTATTGAAAATGACATTCAAGGTTATACAAGTATTCAAAGCGGCATCGTTACTTTCTATCGTTGGTTTAGCGTTAGTCGGGTGCGGAAAAACAACACAACAGCCGGCGACAAGTCCCACAACCGATACTAAAAACACACCAGCCGTGTCTCCGGCATCAGCAAACCTGCTTGAGCAAATCAAGAAAAACGGCAAAATCAAAGTGGGCTTAATGGGTACCTATGCTCCCTACAACTTTTTGAATGACAAGAAAGAAGTAGACGGCTACGATGCCGACATCGCTAAGAATGTTGCGAAGAAGCTTGGTGTACAGGCCGATTTCATTACCGGTGAATTTTCTGGCTTAATTGAAGGTTTACAAAAAGAGAAATACGATGTATTGATAAGCCAGGTGACCATTACTGAAGACCGTAAGAAAACAATGGATTTCTCCAATCCTTATATTAAGAACTCGGTGAATGTCGTTGTAAAGGGTGATAACAACACAATCAAAGCGGTTGAGGATTTCAAAGGCAAGAAGATCGGAATCGGTCTCGGTACGAACGATGAGAAATATTTGCGTGATGTGGCTATGCCGAAGGTCGGAAATTTTGAAATCGCCACGTACAACGATGTCATTTCATCCTTGATGGACCTGAACGTTGGAAGAATTGACGCGACCATCAACAATATCTTTGCACTGAAACCTCTAATGGATAAAAACAAGCTTAATATTAAAGCGGTAGGAGCGCCGATCAAGGAAGACTTCGCAGGCGTAGCTACCCGCAAAAACAATCCAGAGCTGGTGGAAGCCATCAATAAAGCCTTAAGCGAGATGAAAACGGACGGAACGCTGAAGGAAATTCACCAAAAATGGTTTGGTGTCGATCCTAATTTTTAAGTACTAAAGCCTTGGGAGGCCGCAAGAATGGAACTCGTTTTAGATAACTTAGGCTTTCTTTTCAAAGGCGCATACTATACCTTACTTATCACAATCGTCTCGATGTTCTTTGGATTTTTTATCGCTCTGTTCGTAGCCATTGCCCGGTTAAAAGGAAATCGGCTGATCAGCAATTTGGCCAGAGGGTATGTTTCCATCATCCGCGGAACCCCGATCATTGTGCAGATCTTCATTATTTATTATGGTTTACCTGATTACGGTATTACACTGGGGCCGCTCACAGCGGCCTATATTTCACTTAGTATTAATATCGGCGCCTATTTATCTGAAACATTTCGGGGCGCTATCCTGTCTGTGCCTAAGGGTCAGACGGAAGCGGCTTTATCCCTGAACATGTCCCCTTGGCAAACGATGCGCAAGATTATTCTTCCGCAGGCAGCCCGAGTGGCA
Source organism: Paenibacillus sp. JT22N1 (assembly GCF_059692155.1). Lineage (NCBI taxonomy): Bacteria > Bacillati > Bacillota > Bacilli > Caryophanales > Paenibacillaceae > Paenibacillus > Paenibacillus sp. JT22N1. The sequence continues at coordinate 216,556 of NZ_JCAUAW010000011.1, forward strand.
ATTCCCCCTATGGGCAATACATTTATAGGCATGCTGAAAGAGACTTCGCTCGTTTCTATTGTGACAGTAACTGAGCTGCTGCGCTCAGCCCAACTGCTTATCGCGCAATATTATATTGCCATGCCATTTTATATTTCCATTGCTCTCATGTACTGGCTAATGAGCATGTTCTTCTCTAATATTCTTAACCGCATCGAGAAAAAATTATCAAAGGCTTATTAAGGGTGTGAGTGGGCTTGATAGAAGTAAACCATCTTAGTAAACGATTCGATGCTTTGACTGTGCTGCAGGATATTAACCTCCGCATTAATTCACAAGAAATTGTGGTCCTCTTAGGTCCTAGTGGTTCAGGGAAAAGTACGCTGCTTCGATGCCTTAACGGCCTTGAAGAGCCTAACGCGGGATCGATTCGTGTGGACAACATCCTGTGGGATGACTCGATGAATGCTCAGACGAAGAAAAAAGCCATCCGGGAACTTCGTAACTTAACCGGTATGGTTTTTCAATCTTTTAATCTATTTCCGCACTTGACTGTCCTGGAAAATGTGATCACGGCTCCAGTGACCGTGAAAAACATGCCTAAGGAGCAGGCAATTGAACTAGCCGAGTCATTACTGAATAAAGTGGGCTTGGCCGAGAAGAAGCATGAATATCCTTCCCGGCTCTCCGGCGGTCAGCAGCAGCGGGTTGCGATTGCCCGTGCTTTGGCGATGCAGCCTCAAATTATGCTGTTTGACGAGCCGACCTCGGCACTTGACCCGGAATTGACCGGCGAAGTTTTGTCGGTTATGAGGCAGCTGGCTAACGAGGGCATGACGATGATCGTGGTCACTCATGAAATGAAATTTGCGCAAGAGGTGGCAAATCGAGTTATCTTTATGAGCGAAGGCGTCATTCAGGAGGAAGGATCCCCAGAGCAATTTTTTGTTCAGCCGCAAACCGAGCGGGCTCGCAAATTTTTGCGACAGATGGCACAGGAGCCTGTTTAACATACGGAGATAGGAAAGCCTAATCCGAAGGAGTTGAGATTGTGGTCCATATTGATCAGGATCATTTACAAACCATTTCAGAGCGAGCCAGATTGATCATGGAGAACGAACAGATCGACGCTCTAGTTTCCTCTAGCTGTGAAAACTTTTATTACCTTTCCGGTTACCAAAGCGCATTCATGTATACCCTGCGTATGAGTGAAGTTGCACTCGTCGTCCTGTTTCGTGATCCTACCCGTAAGACGATCTTGATCATGAATGATTTTGAAGCGGCCGGTGTCGTGAACCATCCTTCAGGGTATGAGGTGCGAACGTATCCCACCTGGGTGGATGTTGATGACCCGCTGGGTTTGATCGGCGACAAATTCCAAGGAAAGCGGCCGGTATCCCCCCAAGCGGAGGAAATGTTCGGGGTGCTCAGTCAGGTGCTCGCAGAGAATGGAGCTTCCCATGGGAAAATCGCTGTCGAGCTAAGCTCGATGCGATACCCGTCCGTCATGGCGTTACGGCAAGCCTGCCCCGGAATAGCCGAGCTGGTAGAAGCTAGCCCAATCTTTATCAAGCTGCGTGCGATAAAAACCCCGTGGGAGATAGAGCAGCTGCGTAAAGCTTGCACTTATGCAGAGGAAGGCATCGTTTCCGCGGTACGTGAAATTGAGGTAGGAACCTCAGCCGCGGAGATCGTTGAAGCCTTCCGCAAAGCTTTGATGAGACATCCGGATGGTTCAACCGCACGTTTTCATATGGTTTCCGTAGGAGCCAATTTTGCTCCTGCGCATGTATTTGACACACGTCCAAGTGAAGTTGGGGATTTGATTAAATTTGATGTAGGTGTTGATGTGTCCGGATATGGCTCCGACATCGCCCGCACCTTCGTGCTGGGTCCCCCTTCGGATTTGGCGAAGCGTATTCACAGCGCACTAAGGGTGGGACACGACCGTTTACTGCAGATCATCGAGCCAGGGATGCCAATGAAGAATGCCTTTGAAGAGGTCATGAAACTGATTCGCTCCTCGGGGCTTACGAATTACAACCGCGGCCATCTCGGCCACAGCGCGGGTCTAAGCCTCGCCGCAGAAGAAGCACCTTTCATTAGTCCATCCGAGGCTGCTGTGTTTCTTCCAGGCATGGTGATTTGCTTGGAGACGCCATACTATGGGCACGGTTTAGGCTCGATCATGATCGAGGATATGGTCCTTGTCACAGATAATGGCTGTGAGCGTCTTAACCAACTAACTACGGATCTTATTTCGCTTTAAAATATTAAGAAGCTTTCTTAGCAAAGCCTGAATAAGACGATCTATAACCCGGTTTGTGCCCTTATATTGGGCATGAACCTGTTTTTTTTTTAGAAAAGCTCTGATCCAAATAAAATAAACAGCGGCAACCAGGGCTTAAAATTAAAGTCCTAGACTGCTGCTGTTTATTGAACTCATACGGTACAATGCAATTTATACGCCTCATACTTGTACTAACATCCTTGATCCTATCAAGTCTATCGTGGACTAAATTTACAGTAAGTAGTATAATTTACATAATATAAATTAGATAACAAATAAAAGGAAAAAAAGGGATATATGGATAATAAAACGTCCCGCACCGATCCACGCATACTCCGTACGCGTCAATTGCTTAAACACGCTTTTGTGGAATTGCTTCAGGAAATGGATATCGAGAAAATTTCGGTAAATCGCATTGCAGAGCGCGCCACCATCAACCGTGTTACCTTTTATCTTCATTATCGGGATATTCCGGATATGCTGGAGAAAATGGCGGATGATATGATCGAGGACATTAAAGGAATTTTGGAATGCGCGCCTGGGAATCAGAATTCCACAAAAGAAGAAGATTGGCCGATACTGATGAACTTGCTAGAACATATTGCCGAACATGCTAAATTTTATAAAATCATTCTTGCGTCGAAACGTACCCCGATCTTTACGGATCGATTGTTAAACCTGCTGACGGAAATGATAACCGCAAGAGTAGAGAGAATGGGGGACGAATCCTTCCTTTCTACGGCAGGTATTCAAAAGGATATTGCCATTTGGTACGGATCTTCAGCCTTGATCGGTACGATCGTTTCTTGGCTTCGTAAGGACATGCCGTATACGCCCCTTTATCTTGCCAAGCAATTCACTTTGCTTCGTTCTTATAAATAATAAAGTGAAAAACATGTATAAGGAGGACAATGATGAAACGGATGCCATTTGAACGTCCAACCGAACATTATGATAAACGAATTTTTAATATTGATGAGCAAATTTGTGCGTTGCTAAAACAACGGAAGGAAATTTCGGGGAATAATCCAGGTTTTCCACCTTTTGAGTATATCTCTAAATGGGCAAGTTCTTTTGGACTCTACGAGGATTTCTTGGAAGCAGTATTTGGATCTTTGAGAAGTGAAGAACATTTTAAACCTATGGTTGAACCATCTGGATTCAGAAAGCATATTCCTGTATTAAAATCAATTGAAAAAGGTGCTATTTTTTATTCGGTAACCTCTATACGACAATATAACAATGCAAGTGTAATAACTTTTAGTATAGATTGGGACATGACAACTGACCTTCCAGCAAATCCGCATAAACACAGTCATTTTGAGTTGTATTTAGGAGAAAAATACGACTGCCGAATGGCTAATGGTGGAAGTACATCAGGACATTCGTCCTATAACTACGTAGTATCTCCGCCGCTAACTGACGATATTTCAGGAATTGAATTAATGTTCAAGGAATATAGTGCTCCCTTTAAGAACAGACCGACAGGTATAGAAATAGTTTTTCGGGTGGAATGAATTTGTTTGATGGCCTACACGGCATTCCAAAATTGCTCAAAAAAAATGTAGCAGGAAGGAGGGTTCTTAACCGTGTTGGCCTATTTGAAACGAGTATATGAAGCATGGATCGACTATCCTTTAAGCTTAGGTAAGGTGATTCGAGATCAATATCAGATTGAACGTTTCCTGGGGATGGGAAGCTATGGTTTAACATACTTATGTCAGGATAGGAAGTCCGGTCAGGAAGTCGTCGCTAAGCTAGCAAAACCGAGTAAGGGTCGCTTGGGTCAAAACCTTTTGCGCCGGGAAATAGAGATTATGAGTCAGTTAGAACATCCCTCTATTCCAAGGTGCTACACATCTTTCGAAGAATCTAATCGATTGTACATGATAACCGAATATATAAAAGGTCGGACAGTGGAGGATTTAATTTTTGAACGGGGAGCTCAATTTGGAGAGAGGGATGCGCTTTGCCTTATACGCAGTTTACTGGATATCGTGCGCTTCATCCACGAGAAAGGCATCGTTCATTTGGATATTCGAATTCCTAATGTCCTTTTATACGGGGAACGTATGACCCTGATTGATTTTGGTTTAGCCGCCCGCTTAGGCGAGCCATCTCTGTTAGAAATTGGACCGAGTGAAGAGCTAATACGGAGAAGAACCGTAGCAATCACTTTAGATCTGTATGCAATCGGTCACTTTTTACTATTTATGCTCTATTCGACATTTGAATCGAACGATGGTCAGGAGGACTCCACAATTGGATGGGAGGAGGAACTGTCGGTAACAAGGCAGACGAAGCAAGTGATTCGTAAATTACTGCAAATCGATCCGCCGTATGTTAACGCGCAGTCATGTATCGAGGATCTGGACGTGCTATTAAAGGATTAAAAACAAAAAAGCCACTTTCGCGGCTTGGATTAGCTGGAGCTTCGATGACTATTTTTATAGTAGCGATGTCCTTGATGATTGTTTCCGTACCCCGCATGGTCACTTGAGGAGTATCGGCGATTATTATAGGCATTGTAATTAGAGCTACTATGCTGATAATGTCTGCGTCGTTTGGAATGGAAAAAAGATCCTAATAGTTTGCTAAATAAATATTTGAGCAACTTTCATTCCTCCTTCGACTTTTTCTTATTAGTACGAAAAGGTACTCCGATGGTTTCAGCTAGCCATCCCCTTGGGCGTGTAAACGTTCAAGAATACGTCGCTTGCGATACAGCATTTTCGCAGCATCGCCAACGTCCTTCAGCGTTCCGCGATTGATCCAAGCGCCAAAGAGGATTCCGGCAATAGGAATGAGTTGGAACAGCTTTTTCCAACCCCAATTATCGCGGTAAGTGGCGAATACCTCGCGCCATCCCTGAAGCTGAGAGATTATTTGTACATTCTTCTTATCCGTGGAGGCGTAGTCCGCAAGCTCTTCGAGAATGGCTTTTTTTCCGACAATGTCGGAGGACGAGAATTGCAGGCATTTGATCGTGAATATCCGCTCCTGCTTTTCTTTGGGATCATAACCATAGCAGATCGCAATTTCTTGAATGGTTTTCAAAGACAGGCCAAGAATGGCCGGAATATCGATGGCGAGTGTCAGAATCCCGCCAATACCAGTTGTTGCACCTTGAATGGTAGCCAGATTTGATCGATTTTGGACAATTTCATTAGCCGTTTGATCCATCACAAGAAGAGGTAATGTTCCTACCTTTTCTATCGTAAGCCCCTCTGTAAGATCTGTTAGGTCTCCCTCGACCCTATTGCGAAGATGCACATCTTCAATGTCCCGCAATGTTCCTTTTTCAGAAATAAGATAGCTGCCTCCTGCCTGCAAATAATTCCCAAGCTCGTCCAGTGCTTCACCTATTTTTTTATTCAAAAACTTCGGCGTTAATCGGTCCAACACTTGGAAAGGAAATCTTCCGATTTTTTCCCAAAACCATAGGTCTTTTTGTTCAGCTTCCCATGATTCTATCTCATGAATTGCTTGAAGCAGCTCATTTCTTGTTTCCGGAAGGTGAACATGCTCAGGGTTTTTCATGCATTCACAACTCCTTTCTTGATCGTATACGTTTAGAATCGCTTTTGGATGCAAGGGTTCTGAAATATTTTAATGGCACTTCATCTATAATCCATATTATGGTAACATTGAATTCACATGAAGTCAGAATTATTCAATAATACAAAACCATGAGGGAGAGGTTGTATGAGTCAAATAACCAGTAGTCCGATAACAAATCGAATTGGTGCTGTGTTTATTCATGTTAGTGATATGCCGAAAGCGATCAAATGGTATAGTGAGTTATTTGGATTGCCAGCACAATCAGCTAGTCATGAAGGGACAATTTATAGCTTACAAATGGATGGCGGTTCATCCTTGTTATTAGACAGTAATCATAAAGAAGACAAAAAAAATTCTTCTAAGACTCAATTGTTCTTTGAAACGAAAAACCTAGAGGAATCATATATTTTTGCTAAGGAAAAGGGAATTGAAATCATAACAGAAATTGAAGTACATGATAACATATCGTTCTTCACCTTCAGAGATCCTGACGACAATATACTAATGATATGTGAAGACAAAAGGGAGCTTTAATACGTCTGTTGCAGCACATTATACCTTTGGAGGTGGTAGTATTGACCAGTGTGAAGGAAGTATTACTTGATCAATTAGCTGCTTGTCATAATGATGAAAGTTGGTTTAAACCATCTAAAACGATTTTAAATGATGTATCTGTAAATGATGCCGTCTGGAAAGCAGAAGACCATCCGCATTCCATCTGGGAGATTGCGAACCATCTCATTTTCTGGAATGAAATGTGGCTAAATCGGTTTATTAATGATGATTTGCTTGAAAGTAATACAACGAACGATGAAACTTTTGAATTGGATCACCTGAAGCAGAATGAAGCAAGTTGGAATGAGACCATTCAGAAGTTAAGCAATGGATTTGTACACTGGCGAGAAGTTATTACGAACTGTGACGATACTAAGCTGGAAAAAAGAGTGCCAACCTACTCCAATGCTCAGTGGTGGGGTGTGATATCAAATTTGTGTATCCATAACGCATACCATATTGGGCAGATGATGCTATTGAAAAAGCAAGTTCAGAAATATCGATCGTAAATGGGAGTGGGGATATACGTGCGAGAAAATGGTGTAGTTTCGGTTAACTTGAAAGGACCGTCTATTGTTTTGCTTGTTGCTAATCTACAGGATTCAATTAATTATTACAAAGGAATAGGCTTCACTGAAGAAAATGTTGGTGGTCATATACATATGAACCATGGAACCGTGACATTTATTCTACACGAAGCAAAACAGATCAGCGATGTTCGACCAAATTCGACCGTTGAAGGAGGACTATATTTTGATGCCTTCTGCTATACGAGCCCAGTGGGATTGAAACATTTATATGAGGAATTTCTATCAAAAGGTGTGGAAATTGTTAATGGACCTCATTGGTCCGAAGGATGGAGTGAAATGACTATCCGTGATATTAATGGTTATTGCATCGCATTCGGTGCATAAAGACAAAAAGGACTTTAACTAACGAAAAGCTTTAACTTAATAATGACCGAGAACAAGGCTGCCTGTGTATCAGTAGCCTTTTCACTTCTTTTTGACAGTAATTGAGGTCATCTTATTTGATTAAAGTTAGCATCTGATAGACTTGGCGTTGATCACCTTTCAAACGGACATAGCGACATTGCAATTGAGAGGAACCATCTCCGTCCAAATAGATACCGTCTACCAGCCTTCGATCACTGAAGCTTTCGAGAATGGCTGCTCGGAATTCTCCAATCGTACAGTACGAAGGTGTTACAATCATATAAATGTTCTCTTGACTATCATAAACAACTGCTGTACGCATATGACCTTCGTTATAGGCTGGCATTTGCTCTAAAATCATATCACTCTCCCAGCCGAAGCTATCGTTAAGCTTCATGCTGACACCACCCTGTGCCCAATAACGCCGCTTATCTGTTACGGTCAGCTCACCGGCATGTGTGACTACTTGAATCGAGAAGTGTTTAGTGACGTCATCCCAAACAAGTGTTCCACGCTTTAAGTTAGTGTCAATGCCCGTGTTGTACCAGCCAGATCCGTAATCGCCAGGCATTCCTTTCAAAGGTTGGTCATTGATAACTGCAATACTTAGCAGAGCTCCTTCCCAGAAAAAGCCCCCATTAATACCGTAATAAGGAGTTTTCGTTACATTCATATCGATCGCCTGCAGTCGAACATTATCCGGAGTAGTCTGAATTGTATGCAAGACGACGCCATTGGAAGCCTTCTGTTTTTCATAGTGATAATTACGGGGATTCGCAATATCCTTTTGAATATATCCAATTAACGAGACAAGCAATGCGGTGGTAATGAAAATAAGAATTACATGGAAGCGATTGAATCTAGAAGGTAAGAATTTCGTTAATGTTGAATAATTCACAAGTACACTCCTTGTCGATTTTGTGTGATATATTTTACAACGTAATATGCTGTGGAGATAATGCGTAAAGGAAGACTAGGATAAGCTATTCTCTAAATCCCTCTAAATTCCTTTTATTCCTTTTTATAACTACATGTTTAAAAAGAACTTTATTTATTATTTGATTGTAGGCTTGCCATTCCTTCTTGCATTAGCACATTCGGTCCATCCAAGGTCACACCGTAGGAAATCGACTCCAGATATGTTTGCTGCTTTTTTACATACGCATCTCCCTTAGGAACAATTTGATTTTTCTCGATGTAATAAGGGTGAAAGGACATATCGATACGGTCGCCATTCAGCGTTAGGTAGAGTAGTCCCGTATCCGCCTTCGGACCGCTTACATAGTCAGGAAAGAGGAAATTGCCAATGGAATAAGCAATAGGCTTCCCTTTGTAAAACTCAAACCCTTGCAGCACATGCACATGACTGCCAACGATCGCATCAGCTCCAGCATCGATCATTTGGCGAGCGAAGTCGCGCTGCCACTTTTCCGGTTGGTTTTTCATTTCCACCCCCCAGTGGATGTAAGTCAACACATAATCGGCGTCCTCACGTTCATGGGCTATGGCATCCAGCACCGGTTTCCTATCGTAGGCTTGAGCGATCCCCGGCTTATTCGTCCCAGCAAACCAATCTCCTGTTGGTATGAAGCGAGAGAACGCTAGGAATTTCACCTTTTTCCCTTTTAGAATGATGCTCTTCGCGCTGTATGCTTCTTTGGCATTAAGACCGCCCCCCACATAGAGCAATCCCGCCTTGTCCAGGTTATCGAGTGTATCCAGGAAACCTTTCTGTAAAAAATCCATCGAATGATTATTGGCGACTGAAACCATGTCAAATCCTGCATTTTTTAGCCCTATAAGTGATTCCGGATTGGATTTGAAATTATAAATCTGATTGCTATCTTTGTCATTCTCAAGCGTAACTGCGCTTTCCAGATTGACGAATGCGAAGTCGCTTTTCTCTACTTCTTCTTTAATATGCACAAATGGAAAATCAGGGCCGTACTGGGCGATTGCTTCTTTAACAGACCAGTCAAACATAGCGTCTCCCGCATATAGGATCGTTATTGGTTCTTGCAAAAGGGGTTGAGGCTCTGGCGAAGCAATTGAAACTGGAAATAAAGTTGGAATTGGAGTAGACACCGGCACTTGTGATTCAGCAGGTGTTGTTAATAATTGGTCAGCAGTAGACTGTTCGGGAGACAATTCAATTTCACAACCGTACAGCAAAAATGCAGTTAACGCGGCTAAAAGGAAAGGCATATGCTTTCGGGACATTTAAACCCACTCCTTCAAACGAATCGATACATTTACTGTTATTTCTTATATATTAATAATTAGTAAATGCAGATGTTATCGAACGATGAATTGGTGAAAAATAAAAATCGGCGTAAAGTGCGGCGCGATTATTGATTGGGTTGATTTTTTAGTGATCAACGATATTCATTATGGTGCCGAACAGCAGATCGGAAATCAGTCAACGCAAAAGGGGAAGAAGCTGGGTGAAGTTCAATACCGTGTGGCCGATAATGTAACGTGCACCGACTACCTGACTAAGAATGGGGACGCTGCATTTTTACAGGAAGGAACGGAAATTTATGAAATCCAGGGATATTCAGAGAAGTTTCGTGTGATGGCAGGGGGTAAAGTATATCAAGTTACAGAAAACCATAAAGCCAAAACCATTGAAGACCTGTTGATCATGGTGGTGGGGATTGCAGCATTCCTAATGAGATGTACCGGATGAGCTTTAGATTTTGAACCTAATGACAAGGCTTACCGCTGGCAAAGTTACCAGTACCACTACCTAAAACAGGATAATCAAAATGAACGAGCTTATAGAATAGAAATCTCGGGAAATGTTTTGCCCTATTCACTACCAGATGTAATTGCTATGCAAGGTAAACCAAATACAGACAAATCAGATACTGATGGAAACCGTTATATTGTATATCTTATCGGCTATAATACATTGACCTTTCACGCGAAAACAAAAACATCTGCGATTCAGTATGCGTCCCTTAACACAAACTTGCCAGAAAAAGACTTTGAAAAATATCAACAAGACAAACCATAGATGAACGTTAAACTAGCGGAGAAACTAATAAGACGTTAGGTTCTTTTGAGGTAAATTCCGGGAAAAATTTTGCTATTCAAACAAAGCCCGAAGGGGATACCTATACAGTTGAAGTGACTCCATTTAAAATTTCACCTTATGACATATTCAAACTCAGTATCGAGCTGAAGGATACACAGTCGACAGCTAAATTGAAGACAAATTAATTGGAAAATGTACTTATAATAAAACATAACTATCCATTCTGAGCAGGGGACGCAATGGGAAATGTTTTGAATGAGATTTATAAATCGCTTAACAATGAAATTAAGATGCTTTAAATAAGCTTGGAAACAACCTATATAGATTAAAAGGAACAAACTAAGAAGTTGCAGATAACACAAATATATCCTTCGAAAATCGCTTGTTTAAAAGCGGTTTTTTTAAGTTGAAAAAAAAGGTAGTAATCACTGGGCAGGATAGTTACATAAAAAGGAAAATATAAACAAATAAAGAATTATAATAGTAAGGTAATTACCATTTTGAAGGAGGGGCTTTGGCATGGCAGGGGTGCGGCATCAGCCTCCCGAACGGGGCGCGGGGAAGAGTGAAAGCACGGGCAGTGAACGAACGGCCGGCGGGACGGCGCAGCAGGCCGCAACCTATGGCGACTGGATGCAGTTGCAGCGGACGGTGGGTAACCGGATGGTGGGGGAGCTGCTGCAGAGAGGCATGCGGATTTCCGCCGCTCCGCCGGCAGTAGGCGCTCAAAGAGCGCCAGGGCTGCCAACGAGCAAGGAACTGCACGATGAAGGTCTGAAGGCCGGCACGAAGGTGTTCGGCAAGACGTCGTGGGGCAATCTGGATGACGCGCTTGTCGCCTATGAGAAGCTGGGCGACACGGATTATCGGGCGCAGGAAGAGCGGATGCAGAAGATTGAAGCTATTATTGGCGATTGGCGGGCAAGCTACGACCTGAGAGCAAGCAAGGAGAAGCTGAAGAAGAAAGACCCGGCCAAGCTGGCCAAGGTAGAGCAAATTCTGGCCGACATCCGTAAGAGGCGGGGCGTAATTCAAGAGGTGGAGGTCCCTTCCACCGTCGGACGGGAGGGCCGCCGGCACGCAGAGGCGTTCCGCGGCGGCGAGAGGCTTGCTACTGTGCGAAAGGACGTGGAGAAGAAGGAAGTGAAAGCTGCCATCACCCTGAAGGATTATTTGCAAGGGCAGGGGTACAAGCTCGACCGCAACTATTTATCATGGGGCATGCGGGAAATGGCGCACGTGAGCTGGAAGGCACATGTAGGCTCCGGCGATGCCACACAGCGGCTGGCGATTGCGCAGGCGGTCAGTCCGTTGCTGATGTCTTGGAAGGTATCCCATAAGTTCGACTTCACCAACACTCAGAAGCCCATCGACAAATTCCTGACCGTGTATCCTCCGGACGCTGAGGAAGATTGGGAGTTACTCGTGAACATTCTGGAGACGGCGGTGGGTAGCTACGCCACAGTCGACGTCTCTGGCGATATGCCGGTTGGCGAAACCGGCAAGGTGAATATGCGTCACGGTCAGAACACGCCGCTTACGCTCGACATGCTTACAGGGCTCGATGTGAGAGAAGAGGGCAGCATCGGCCCGTACAAGCAATACGTCGGCAGTGCTGTGCAAGGTAGCGGCCTTCCGCTTTTGATAAACGACCAAACGATGTTTTTCAACAAGACCATGGAAGCTCCAGATCAGCTTAGCCCGCAATTCGTCTATATGGCGATTTTGGTGGACGGCCGAATCGTGCCTGACAAGCGGGAGGAGCCGAATCCGGCGAACGTGTCGCTGCCGCCCGGGATCAAAAAATTCGAGCGGCAATAAGCCGCAGTAGAGCGGATAAGGCTGGGCGCAGCGCGATGCCGCGGGCTAAACGGGCGTCGCGCCGCGCATCAGGAATGCTGATGAGCCGCCCTGGTTGAGGTAAATGACATGGAATGCTTCAAGCGGTCGGGTTCGGGTTGGATCACAGGACAAATCATCGGAGATATCGGCGGACTCGTAATCTCTTGATTATAGAATGCGAATATTAAAAAAAAGAGCAATAACTAGTGGAAAAGGCAGCCAGTTGAATTGGCTGTCTTTTCCACTAGTTATTGAGTTTATGATGAATAGATTTTCGTATCTTCTGATGAATTCAGAATTTTTGAGATTATGTCACACATTGACATCGCCAATTGTCTTATCAGTGATAACTACGATGAAGTTAAATAATGATTTCCAAACTGCAAATCCGAAAGCTTTTATTTTACCTAGATCATTTATTTCATAGAATGGACCATTTCGATTTGTTAAATAATAAGTAGATATGGGCGAGACTTTTCGAATTAAAGAAAGGCGGATAATATGCAAAGTTATACAATTGATCCATCAACTAATAACATTGAAGATTTGTATAAAACCTACAAACCTCATTTATTTTCAATTGCTTACCGTATGCTTGGCTCTAGATCAGATGCTGAGGATATGGTTCAAGATTTGTTTATAAGCATACATGGATTTCTAAATGACAATATTAATAATATCAAATCGTACTTAAGCAAAATGATGATCAATCGATGTTTGAACGAAATAAAATCTGCACGAAAAAAAAGAATAAGCTACGTAGGTAATTGGCTTCCAGAACCAACAGTGCAATTAAACGATCATAGTCCGTTAGATAGCGTTGAGCGTCATGATACGATTTCTTATGCCTTTCTTATTCTTATGGACAAACTTTCGCCATTGGAACGAGCTGTGTTTATCTTAAGAGAGGTCTTTGCATTTGAACATAGTGAAATTGGTGAAATGTTCAACAAATCTGAAGTCAATTGCCGTAAGATCTTCAGTCGTGTCAAGAAAAAAGTAGATTTGTCCTCCGAAAAAGATGAAATACTATCATCGCATCTTACAGAAGAGAAGGAATTGGTGACTCGCTTCATTTCTGCCCTTTCGAATGGTAACATTCAATCACTGGTGGACATGTTAACAGAGGATGTCATATTGATTGCCGACGGTGGAGGAAAAGTGTCCGCCGCAATCAATCCTATATATAGTAGAGAACGCGTGCTCGCGATATTGAACGCCCTTTCGTCGACTCGATTTCCCGAATCAAAGGCACAGCTGGTCGAGGTCAATGATCAACCAGGGATTTTGTTAACAAAAGAAGGCATTCCAACCGGGGTTATTTGTTTTGAGTGGGATGCCCAAACGATGACTATTCAACGAATTTACTTTATTGTGAATCCAGATAAATTACAACACTTAAACTGAATTCCTTGTGGTTTCTTGCAATTTCTTCGCATGAGCAGTGGAACTAAGTTGCTGGGGCTAATAAGCACAATGCAAAAAATAAGATTCGTCGGTGAGATATCGGCTATTATAGCGAATATTCACAACATAAAAAGCTGACCCAACTCTGACATTTTGCTAGAGGTTTGGTCAGTTTTTTTATACATTTGAATTGCTCAGATCGACTTGTTAAATAATGAAAAGATGATGTGTAGTTTTTTTAATTCCGGTGTGGCATTGGGGAGTTTGGAGAGACTGGCAACAGCATCATTCAACCATCTTGTACTTCTTGCTTGCTAATTTGTTCTATTTCTTCTTGACAAAAATTAACCTCTATAGCAGCATCAGCTAATTTCTATACCAGCAGTAATCGCTTTGATATATTTCGCTCGGGTTCCGATTGAATGATTAATTTAGGTTTTTATGTCACACATTGAAGTCGCCAATTGTCTTTATAGTGTCAAAAAAACAGGAGGTACACAGTTATGACACAACGGGTAAACTATATGCAGCAATCACCAGAGCTTTTCAAAAAAATGATGGAATTCAGCAATGCCGAGAAGGAAAGCGCAATTGAAGAGAAGATCCTTGATCTCGTTCACATCAGGGCTTCGCAAATGAATGGGTGCGGGTTCTGTCTGGATATGCACGTCAAGCAAGCAAAAATCAATGGCGAGAGCGAACTTCGCCTCTACCACATCTCGATTTGGCGTGAATCGACGCTGTTTGTTCCACGCGAACGGGCTGCACTGGCATGGACTGAGATCCTGACTAAGTCGCCTGAACAAGGCGTACCCGACGAATTGTACGATCGTGTTCGCAGACAGTTGTCTGAAAAAGAAATCTCGGATCTGACTTTCTCAATCATGGCGATTAATGCTTGGAATCGCATAAATGTAGCCTTCAAGACTGTACCGGGTTCGGCTGACGCAGCATTTGGATTGACGAAAGCTGGCCTGAGCTAATCAGTTACAAAAGCAACGTATAATTCGCGTGCCTTGCCGCGCGCTTATTAACCGGATCTTCATCTCTAGCACTTATATTTCAAGTTATAAACTAGGAGGAATTAATATGAAAATTGTAGTTATTGGTGGAAGTGGACTCATTGGATCAAAACTTGTAAACAACCTTCGTGAGCTTGGTCATGAGGCAGTGGCGGCATCACCTTCTTTAGGCGTCAACACGATCACTGGCGAGGGGCTCGCTGAAGCGCTTAGCGGCGCTCAGGTTGTCGTCGACGTTACAAACTCGCCTTCGTTTGAGGACCAGGCAGTTATGGAGTTCTTCGAGACATCGAATAAGAACCTTCTTGCTGCTGAAGCAGCCGCTGGAGTAAGTCATCACGTTGCGCTGTCGGTCGTTGGTACTGAACGCCTTCTCCAAAGTGGTTATTTCCGCGCGAAAATGGCCCAAGAAGAGCTAATCAAGACTTCCAAGATTCCCTATACGATCGTCCGCGCAACGCAGTTCTTCGAGTTCGTCGGCAGCATCGCCTATGTGGCTACAGAAGGGGAAACCGTTCGTTTGCCTTCCGCCCTAATGCAGCCTATCGTTTCGGATGATGTTGCAGCCGTGTTGGTCGATTTCACACTTGGGGCGCCAGTGAATGGCATTGTCGAGGTGGCTGGCCCAGAACAGATTCGTCTCGACGAACTCGTTCGGCAATTCTTGAGCGCAAATCAAGACACACGTCAGGTTGTCACAGACGCCAACGCGCTCTACTTCGGATCAGTAGAAGTAAATGATCAATCCCTCGTTCCCAGCGATAGCAACGCGCGCATCACTACGACACGTTTTCAGGATTGGCTCAGCCGCTCAGCATCTCAGGGGTAATTCAGCAATGCATGTTCGACGCCCAGAGTGTCATGTAGCGAAGCAGTTGCCCACGAGAATCAAGGTGTAAATGAAAAGGAGATCCGGTCGTTTACGGGTCTCCTTTTCATTGTTTCAGCTTTTCTGGAGGGATGCGTTAGCCGGATATACCGGGCATTTGAATCTATTTCACTATTTCTGAAGAAGGGGCAAAAGAACCCATATGCCATTGAAAAAGGTTCAAGAATATTTGAAACTCTCTGCTGAGAAAGATGATGAAGCATGTAACGAAAAAGGCGGTGTTTTTTTCATTCAAATGGCCAATGTCGGGTGACAAGTCAAGAGGATCATCTTACGTTTAGTCTTTGGTCATATTTTTCCTTCAGACGCTTAATGTCCGCTCTGGGAGGAGAACCAAACATACGAGAATATTCGCGGCTGAATTGGGATGCACTTTCATAACCTACCCGGAATGCGACATCAGCGGCATCCGCTGACTCGGATAATAATAGGCGCCGAGCTTCCTGCAATCGCAGCTGTTTTTGAAACTGAATAGGGCTCATAGCGGTTACTTCTTTGAAGTGTCTGTGAAACGAAGAAATACTCATACTAGCTATTTCTGCAAGCTCTTCAATTCGCAAAGGCTTATCACAGTCATTGATAATTTGTTCGATAGCTTCCCTGATTCGATAGATGCTGCTTCCTTCCATTGCGATTTGTGCCAGCGCAACTCCATACTGCCCTTGCAGAAGCCTGTATAGAATTTCCCTTGTGTAGATGGGAGCGAGGAACGGAATGTCTTTGGGATTGTCTAGCAAACGAGCTAATCTGAGTATCGCATCCAGTATAGGTAACTCTATCTGACCGACAAACATAGCTCGCTTAGCATTTTCTTTCGGGGTGATTTGAATGTCAGAGTTATTTAAAACCTCCAAAATTTGACTCTGTGTAAATTCAAGTTTGAAACTCAAATACGGGGCGTCGAAAGAAGCTTTTATGACCTGGCCGATCACCGGCAAGTTCATGGATGAAATAAGGTAGTCGGCAGGACCATATTCAAAACGCTCCTGTGCTAGCAATATCTCTTTCAAACCTTGAGCTATGAAACATAAGGAAGGCTTGTAAACTCTGTAGACTGGCTCGGTCACATTAGAGTAGCGAATAAGAAGTAAAGATGGGATTGCGGTCTTATAAACTCCGTCCTGACCCGAGTGACATTCAATCAGTTTGGCGAGTTCATATTGCTGTTTTAGTATTTCCTCCGACATAGGCTCCTCCTTGTGGTTTTATCTTTTTCAATTATAAGGCATATACGTCTGTAGCGTTAGTGGTAGTGAGAGGATTAGGCAATCATTTAAGACAAATGAGATAACGGTCTGTTTTTCATTTATTGCATAATAAGGTTACGCCTTTAACACATAAGAGTTCTTGACAGAACTTGAGGAGGAATGAAAGTGGAACGCCTATGGACGAAGCCGTTTATTCTCATGACGGTAGGGATGTTTTTCCTATTCACCGGATTTTATTCGCTGTATCCGACGCTGCCGCTGTTCATCAAACAGTTGGGCGGCAACGAAGCGCAGGTTGGTCTAGCGGCGGGCGCGTTTATGCTGTCTGCCGTTATTTTTCGCCCGATCGTCGGCGTGCTGCTGGACCGTTTTGGCAGGCGTCCGTTTATCGTGTGGGGGCTGCTTCTTTTTACGTTAGCGATGTATATGTATGACTGGATCGGCGGAATTGTCGTTTTGATGGGGCTCAGAATATTGCACGGGATGAGCTGGGCCGTTTCCACAACAGCTGTTTACACGGCGATTGCGGATATGATCCCGTCGGCCCGTCGCGGAGAAGGAATGGGTTGGTTTGGCACGGCCACGACCATGGCTATGGCTGTCGGCCCGATATTCGGCATCTGGGTTACACAGAACCTATCGTACCACGCTCTGTTTCTATTCGCCGTAGGCCTTTCTTCCGCAGCGCTGCTCTTGACGTTTGGTGCAAAAATGCCTTTCCGGCCAAAATCTGTCGCAAGGAGAATCGAATTTTTTGAAAAATCGGTCTTGCCCGTCACGGCATCAAGCTTTTTTCATGCTATCGCTTATGGCGGCATTACCACCTTTGTCCCACTGTTCGCTAACTCGATCAAGGTCAATCCCGGCGCGTTCTTTCTGGCCTATGCCGCAACGCTTGCCCTGATCCGTCCCATTGCGGGAAAACTTTCGGACCGGCACGGCGAGACGTTAGTCATTGTACCGGCCCTTGTGATTACGATTTCGGCTTTGATTACCTTGAGCTTTTCAACTGGATTGTTTGGCGTGCTCGTTTCAGCGGTACTGTACGGTATCGGTTTCGGTTCCGTGAATCCGGCTCTTCAAGCGGCAACGATACGTCTTGCCCACCCGGATCGTAAAGGAGTTGCCACTGCTTCTTTATTGACTTCTACCGACCTCGGTATCGGGCTAGGTGCGATCATGCTAGGCTGGGTCTCCCAGTATACGAGCTACCAGCTAATGTTTACGGTCAGCGCCGTGTCGGTCGCGTTTTCCTTGTTGCTGTTCACGTACTTTGCGAAACGTTTGTTGAAAAACAAAGGGCTTCGCCCTATGAACACCGGTTCTATTCCCTCGGAAACAAATTGACGCAGCTCGCTGCGGCGCGCTTCTTTCGGTCAGAATACATGAACCAGTGAAAAATAAAACTAAGGAGTGTATCGATTAAATGGAGTATGTAAAGCTTGGCCGCACCGGTTTGGAAGTTTCCCGAATTTGCCTTGGTTGCATGAGTTATGGGGTACCCGAACGCGGAATAGCTCCTTGGTCGCTGAATGAAGAGGAAAGCAGACCATTCATTAAAAAAGCGCTAGAACTAGGTATTAACTTCTTCGATACTGCGAATGTTTACTCTGACGGGACAAGCGAGGAAATTGTCGGACGTGCATTGAAGGAATTCGCCCGTCGTAATGAGGTCGTCATTGCGACAAAGGTATACTTCCGCATGCGTCCGGGTCCGAATGGTGCGGGACTTTCCCGTAAGGCAATCATGAGCGAAATTGATAACAGCCTAAAACGGCTGGGTACGGATTACGTCGATTTGTATCAGATCCACCGCTTCGATAACACGACGCCTATTGAAGAGACGATGGAGGCACTCCATGACGTAGTAAAGGCAGGTAAGGCAAGGTATATAGGAGCATCCTCGATGTATGCTTGGCAGTTCTTGAAAGCGCAGCATGTCGCCGAACGTAATGGTTGGACCCGGTTTGTCTCCATGCAGAATTTATTGAATTTACTGTATAGGGAAGAAGAGAGGGAGATGCTGCCGCTTTGCCGCTCAGAGGGAATCGGGATAATTCCATGGAGTCCGCTTGCTAAAGGACGGTTAACCCGAGAATGGGATGAAAAGACAGCCCGTTCAGAGATAGACGAAGCCGGTCAAAGGCTAGTTGCGGCAATGGTAGACGCAGATCGCAAGATCGTGGAGAGAGTTGCTGAAATTGCCGCCACGCGGGGCATTCCTCGCGCGCAAGTCGCGCTTGCATGGGTACTGCAAAAAGAGCAGGTAACAGCGCCGATCATAGGCGCAACAAAGCTTAATCATCTGGAGGATTCAGTTGCAGCGTTATCGGTGAAGCTGGATTCAAACGAAATTGCGAGTCTAGAGGAGCCTTATGTACCGCATCAGATATACGGCAACTAAAACTAGATGCTTCATCAAAAGGGGGATAGCCTCTATTTTTATGTGAGCATAGAAAGTCAGAAAACTGGAATATTATAAACTTTTCGGTTTCAAATGTAAAAAAGACGACACTCTTAAGAGGTCGTCTTTTTTTGGTACTATTGTTGAATTGTAGGTAAAATAACCTACTTTCTCTCAGCTTTAAGCCGCTCCAGCTCCTGCTGCACCTCGTTTTTGATAAGGGTATTCGTTCCAGCCGAGGCGGGATTGTGAAAAAAACGATCGACCTGAGCGTCTGCGGCGGCTCTAGCTTCCATCTGCCACACCTGCTCCTCCATTCTGGAAAAACCTTTTCGAACGGTATCCGTATCAACGGAAGAAACGGCACGGTTCAGGTCTTGCATAGCTCGAGCGCTATTTGCTCTGGACATTAGAAACCACTTTTGGCTTTGCAGCTCGTCGTACAGCGCGTTCGAAGTATGAAGCGTTTCTTGCAGCATTGCGATATGCTGTTTCACAGTCTGATACTGCTCTCGATACACGTGGAGCCTCTTTTCGCAAATGAGCTTTTCTTCTATTGCGAGCTGTGCGATCGTTTCATCATCCCGATCGAGCGCGAGATTTGCTTGTCGGACACGATTTCCGATTACCTTCTCAAGCTCGCTGATCAACGCTTCAAACTTGCGCTCTGCGATCAATTGATTCGCAAGCGCGTTCTTGGCGGTAGCGATTTGTTCCTCCAGCTCTCTAAGGTATTGCTTGATCATGTAGATCGGATTTTCCATTTTATCTAGCATCTCGTTGATATCGGCCAATGCAATGTCTTTTACTCTTTTAAAAATTCCCATTTGGTTTCTCCTCCTTGTGAATGTTGCGCTCCCATTCGTCTAACATGTTCGCCCTGTGACTTAAGGGCATTTGATAGTAAACCGACGGCATGGCAGCATCGATATTTGTAAACTGGTTGTTCTGCTTATGTGTTCGAAATCTTCTCCACAACAAATAGCCAATTAAAACGACGACAAGCAACAGTACGATGCTCAGAAGTGGCGATCCATGAAATCCATGGTGAATGCCATCATAGGAGTTATCTTTGAATTGGTGCCAATTTTCCGATCCTCTTATATGCCTTTCTCTCATCTCTCATTCCTTCCTCTCTATTGTTTTACTTACATTTAGAAGTATAGGCTTGGTTTCTTAAGGAAAAGTGAAAGCCAACTGAATCTTAATTGAAAGGTTGCTGAAAATACGCTGAATGTGCGCTCCATCCGAGACACTGAGGTCTTGGACGAGGTATACTTAAATCAATAGAACAGAGTTCAAGCAGGCTACCAATTGTAAACTCGGTGGCCTGCTGTGCTAACGGGCTCACTTGAAAATTGATAAATATTCGATCAACTGCTCGTGGTTCATTTGGAGTTTATTCGGCAAGGGATTATTGGTTAAAAGAGAGTTATCGTATCTTTCGGGGATGACTGAGGAAAAAGTATCCTGCTTTAATACTTCGAATGCAACATCTGTATAACCCCAACGTGTCAAAAGTTTTTTTGTGAATTCTGAATGATTCATGATATCGGTAGTCCCAAGGTGGTAAATGCCCATTAGCCCTTGTTCCATCAAATATGTAAGCTGCATCGATAATAACTGATCGGTGTTCCTGGTGGAATACAAATTGGTATAGATCTTTATTGACTCTCCGTATTGAAGCTGTTGTCTCAACTCGTTGGTTCGAGGTGTATCATGACCAAAAAGGGCTGGGATCCTAACAATGATAAGTTTATCTAAAAGTATTTCAGCCAATATCCTTTCACATTCCGCTTTAAATTGTCCATAATCACTGGCAGCGGAGGGGGGATCCTCTTCGAAATGCGGCGAGTTGGTACTTGCATCAAATACATTAGAGGTGGAACAAAAAATCATTCGGCCCCCTGTATTTCTTAAGTATTCAGCAGTTTTAATATGGAACTTAAGCTGCTTTACAAAATCTCCGCGCAAAGCCATAACTACGAAGTCGGGATTGACTTGCGATAAAAACTTGTCCAGTAAATCAAGTTCGTCAATCGGAAGCTGAATAGTACGATCTGAAGGTAAAAATGATGGTTTACTCAAATTATAACTTCCATAAACATCATGATGATTAACTGTAAGAGTTTTAGTTAATGCTTTTCCGACTGTTCCGCTTACTCCGAAAATAATTATTTTCATTTAGTCTTATCTCCTTTGAGGATTTAGGGTAGTAATGTCACAAGATTAATCAAGCCGATATGGGGGGGTGGAATATAATTAATTGGGCACATAAGTTCTTTAGGGGACTTTTTAAAAATATTATTTTGAGGTGATGATGCTAGGAGCATGAGAAAGTTAATTATATGGGAGCTGACAATCAGTGGACGATCGGATACATGAAAATCTAAAGAGCGTATCGTTTGGTACCCGCATAATCGCCTTTTTTTGGGATTATCTTATCATTTTGGGCTACATCATCCTGTTGATCGGAGTATCTTTTCTTGCAAGACCGCAGGTGACTCCGCTGTTTACGACAAGCCCCTTGTTGGCGGAGTTCACTGGGTTTCTATTCATTACACTGCCTGTATATCTTTATTTTGCCATATGTGAGGGGTCGAAATCGCATGCAACATGGGGTAAACGAAAAATGAGGATTGTGGTGGCTGGCATTTACGGTCAACCAATCGGATTTAGATCCTCGCTTTTTCGTTCTACCCTTAAATTCATCCCTTGGGAGCTCGCCCATTTCACGATATGGCACATGGTGATTCCTTCTGAGTATCCCAATTATTTAATTTATTCATTATTGGGGACAGTCTACGGTCTGGTACTTATTTACTTGATAAGTCCATTATGGAGCAAAAATAAACAAACGGTTTACGACTCTATCGTGGGGATTGTTATAAGGTATAAGGATTAAGGATTCATTGGGAAATTTCGGTGATTCGATCTGGAACTAATCATTACGAATAATTAAATAAACGATCAGTCCTATGATTGGGAAAAACAACATTGCTAATAAAATAATTATTGCAAATTCCGTGCTTTTACCTCTCCTTATGCTATCTCGATATGCCCAAACGCATAAAACTATATGTACCAAAAATAACGCAAAGGATATTAAAAAAAATAATAAAATAATACCGGAGCTAAATGCAAAACCAACGTTACTATGCAAGTTTGACCCCCCTTTTTAGAATTATTAGTTTGTGCGAAACCACAGTGAGAAAGTACCAAGTTATTTTCAAGGTTGGATACTGAGTAATATTGTTGTAAAAAATACCATGGATGGTTATACCCTACTTATCATAATAGTGTTTGCATCATTAATAAATACTGAGTTTATTTAAATAAAAGTATGGGGGGAGTCTTTCGAAAGGTTCACTGGTAACGGCAAACCAAAGCCTTAATCCTTGCAAGAAGCTGGGTTAAGACCTTGGTTTTTGTGTGTTCATTAGACTTTGTGGACGGATTTCTGACTTGTTACCAGCTTTTAAATAGCTTATAATTATCAGATAATAGTAGATATTTTAATCTGTAAAAAATTGTAATACACGATGATATGTTTATAATTGAAACAGAAAAGGTGTGTGACTAGTTCGCGCCTTGTTTTGGTGTGACGCCTTAGCAGGAGCGCCTACATCCTTTCTGCAAACTTTAGGGTATAAGGATGGTTAAAATGAGCAACAGAGAAACTAAAACAGATGTCATCTTAATTGGTGCCGGAATCATGAGTGCGACCTTAGGGACACTTCTGAAAGAATTAGTACCGGAATGGGAAATTACAGTGTTTGAGAAGCTCGAAAATGCAGGTGAGGAAAGCACAAACGAATGGAATAATGCAGGAACAGGGCATGCGGCACTGTGCGAGCTTAACTACACTGTCGAAAAACCAGACGGATCTGTAGATATTAGCAAAGCTATAAAAATTAATGAACAGTTTCAGCTTTCCATGCAGTTTTGGTCTTATCTTGTAAACAGCAAGCTGATACGTAATCCGCAGGACTTTATCATGCCCTTACCTCATATGAGTATGGTACAAGGGGAACAAAATGTATCGTTTTTAAAGAAACGTTTTGAAGCGATGTCAAAAAATCCTCTGTTTCAAGGGATGGAATTTTCCGATGACCCTGAAAAACTGATGGAATGGATTCCGCTTATTATACAAGATCGTTCATCGAATGAACCTATAGCGGCAACAAAAATCGACTCTGGAACAGATGTCAACTTTGGTGCTTTAACGCGCATTTTGTTTGACCACTTAAAGAGTAAAAACGTCGATATCAAATACAAACATAGCGTTGATAATATCAAACGTACTAGCGACGGCTCGTGGGAATTGAAAGTACGAAACGATAGCGGTAACGTCGAACGCCATACTGCAAAATTCGTCTTTATCGGAGGCGGAGGAGGAAGCCTGCATTTACTGCAAAAATCCGGTATTCCTGAAGGAAAACATATTGGTGGTTTCCCGGTAAGCGGAATATTTATGGTGTGTAATAATCCGGAAGTTGTAGCGCAGCATCATGCAAAAGTATACGGCAAAGCTAAGGTTGGAGCTCCTCCAATGTCTGTTCCGCATCTTGACACAAGATTTATCGACAATAAAAAATCGTTGCTATTTGGACCGTTTGCCGGCTTCTCACCAAAGTTTTTAAAAACCGGTTCAATGTTTGATTTGGTAACTTCAGTAAAACCGAATAATCTCGTAACTATGTTGTCGGCAGGTGCCAAAAACATGTCATTGACAAAATACCTGATCGAGCAAGTAATGTTATCGAAAGAAAAGCGCATGGAAGAGTTACGAGAGTTTATCCCGAACGCCAAAAGCGATGATTGGGATTCAGTAGCAGCGGGCCAACGTGTGCAAGTTATCAAAGATACTGAAGCTGGCGGCAAAGGTACACTTCAATTTGGTACGGAAGTTATTAGTGCCGCTGATGGCTCGATTGCAGCATTACTGGGTGCTTCTCCAGGTGCTTCTACTGCTGTTCACGTTATGCTTGAGGTAATTAAAAAATGCTTCCCGCAACATATAAAAGAGTGGGAACAGAAAATTAAAGAAATGATTCCTTCTTATGGCGTGTCACTAATGGAAAATCAAGAGCTTCTGCATGAAATTCATACTTCATCAGCAAAGGCTCTTGGTCTAATCGAAAAAGAGTTAGTCTCTAGTTAATTCTTTGGCTGTAGAAACAAAGGTATTTAATGAAAAGGTTATGCAACACTTTTCAAAAGGCGGCATTCTAGGATTGAACAGGAACTGGCCCAAGCATTAAAAGCGCGATGTCATTTTAGCATCGCGCTTTTTAAATTTAAGTAAGGCTATAAGGAGTCGAACAAAACGGTTAACGTTATTAGGAGGGGACAAAAGTGGAAGCGTTGATTGAAGAGTACGGCCGCGGATACGCAATGAGGGGCTTGCTTCACGGCACTCCTCTTTTTTTATTTGTTACCACCAATTGAACCTTTGGCCCAATCGTCGTAAACTGGGGGATAGTGTTTCTTGAACGGGAAGGAAGGGACCTCCATATGAAAATGAAATCGTATTTGTTGCTCTCTGTTTGTATTTTGTTCTGGGGCAGCAACTTTGTATTCGGGGCTATATTAGTGAAGCAGTTTTCGCCAATGCTCCTTTCGGCTATCCGGCTTTCCTTTACATCCTTATTTTTTATAGGATACGCACTGCTTACGAGAAATTCCGTTCGCCTGCAGCTGTCGGATTGGAAGCTCTTAATTCCGCTAAGCCTGATAGGAACGCTTGCAAACCAAACCGCTTTTTTTACCGGGATAAAAACAGTGGATGGGACAACAGCCGCCCTAATCTTATCACTTGCGCCTATTACAACAGCCATTCTCGCATGGTTATTTCTTAGGGAGCCGCTAACCCAAAGGGTAGCCGGTGGTGCCATCATTGCGGTACTAGGGGTTTATTGCGTGGTTGGAGTAGGTAAGCCGTTCCAGATTACACCTGGGATGTGGCTAATCTTTATCGCTATGTTGACCTTTGCCGCTTCAATTATTATGATGCGGAAGCTGATTGAGCGTATCGATCCGTTCAGCGCAACCATGTACTCGACTCTCATTGGTTGTGCTATGCAAATCATAGCTGCTTCGTTGGTGGAGCCGGTAAATGCCATATGGCAGGCACCGCTATGGGCGTGGTTCCTTGCCATCGCAACCGCACTGCTGATGCAAGGGTTGTGTGGACTTCTTTGGAATCGTCAAATCAAAGAGGTCGGTGCAGCCAAAGCGGCTGTCTTTTTGAATTTGCAGCCCTTCGTTGCGATGCTCGTCGGGTTTGCTTTGCTCGGGACACCTGTGACTTGGCCACAAATTGGCGGCTCGGTGCTTATTATTTTTGGGGTTATGGTAGCAACAGAATTGCTGCCGAAGCGGGGTGCGCAGTTTTTTGCAAAGCACTCAAAGGAGGAGAAGATCTCATCCTGATAAAATTCAACGAGGAATGTTTGCTCAATACATACCTTAAAAGGCTGCCGGCATGATCGGCAGCCTTTGCTCATCAAACGGGCAGATTAACGGAGGTGCGCATAAATAATAAGAGAAGCTGAAATGCCTGGGACATAGGTTAATCAACTCAAACTCCCTATAGATCGCAGCTGCCGCTGATGGTCTTTGAAAAACGAGTCTGGAGCCTTTTATCGTTCATTTTTGTCGTTCAAATTCAAAAATTACGCCTATTCTTTTCGATGTACGTCTTGATTTTGTCGCGATTATCGGGAACAACCTCCGCCGCTTCCGACGTATGGCGAATAGTTTCCGTAACGCCCCAATAATCACTACCCGGCGTTTTATTGAAATAGTTTAAGTCTAAGTCGTGAAGGATGCGGTGCAAGTATATAAGGGCTTGAACGTCGTGCTTTTCGCGGGCGATCATCGCAAGGTCGGCGGCGCGGTAAAGGTCGATTTCGGCGCCTTGAAAGTTCGAAAGCATCGCAGCAAGCTGACGATATGCTTCCGAGTTCAATACGTCAATAGTACGCGCGGTATCCCACTCGGTCGCCTTCGTAAAATTATCGTCATTCCCGTATCCGACCAACATATTCATTTGTTCGTGATAGATCTTCAACGTTTCGATCGCGGGACCTTCTGGCGATAACTCGTCGATTGTGGGCGCCTTAACTTGTTCGGCGATTTCGGGCGTCTTCGGCGACTTTCCCTCGATTGCAGTAACTTTATCGTATCCCCAAGCGATTACCGATCCGATAAGTACGACGGTAACAACCGCGGCAATTAGATTCATTTTTAAGCTTGCCTTCATGTTTGTCCCCCGTTCATCCTGGTGTTTTGTACGTTCATTTTTATATACGTAGAATTTACCATAATGTTTCTCTTTAGAACTTTCATACGCACTATGTTGAGTCGGCATATAAACAGTTGCGGCAACGAGGAGCCGATGTTGGAGAGATTGAGGAGTTCGACGGAATGCGAGGATTTTCACTTACGCTCACGAATGGGCAGGATAGCCTTATCAAATTTATAAAAAGGATTTTTCTGGAAAAAGACGAATATATTTAACGGGATGTCTTCATCATGGATAATCGTGAAGTGAGGAGAGGGTATTTTGCAAAAGACGATAGCGGTTGAGTTAATTGAAGTGGCGCCTTTCAAAGCCTTGGCAATACGGACGGGGATGACACCTGACAAGAGCGGGACGCGGGTGGCGTGGAGCAACCTTACAGCGCAGGTTCCCCTTAAGGATGCGCGACTGACAGATGGGCCCTCTGCATATGTGTTCATTCCGCAGGATCAATGGAGCAAGCAAGTCGATACGCTCTGGGTCGGACTGGCGGTTAGCGAGTTCGGAGATGTACCGGATGGCATTGAGTCTCTGGTGGTACGCGGAGGGCTCTGTGCTAGCGCCCGCGTATACGGGAATGAGGCGCACATGTGGCGCGTATATGATGCAATGTTTGCGTGGCTAGAGCAGTCGCCCGAGTATGAGCTCGATCGGCGTGAAGGAGTACTCGGGATGGAGACGGTTCCGCTTGAACCATTGAACGCTCTCACAATCCCCTATGCGGAAATTGAAACATTCGACTTTACGATGCTATACCCGGTGCGCAAGAAGTCGGGGCTTTAATGTTCAAGTAAACGAAGTCATTCCATTTCTAGAGTGGCTTTACGCTATCGGAAAACGAGAGTTAAATAAACTACTATGAAGGCAGCCGGTTCAAATCGGTTGCCTTTTCCCCGCAAAGGGCTAAAAATGCTACAGTCAGATATCGATTACACATTTCTCTCTAACAAAGTCCCCAGTTGTTCTGCCAAGACAGGATGGGGGACAGGCTTTTCATGAGTAAACCACCATTCCACTATCCCTACGAAAGCAGATGCAACAAACCTAACGACAAGATCTTCATTTAACCCACCGTTTTTTCCTTGGGTTACATCAACCTCATTCGTAAATTCTTCGATCAGAAAGTCAAGAAACCGACCACGAAAATAAGGAGCGCCTTTACTCGCTAACATCATTGAAAAGAATGAATAATTGCGCTCAAAGTATTCGGTCCAGATCAGAGTCGATTCGGTAAAATCCAATTCTGATGCCCCTCTGCACAAATCCCTTAGAATGTTAATATGTTCTTCAATGAGCTTATCCAGCAGATCAAATTTATCCAAATAATGTAGATAGATGGTCCCGCGGCTCACATTCGCCCTGTCGGAAAGATCCTGTATCGTAATATCATCAAAATTTTTCTCTGACATTAGTTCAATAACAGCTTTTTTTAACGCTTCCTGCGTTTTGAGTATTCTTCGATCCACTTTAGCCAATTGGTGGTCACCAAGCTTTCGTAAATAATTAACAATTATTAATTAGTTGTTCATTTCTTAACAAAACTCGCTCATTTAACAATTGCAGATGTACTGTATCTGCTTATAATTATAGACACGTGTACATTAATACATCAAGAATTATTATTGATTTAATGTTTGTTTATTACGACCTGAAAATAATTAGAAGGAGGTATAAAAATGTCAAAGGAAAAAGAACTGACAGGCGCACAAAAAATGATCGGAGATTTCGCCCCGAAACTCGTGGAGCTTACTGACGACGTTTTGTTTGGCGATGTTTGGGAACGCAAGGAGTTGTCTCCGCGAGACCGCAGCCTGATTACCGTAGCAAGTCTGATCACCGGAGGAAATACGGAGCAACTGACATTTCATTTGAATAAAGCGAAGGAAAATGGGATTTCAGAAGAAGAACTCAAAGAAGTGATTATTCATCTCGCTTTTTATGCCGGTTGGCCGAAATCGATGTCTGCCATTGTGGTTGCCAAAAAAGTGTTTTCAGAAGGGCAATAAAGAGTGCCGGCGAGACTTCTTACTTGATATGAAAAAGGAGTGTACAGACGAATGGAATATGTGAAACTTGGAAATACAGGCTTGGATGTATCCCGGATTTGTCTTGGCTGTATGGGCTTTGGTGAAGCAGGGCGGTGGATTCATCAGTGGGTACTTGATGAGGAACGCAGTCGTCCAATCATTAAGAAAGCTTTGGAGCTTGGTATCAATTTTTTTGATACGGCGAATGTATATTCATCCGGATCAAGTGAGGAGATTATTGGTCGAGCTTTAAATGACTTTGCAAATCGGGATGAAATTGTCATCGCATCAAAAGTTAATGGCCGCATGCATGAAGGTCCCAATGGTGCCGGACTTTCCCGAAAGGCAATCATGAGTGAGATTGATAAAAGTCTTAAGAGACTGGGAACAGATTATGTAGATCTGTACCAAATTCACCGCTGGGATTACAATACGCCTATCGAAGAGACAATGGAAGCCTTGCATGATGTGGTAAAGGCAGGAAAGGCAAGATACATAGGCGCTTCTGCCATGTATGCATGGCAGTTTCTGAAGGCTTTGCATGCAGCCGAGAAAAATGGATGGACCCGGTTCGTATCGATGCAGAATCATTTGAACCTTATATACCGTGAAGAGGAGAGGGAGATGCTGCCGCTTTGCAAGGTAGAAAAAATCGGTGTGATTCCATATAGCCCGCTTGCAGGTGGAAGATTGACGCGTGATACGCAGGAAACAACACATCGTTCCGAAACCGATCAAATTGCGAAAGCTAAATACGATGCGACAGCAAATACCGACCGATTTGTCATAGAGCGGGTTGCGGCAATTGCAGAAAAACATGGCGTTCCACGCGTTCAAATCGCACTTGCCTGGTTGCTGCAGAAAGAACCGGTAACGGCTCCTATTATCGGTGCGACGAAAGTGTCTCATCTCGAAGATGCGATAGCTGCTCTCTCAATTAAATTAACATCTGAAGAAATAGCGTCGCTGGAAGAACCGTATGTCCCTCACCCAATAATTGGTTTTCAATAATAGTAGTGCGAAAGGGAGGAGTGGACAGTGGAACTCCTATGGGACGAAGCAGTTTTCTCTCATGACTATAGGAAACCTATTTCTATTTAACGCGTTTTATATGCTGTATCCGACGTTGCCGCCGTTCATCAAACAGATGGGAGGCAACCAATCGCAGGTCGGTCTGGCGATGGGCGCGTTTGCGCTGTCGGCCGTTATTTTTCGGCCGATCGTCGGCGGCCTCCTAGACCGGTTCGGTAGACGTCCCTTTATCGTCTGGGGGCTGCTTCTTTTCACCTTGGCGATGTATATGTATAACTGGGTCGGAGGAATTGTCGTTCTGATAGGGCTCAGAATCTTGCACGGGATGAGTTGGGCCGTTTCCACAACCGCCACGATCACGGCGATCACGGATATGATCCCGTCCACCCGCCGCGGCGAGGGAATGGGGTGGTTTAGTACGTCCATGACCCTGGCTATGGCAATCGGCCCGATGTTCGGCATTTGGGTTGCACAGAACCTATCGTATAGCGCTTTGTTTTTATTCGCCGTCGTCCTCTCTGCGGCAGCGCTTCTCCTAACGCTTGGTACAAAAATGCCTTTCCGGCCGCAAACGGGCGCAAGAAGAATCGAATTGTTCGAAAAATCGGTCTTGCCCGTTGCGGCATCGGTCTTTTTTCTGTTTATTGCTTATGGCGGCATTACCACCTTTGTTCCGCTGTTCGCTGACTCGATTCAGGTCAATTCCGGCGCGTTCTTTCTGGCTTTTGCTGCATCGCTTGCGCTCAGCCGTCCCATTTCTGGAAAACTTTCTGATCGGTACGGAGAGATGCTTGTCATAGTACCGGCACTTGTGATTACGATTTGTGCATTGATTGTCTTAAGCCTCTCGACCGGTTTGATCAGAGTGCTAGTATCGGCGGTTCTATATGGTATCGGCTTCGGTTCTGCGCAGCCGGCTCTTCAAGCGGTAACGATACGTCTGGCCCGTTCGGACCGTAAAGGGGTTGCTAACGCCACTATAACGACTGCTAATGACCTTGGCATCGGACTAGGTGCGATCATGCTAGGCTGGATCTCCCAGTACACAAGCTACCAATTATTGTTCGCGGTCAGCGCCGTGTCCGTAGCGTTTTCCTTAACACTTTTCACTTTTTTTGTGAAACGTTTGTTGAAAAACAAACAGTCACTCACGCAGTTGAATTCGAATGGGCTCTGATTTTATATTATTAACAAATGTTCATTAATACATCAAAGGACATTTTTAATTACCGCTTAAATAGCGGTTTTTTTGTTTTAAGCTCGGGACATATAATATCACTCCTTCTGCATGAATCGTTACTCCTGCATTATAAAATCTTTGAATATGTCAATTGGTATTTAAGCTACTCATGCAACGGCTAAAGCCTTATTTAACGGATATGAGGACGGCACGGTGAAGCCGAAAGCGAATACCACACGCGCAGAAGCGGTGGCTATTATTATAAGAGCGCTGCAGCATAAGAAGTAGGTTTACTCAGATTAGCGTATGTTCCGTGAAAGCGAGTAGTTGTAGGCACCTGTTCTACGAGGGGACTTTATCGAGGTCTATGTCTCATGCTCACTGAAGGTATGCGAAACCATCTTATTGCTCTTGCATACCGCGATCGTCATGTGATTTCTTATCCACGTAAAACGGAGCAGTTTGTCTAAGACAGCTGCTTCCTGTTCAATTTAGCTACTATTCCACTCAATCAGTTTGGCGAGTTCACCCTACTGTTTAGTATTTCCTCAGATAGGCTTCTCATTGTTGTTTTATCTTTCGTATGTAACGTTAGTGGTAGTGAGAGAATTAGGCAATCATTTAAGACAAATGAGATACCGGTCCTTTTTTCATTTACTGCATAATAAGGTTACGCCCTTTAACAATAAGATAATCTAAAACTGTATAAAGAAAGGAAGATAAATTATGCAAAAGCGTAAATTGGGAAAAAGTGGCCTGGAAGTTTCTGCTATCGGGCTCGGTTGCATGGGAATGAGCTACGGTTTTGGTCCAGCTTCCGACAAGCAGGAAATGATCTCTGTAATTCGAGATGCTGTTGAACGTGGCGTTACTTTCTTTGACACAGCCGAAGTGTACGGACCATACATGAACGAAGAGCTTGTAGGAGAAGCGCTCCTTCCCTTTAAGGATAAAGTGGTGATTGCCACTAAGTTCGGCTTTAATATTCAAGATGGTAAACAGACTGGGATGAATAGTCGGCCTGGGCATATCAGGAAAGTTGTCGAAGACTCGCTTAAACGGCTTAAAGTCGAAGCCATTGACCTCTACTATCAGCATCGGGTTGATCCGGATGTGCCAATCGAGGAAGTAGCGGGAGCAATGAAAGAACTGATTCAGGAAGGTAAGGTTAAGTATTGGGGGCTTTCTGAGGCAGGAGTGAAGACGATCCGTCGTGCACACGCAGTCCAGCCGCTCGCCGCAGTCCAGAGCGAATACTCACTGTGGTGGAGACGTCCCGAAGAGGAATTGTTGCCTACCCTGGAGGAGCTCGGCATAGGCTTTGTTCCGTTCAGTCCTTTGGGTAAGGGATACCTAACGGGAAGTTATAATGCAAATGCGACATTTGACAATGGCGATATACGTAGTATACTTCCGCGCTTTACACCTGAGGCTCTTGAAGCAAATCAGGTTATGGTAGACTTGCTTAAAGAAGTAGCCGAACAGAAGAAAGCGACACCTGCTCAAATTGCACTCGCGTGGCTGCTTGCTCAAAAACCGTGGATTGTCCCGATCCCAGGTACGCGGAAATTGAATCGTCTGGATGAAAACTTGGGAGCGGCTAACATTGAACTGACACCTGAGGATTTACTTGATATAAATTCCGCGGCCTCGAAGATTACTTTGATGGGAGCGCGGTATACGGAGGAGCTAGAAAAAAGGACTGGCCTCTGAAAATTAGGCAATAGCATAGACTTAATTAGGATGGTTATAAAATAATAAATAGCCGAGATTCCGCTACAGGAAGATCGGCTTTTTTTAACGCTTCTTGTGTTTTGAGTATTCTTCTATCGACTTTAGACATTGAGGTCACCAGACTCTTTCGTATAATAATAAACAATTTTCAAATGTTTGTTCACTAATTGACAAATTGCACCCATCTAACAATTGAAAATATTCTGTATTTATTTAAATTTATATACAAATGTACATTAATAATTCAAAGTTTATTATTGATGATTAGTTTAATAGTTACCCGCCAAAACTCGCCAAATCGCTGATCCGGGGTGCTGCAGATAATAAAACATTTATATTGATTTGTTCACTAATGAACAAATCGTGTTGATTTGACAATTGCAAGCATCATATGTCCATGTATAATAATATACATCTGATCATTAATGTATTATTGTTCATTATATGCAGGCGGCTTATTTTAGCAGCGTCTCACTTTTCAAGGAGCAAAGGAGTAGAGAAAAACATGTGTAAGACTAATGTTCTAAGTGTCCCAAGTGCAAAAGCACCATTTGAAAAGACCACGATTGAGCGGAGAGAATTACGACAGGATGACGTCTTAATCGATATAAAGTTTTGTGGTATTTGCCACTCCGACATTCACAATGCTTACGGTGAATGGGGAGGTGGAATGTACCCGATGGTTCCTGGTCACGAAATGGCCGGAGTCGTAACAGCAGTTGGATCAGAAGTTACGAAATTAGCCGTTGGCGATCACGTTGGTGTTGGTTGCTTTGTTGACTCCTGCGGACAATGCGAATACTGCCTCAGCGACGAGGAGCAATTTTGTACGAAAGGCGTTATCAACTCATATAATTCATTAGATTATGATGGCAATCAAACATACGGTGGATATAGCCAGAAAATCGTTGTAAAGGAAGATTTCGTTGTCCGTATTCCAGACGTTCTGGATTTGGATGTTGCAAGCCCACTATTGTGTGCAGGTATCACCACGTATTCTCCTTTGAAAAAATGGAACGCTGGCCCGGGTAAGAAGGTTGCCATTGTGGGAATGGGAGGTCTTGGCCACCTAGCGGTCCAATATGCGCATGCCATGGGTGCTGAAGTAACGGTCCTGAGTCAGTCTTTAAATAAGAAAGACGAAGCCCTGAGTTTGGGCGCGGATCATTACTTTGCAACCAGCGATCCCGCTACATTTGCCGAGTTGGCTGGTCGTTTTGACATCATCTTAAACACAGTGTCTGCAAATCTCGATGTTGATGCGTATTTATCCATGCTTCGTGTAGATGGAGCGCTAGTTAATGTTGGTGCACCGAACCAGCCAGACAAATACAATGTATTTTCATTAATCATGAAGCGTTGCAGCATTGCAGGCTCACTCGTTGGCGGAATCCGGGAAACGCAAGAGATGCTCGATTTCTCCGCTCAACACGGCATTGCCCCTAAAATTGAGGTGATCAGTGCTGATCAAGTAGGCGAAGCGTTTGAGCGTATTCTCCGTAGTGATGTGCGTTATCGATTCGTAATTGACATATCTACCTTGTAATCGGCTCTGGTGAAAGATGGGTTGGCCAATTCAATTGGTTAAACCCATTCTTTTGTTTATTGAAATCGTATTTCCGAATTGGAGCCTCGAATAAGGGAGACATTAAAGATAGCCATGCTTTGCAAAAGCATATGAAATGTAGGAAACGAATTCATCGAAGGACTATTATTGGAGCAGAAAGCTTTAGAGACACAAAAGTTTTTTACGAATTGGGATTTATTCACATTATTTATACCACTTATGATAGAGCAGTTTTTAGGGTTTCTGGTGGGATTGGCAGACTCAATTATGGTAGCCTATGTGGGTGAATCAGCCGTGCCTGGAGTGTCTTTGGTGGATTTTGTCATGGCATTGCTCATTAGTTTGTTCGCAGCTCTAGCTACTGGTGGTGCTGTCATTGCAGGACAGTATATGGGCAGGAATCAGATAGAAGAATCAAGAGAAGCAGCGAATCAACTGGTATGGTTTGTAGGTGCAGTTTCCATCATAATCTAAATTTAGTATACGAGGAGAATAAAAATGAATAAATCAAATCATTTGAATGAAAGTGTAATCTTCCCGAAAGGTGAAAAAATTACGAATGACTATTTCATAGGGACAGCATGGCTTGAAATGCTAGTTTCTACTGACAGCACTTTTAATTGCCCGATAGGTAATGTAACTTTTGAACCAGGCGCAAGAAATAACTGGCATAAGCATGCAGGGGGCCAGATTCTGCTTGTTACCGGGGGCAAAGGATATTATCAGGAAGAAGGCAAACCGGTACAGGTGCTTCATGAAGGGGATGTAGTAAAGATCCATCCGGATGTGAAACATTGGCATGGTGCTACACCGAATAGTTGGTTTACACATATCGCGATAAGTACTAATGTTCAAATGGGGGGCAACGAATGGTTGGAACCCGTAACGGATGATGAATATAACAATTTAAAATAACGGGGCTGGAAGTTCTGTCTATGCTGCAACTAAGTTTGCTGTACGTGATATTTCTGAAGGACTACGTTAAGAAGAGTCGGTGAGCCCTTCGGGGCTATTTCTATAGGAGTCGTTTATATCCCAAGCCATACTGCGCATTGGCTGTGTGTCCTGCCGGAGCAGCCGGTTTGTCTGATACCCGCGATTCAGCATCTCATATTTTGTAAGGAAAGTGCTTACCCCAAAAAGTTATTGATCCATCGAATAGCAGGCTTGCTCTACCATATCACCAAGCGAAACGACAGAGATGTCGTTTTTTATTATTATCAGTATAATAGAAGCTGGCACGTAGAGATGGTAAGTGGGAGTAATTCAAAAAGCTCAAGCTGATAAATTGAATTTTTTGCGAAGAAAGAGGTTGTGGAATGTCTTCAGAAAACCAAAAAATCAATATACTCGGAGACTTTTTAAAATCCCGCCGGGAACGGATCAAGCCGGATCATGTCAGCACTGTTGGTCGCTTTTGAACAAGAAGAACGCTGGGAATACGCAGAGAAGAGGTTGCAATAAGAAGGGTCTTTTCTTTATATGGAGTGTTGATCTTGGATATCTAGCCCCTTAGGTTCTCGTCCATGACAGCCGTTGCTTCTATTTTTCGAGTCAGTCTAATAATATTATTTTACGGAGTCTGATGGTCTTGTAATTCGAAAAGCCGTGTGGGATCAACACATCCAGTCTAATACTTTATTTTCCAAAGACACCCATCACCTTGCTGGAAGTAGAAGATGGCTTTCCGCCCTACATTACCCCCTGAAATCGACAGAATTCGACGAATCGTTATAAAAGCTATGCAAAAGGAGTGAATCACGATGGCGAATAATTACAAACGCTTCATTCAAAATCAATTCGAAAAAGCGAAGTCAACCGCTTCCGAATTCATTTCTACAAGAAGTGAAGAACAAGAAGAAGGCACTATAGAACTCAATCCGCAATATTATGTTGAGCTGAAAGCAATCGCCGATATGCAGCATACGACCGTGCAAGCGATCGTCAATGGAATCATTGTCCAACACCTGGCAAGCGCCAAATACGAATCAACCCCCATTTCAGTGGATCTAAAGGAAGATAACCCGCTTCTGTATTTGGTTGGTATTTGCAAATTAGAGGATTAAGGAGTGCTGACATATGGATAACTACTTGAATATTCAGGATGCAATTTTTCTAGATGAAACAGCTTTAGCCGCTTTAATGAACCCTGAAGACCCCCGCTATGCGAAAGCTCGTTCCCTGATTCTGGATTTGCATGATCTTGAACGTAATTACGTAACGACAAACTCCATTATATTTGACCTTCACGAATGGCTTCGCAATGAATACAGCTATCAACAGGCGGAATATTTTCTGAATGCAATTGATAAAGCAGTGAGTAAAGGCAAGTTGGCGCTCATCTCCAGCGGCCCCGAATTAGAGGGGGAATCGCGCAGATTGCTTATGGACAGGCCCGAGCTCCGTTTCTCACTTAGCGAAGCATTCACAGCTGTGACCATGTCCTATTATCAGGTTAAACGCATCTTTACTTTCAATCGCAATTTCATGATGCTTGCCAATTTGGATAAGGATATTCGAATCATTCCATCCAATTAAAAGCCTTTAAACAAATACAGCCTGCCCTCTTGAGAGGCCGGCTGTATTTGTTTCGTTGCCATGCCGTAAATTGCTTTTTCCGTCGCTTCTTTATAACACCCTCATTAACGACGAATGAAACCCTCCCATAACGCCGAAGCGAAAGTGGACCCTACTGATAATATTTAATAGATGGGTTATGCTGTTTAAGTGCATCAAAGTAAGAACGATCCCGTTTCTCGAAGATAACCTCCTCGAATTGATATGGGCCTTCCGGCGTGTCGCTCACGGCTCTTAAAACGCGGGACAGAATCCAAAAGAATCAGCTGCTCAGGTCTTGAGCGATACTAAATTTATAGAGCATAAATATCCTTAAAACGGAAATATGTACGTATAATTCCGAAGTGTATCTATTAGAAAATTGAATCCTGTAGTATAAATATAGAAAGCGCTATCAGAGGGGGGGCAACTAGCGCATTGAGCAGAAGGAGAATCATGTTGAATACCAATTAAATTGAATTAATTTAAATGAATACAATATATTCGAATAATTGTATTTTGATCGAAAAAAGTAATGTGAGGAGATAGAAAAATGAAAATTCAATATTTCTCTGCAGCTGAAAAGTGGACAGAGGCGCTGCCCATTGGTAATGGCCGACTCGGTGCCATGATATTTGGCGGGGTGATGAACGAACATTTGCAATTCAATGAAGACACGTTGTGGTCCGGTTCCCCAAAGGACGGCAACAATCCCAGAGCCAAAGAAGTACTTCCAGAAGTCCGCCGTCTTCTCATGGATGGTAAATTCATAGAAGCAGATAAGCTGAGTAAGGAAATGCTGGGTCCGTACACGCAATCCTATATGCCGCTTGGCGACTTGCACCTTAAGTTTGATCACGGAGATCTTTATCAAACTTATCACCGGAGCCTATCTCTTCAAGAAGGAATATCGCGTGTGGAGTATCGGATTGGCAATGTTACATACAGCAGGGAAATATTTGCTTCCCATCCGGACCAAGTGATTGTACTTCGTTTGCAATCAAGTAAAACGGGTATGTTGAACCTGCATGCTAGGCTGGATAGTCAGCTCCATTATCAAACGGATACATTTGGAAATGATCTGCTGCTTAAGGGAACTGCACCCGAACACGTGGATCCGAATTACTATGCCACCGACAATCCGGTTGTATTCGGTGATCCTATAACTACAGAAGCTATACGTTTTGAAGCTCGTCTAGGGGCAGTCCTGGATGATGGTAAGCTGCAAGTCGATCATGACGGCATGCATATTCTTGGAGCTACGGGAGTCACTCTCTATTTCGTGGCAGAGACTAGCTTTAACGGTTATGACAAATCCCCCGGCAAGCAGGGGAAGAATCCCGAGCCTCTTGCAGCCAGAGCGCTAGAGTTAGTGAAGGCGCAATCGTATGATTCACTTCGACGCAAACACATTGAGGATTATCAAGCTCTATTTAATCGGGTAGAACTTAGCTTGGGTGAAACCATTGCGCCAGCCGATTTATCGACGGAGAAGCGGATATCCGAATATGGGGCCAAGGATCCCGGACTGATCGAGCTCTTATTTCATTACGGCCGTTATCTGATGATTGCTAGCTCTCGTCCAGGCACGCAACCGGCTAATTTGCAGGGCATCTGGAATAAAGAAATACGGCCGCCGTGGAGCAGCAACTATACGCTTAACATTAATGCACAAATGAATTATTGGATGGTAGAAACCTGCAATCTTGCGGAATGCCATGAGCCTTTTCTTAGTTTTATCGGAAGATTGTCGCAGAACGGAAAGAAAACGGCAGATGTACATTATGGGGCTCGTGGCTGGACGGCACATCACAATACGGATATTTGGTGCCAAGCCTCACCTGTAGGTGATTATGGTCAAGGTGATCCCGTTTGGGCATTATGGCCGATGGGGGGACCCTGGTCAACACAGCATTTATGGGAGCACTATGCATTTGGCAAAAATGACACTTTCTTGCGCAATTATGCTTATCCTATTATGAAAGAAGCGGCGCTTTTTTGCCTGGATTGGTTGGTAGATGACGGTTCTGGCCGATTGATTACCATGCCATCGACTTCTCCGGAACACAAATTTGTGACCGCAGAAGGAAAAGCCGGCGTTAGCGTGGCAGCCACCATGGATCTGTCAATCATTTGGGATTTGTTTACGAACTGTATGGAAGCATCAGAAATTTTGCAAATGGATGCTGACTTCCATCAAGAATTGGACGATGCACGAAGTCGCTTATTTCCGATGCAAATCGGCAAATATGGCCAGCTTCAGGAGTGGTCCCAGGATTTCGAGGACGAAGATAAGCACCACAGGCATATCTCTCATTTATTCGGTGTTTATCCTGGCCGTCAGTTGACACAGCATACAACACCGGAGCTATATGCTGCAGCGCAGCAATCCCTGAATAGGCGCGGAGATGAGGGGACGGGATGGAGTCTTGGCTGGAAAGTGGGATTATGGGCCCGATTTGGAGATGGAAACCGAGCGCATGACCTAATAGCCAATCTGCTTAGGCTTGTTAAAGATGATACGGAAAATTATCAAACTGGGGGCATTTATGCGAATCTGTTTGATGCTCACCCCCCGTTTCAAATTGATGGCAATTTTGCCGCAGCATCAGGAATAGCTGAACTGCTGCTGCAATCCCATCAAGGTTATCTTCACTTGCTTCCCGCTCTACCTGATGCTTGGCCGACAGGCTTCGTTAAAGGCTTAAGGGCACGCGGAGGATTCGAGGTGAACATAAGTTGGAATAATGGCGAAATTGTTCAAGCGGAGATTTATTCTCATTCTGGAGGACTTTGCAGTGTTCATATCAATGCTTTGGTTAGGAGTGAATTTCTAACGGTGATAGGAAAACGGTATACTCTTTCATTGAATCCATTGAACATTCAAGAACATTGAATGATTCCTTTGAACAATAACCTGTATAGAAGGGCAACAACGCGAACTAGTAATCATCCAAATCAGCTATTTCGCAGCAATAAGCCGAAGCATGGCTCAACCACGCTCCGGCTTATTTAGTTCACGTTTGCACTCGTATTAATGCTTACCTTGAATGACCTTAAGTAAGCAATCGCAGGTTGCAAGATGCATCCCTTCATGGACTATTCCAAAGTTGAGCAACTCTCCCACTCTATTAAACGTGAGTGGTCCAAATTGCAGCGGCTTTTCGAACGGTAGCTCCAGACTCTCGGGGGATAACTCAGATAGTTGGCTAAGTTGAGCTGACAGCTGCTGGATGAGCTCTTCCTTCGATGGAGGCGTGTTGGTCCAGTTTGCCGGCGCGGTTCCGGAGTTGAAGAACGATGCGTAGCTTGCGGGAATGGCTGATTTTTTCGAGAAACCAAGCATCATGTAGGCATCCATCCAATAAATCATGTGTCCAACGTTCCAGCGAATCGTGTTATTATAGGAAGCAGTTTGAATGTCGAATAGTTCCTCTGGAATCGCCTGCACCTGGTGAAGCGCCACTTGACGTACTGTTTTTGTCGTATTGATAATCATTTCTGACATGTTGTTTTCCTCCTTTGAATTGAGAAGCGTTTGATATGTACTTAGTATAGGTTTCATGGTTTGTTCCATCAATGCAGTACGAATTACCGGAACGTTAAGTATAAGTTAACGATTATGCATTGACAGTGAACGAAGATGAAGCAACAATAATTATTGAACATGCGTTCAGCGATGCTTTTGAAAGCGAGTGTGAGCTATGGAGTTAAAGCAACTACAGTATTTTATGGCGATTTGTGAAGAACTTCACTTCACGAGAGCCGCCGATAAGATGGGAGTCAGCGCTCCCAACATCAGCCAACAGATAAGGAGATTGGAAGAAGAATTAGGCGTTCTCCTGTTCGATCGAGTTGGAAGAACAATTGTCCTCACAGAAGCCGGAGCGATTCTACAAGAACATGGTGCGGCCGTGTTTGGGCATCTGCAGCAAGCAAGCGACGCCATTGCTGACCTGAAGCAAATGCAAGGCGGATCGCTATCCATCGGTGTTTTGCCCGGTGATGCGGATCTCATGTTTAATGCCTTATTGCTGAACTTCCATCAGACCTATCCCACCATTTCTCTCTCTCTTTTGGAAACCACGAAAATAACGGAACAAGTTCTGGACCGAAGCATCGATGTTGGTGTAACGATCGGACCAGTTAGCGATGAACGGCTCACATCAATTCCTCTATTTCACGAAGAGTTTTCATTGGCCGTCAGTACAAATGATCCCCTTGCCACGGAGAATTTCATCCCATTGAGTAGGCTGAATGCCTTAAACATGGTCATGTTCCCGCCCGACCATCAATGTCGCAAGCTGATCGACCACTACTGCATGGATAAGGGGTTTACTCTGCAACCACATATGGTGACAACAACGTTATCCTCCCTCCTCCAGATGGTACAGAGTGGAGTTGGCGCTTGTGTACTGCCACGATTGCTACTGGATACTCTTCAAAATAAAGACATAAAGGTACTGCACCTGCGGAATCCTACTCCTTCTCAGGACATTTGTTTAATCTACCGCAGTGACAGATATGTCGGATACGCCATGCGCACCTTCATTAAAACTCTTAAAGCCTATATCGAAACCGTCATCAATCATGCGAAATCTTCATAGATAACACGAAATTTTGGAATTGTTCAATTTTAATTGAATCAGTGATGTGATTAATAAAACAAAAAAGGACTGCCTTTTAAAGGAAGTCACTGAAAAAGTCCTGAAAACCTAAACGAGTAGCTTAATCAACTCGCGAATACTTCGAATAACATTTGTAAAAAATTCTGCATACACCATAAAAATGGTATCCTCAAAAAAGTGAAGGTTCAGCATAGCCTTCCGGAAACGTAAGTTCAACAAAATAATGGCAGTCTAGAACTTTATTATTTAAGTTTTAGACTGCTTTTTTTGTTCGACATGCCATAAGTCTAAAACTTATTTTTCCAAAGCTAAGTGATGCTTACGATGGTGTTTTTGGAACCGTATAATACTTCTCCCATTCCGCTAACGTGTAGAGACAGTTCAATGAAGAGAAGGCAGTCAATCACTTGTTGATTGCCCTGTACCCTAATAAAAATTCTTAATGAATCGAACTATATACATAATCCATTTAATGGATACAAAGTATTGATTGTGGGAATAATTGGATCCTCTAAGAGGCAGGATTGCTAATACTGTATTGAGAAAATAAAGATTTAGACTGAAAAAATAAAGTATTAGACCGTGAAAATAAAGTTGTAGACTGACAGCGGAGTTAAGCGTTTTAAGCAAAATCATTCATTCAAAACTCACTAATTCGAGCAAAGTGGGTGTTTCAATTTTAGACCGTTCCTACGGTATCGGCACACAAGCAATAGGGTAGGCTAATGACGGATTTAAAGTAACTGGTACTGATTTAAGTCCAGTATCAAATAGAAAGAGCAACAAAATAGGCAGTATCTTTCGGGGTTGAAATAAACTTTTGGAACCAGTTTTGTGTGCATGTCTGTAACAAAAGCCCGCTTTCTAGTGTCAATAGATCTGAAAGGGTTATCTCGTGGACGATGTTAGGAATCCGTATCCCCACCTGATTTGGCCGGGAAGGAGGTGAGAAACAGTATGTTTACAAAGCATTCAGGAACAAAAGGAACGATATGGTTTGGGAGTTTGTGCATCGTATTCGTTCTGGCGTTTATACAGCAGTATGCGTATCCCCACATAGCGGAGGCCGCTCTATTGGAGTCGCTGAAGAACCTAACAGGGGACCCAGTCTACTCAGCCAAGCATGCTAGTGAAAACTCCGGGTCTGAGAATTCACTGAAAGTGGATTCCGGACAAATAAATTTGACGTCAGTGGTATCGAATCTTCCAATTTTATCCGACGTTCTGCCCGACATCGGAAATACGACTTCACCTTCCACTAACCAGGTGAAAGATTCGCGTGCGTCTTTGCCACCTGTTTCGACTCCGTCTGCGGAGAAAACTTCCGGACACGGTCTGCTTCCCGATCTGCAGGTGATAACGCCTTCCATTTCAGTTGACACGCCTTTGGTTAATGTGGACGTTCCATCAGCGAAGGTGGAAGTATCCACTGATCGGATACCGTTGGTGTCGGTAAACTTGCCTGCCGCAAAAGTGGACACGCCAATCGTTCAAATAAAGACGCCTGCTGTTCAGGCTGAAGTTCCATTGACGCCGATACCAGCACCCCAAATCAAGGTGGTAACCCCGACCGTTCAAGTGAAAGCGTCTGTGACGGATAACCCAGTGCCGAGTACGAGCCAGTCGAATCTCCCTCTGATCGAGGGAGGAAAGGATGACGTAGGAAAGAAAGAACCCCTTACCGGAACAGACGGAGCCCAGAATCTGCACGTCAATACGAGTGGGAATGAAAGTCCTACCGCTAGACCGTTTCCAGTGAAAGGTAACGTTTCCGATGCACCGGTCAAGTTAGCTCCGGAAGCGGATCAGTGGAAAGACAGCTCGGGAAGTAAATCATCTCCGACTCCCGCGACCAGAGCTCCTGATCCTTCCACGGCCTTACCGAGGCTGAAGCTCGGATTAGCATTGTCCGTTCCGACGGAAGTAAATGCTCTGATCGAGTCACAGAAGGCCGCGAAGAAACAGACAGGAACATCAGAAGCAATTCCGATTCATACGGATCCCGCGAGTGTTTGGTTTTCCGCCCCGTTGACTCTTTATACAGGGAACGGTTCAACGGGAGGGGGCGCATCATTCGTTACTGGAAGCAGTGCGTTCTTTGGAAGTCTTGGTTTTCTTTTTCCTGATATTCTTCTGCCTCCGCCGAAAATAAAGAACCAAAACTATGAACACTCCCGGCTTTTTAGTGGAAATCAATGGTCGAAGCCGCCACCAGCTCAACCGCCTCGATATACCTTCTTCTCACTCATCGTTAAACAAGTTGAGAAGGAGTGTATATCAAATGAAAAATACAAATCCATGGGAAAGATTCCTTTGAAGCGGGAGCTATCAAAGGCGCTGCATGAACAAGCTGTGGACAACCTTTCAGCAATCGATCAGGCCATTTACGAGAAACGGCAACAATTAAATAAATACGCTAGAACATATGGTCTTTCAGACCCTAGATGTCTTCATTGTTCGATGGAACTCGATGAATTAATTAATGCTTTCAATAAGATCAATAAAACATTTATTAAACCTTTGTAGGACTCATTTGCATTCTTGTTCCACAAGATTGGCGGCTAACAACATAACAGTTTAATTTTCGAAGAAACCTTTAGAGTCATGGCACTTCAGACATATCGACAGCAGTGAATGATTATGGTAATATTTGAGAATAATAGATTCATCTCAGGAGGTTATATAATGGGAACAAGTAATCAGTCAATGATAACGGTAGAAACGATCGTTCATTCTCCCGTCGATAGCG
The DNA here is from genome assembly GCF_059692155.1 of Paenibacillus sp. JT22N1. Lineage (NCBI taxonomy): Bacteria > Bacillati > Bacillota > Bacilli > Caryophanales > Paenibacillaceae > Paenibacillus > Paenibacillus sp. JT22N1. The sequence continues at coordinate 260,467 of NZ_JCAUAW010000011.1, forward strand.
TGTGGAAATATTGGACGGAGCCGAAGCATATTATGCAATGGAGTAAGGCTTCCGATGACTGGCATACTCCATTCGCTGAGAATGATCTGAGGGCCGGCGGTAAATTCGTCTCGAGAATGGAAGCCAAGGACGGCAGCATGGGATTTGATTTCGGCGGCGTATACGACGAAGTGAGCATGAACGAGAGCATCTCCTATACGCTTGGCGATGGTAGAAAAGTGAAGATCACTTTTATTGGCCAAGACAACGACACGCAAATCATCGAATCGTTCGAAGCGGAAGAAACCAACGCCATCGAGATGCAGCAAGCCGGATGGCAGGCGATTTTAGATAATTTCAAAAAATATGTAGAAACGGCTAAAGAAGAATAAAAAACTTTCGCAGCCATAAAAGCGCATGCCGACATTGGCATGCGCTTTGCTATGTACACCCTGCACGGGCGTCATCTCTACGTTGAAAGTCATTCCGAAGTGATGAAATCCTGCAAAAGATTGAGTTTAAGTGAGATAAACCTAGCGAAAAACTATAGTTGAGGGGCTTGCATGGCAGCTCCTTCAATCTAGGCCACCGGTGTATCGCCCGGTGGCCTATTCCGCTATTACGAACGGGCAGGCTAACGTGGTGAGAAGATCATTAACTTTTCCTAGAAAGAAAATAATTAGGATGCTAAGAATTTAAAGAAATGATTTTTCTAGACAATGTGGAGTAAGCAAAAATAAGAAATATTAAACGAAAAAAAATTCTCTTTTTAAATAGGAATTTTGCCTTTATTCTTGATCTAAGACAAAAGAGCAAAAAATATAATAAGTAACCAATATATCATATACTCACTCTATATCACGATTTCCCTGCTAATGGATAGGATAATATCGATGACTAGAATTTAAAATGATGAATCGTACGATTAAATGGGCATGGGAGGAGATATACATAATTGAAACCAATCATTCAACTACTGCATTTTGGCTATCATCAGACGATGAGCTGTATATTTCCTGTTGCGATCTTTGGAACTTTAGCTCTCTCTAACGTAATAGCGGTACCTTTCATTCATCGTTATGATGCCATTTTACTTATACTGCTTGGAGTGCAATACTTCATGTACCGCAGCGGATTAGAGACACGTGATGAAATCAAAGTAATCTGTATTTTTCACTTTATTGGATTGTTGCTGGAGTTATATAAGGTATGGATGGGATCATGGTCATATCCTGAGCCTGGGTATACGAAGTTGCTCGGTGTCCCGCTCTATAGCGGATTTATGTATGCAAGTGTAGCAAGCTTTATGTGTCAGGTGTGGCGGAGACTGCGGATGGACATGACCGGCTGGCCTGGGCTTAGGTCTTCGATGCTGTTAGGAGGAGCCATCTATTTCAACTTTTTCACACATCATTATATTCCCGATATTCGTTGGTGGTTGACGGCACTTGTGTTTATTATCTTCTGGAAAACACGGATCATTTATCGGGTACGGACTATAACTTATCGAATGCCCTTAACTCTCGCTTTTTTAATTGTAGGTTTTTTCATCTGGTTAGCAGAAAATATAGCCACATTTTTTGATGCTTGGAAATACCCTGATCAGCACCAAACCTGGCAACTGGTTAGTTTCAGCAAGATCAGCTCATGGTTCCTTCTTGTAATCATTAGCGTCATCATCGTTGCCCAACTTAAAAATGTTAAAGCTAGTCGAACAAGGAGCGATTCATTCTCCTGCTAAGAGGGGCAATAAAAAATGAGTATGTTTTTGCTTTTGCGTGAGGCAATCATACGGGTACCATCTCCACTATGATGAAAGTGCTGAAGTTATTAAACGGAGTAAAATAAAAACAGCAGTTCAAAGGCTTCAATGGACTGCTGTTTTTGTTGCATAAAGGCCGTTGTGACTTGTCCTGAGGTTGTAAAATTTTCTATATTGTAAAATACAGATTCTCACTTGAACGGTAAAAGCATCATCATCATACTTTATTGATGAGGTGAAGATCATGTGGAGTGAAAGCAAGCTGAAAAAATTTATCGATGAAGCTGAACAGGTCTGGTTTGAAGTCTGCTATTCAGATCGAAAGGGAGAGGAGCTGAACCTGAACGGATATGCTTTTCAGGTTGTAGATGATAAACGTTTTGATACTGTTGATAAGGTCAAACTATTTTTCAACCAGTATTGGAGTGATAAATTCACCAAAACGATGATGAGCAATTTAAAGGTGCTCTCAATTAACGGGGAAACTGCAACCTTATTAGGAGATCCACCAGATCTTCCCTGTAATGTGGTATCCTTGCGTATTATAGAATCTACACCTGATCAGTGTGAAATTCGATGCGTTCTATCAGGTGAAACTGAAAGAAACCGCGTTATCCATTACACTATTCGGAAATCAGTACATGACGGGAGGATCAGCATCGTCTCGAGAACTGGGACAAAAGACGACTGTCGTTATAAAACGTGTAAATACAGGCTGGATTAAAACGCATAATAATGACCCTGCTTAGGTAACCGAGATTAAATGATGAATAACACTGATAAACTGAGAGACAGCTTTTTGATATATCGTACCTTCTCCCATAATAAATAACTATTTATTTCAATAAAAAACTTAGACCCGCAGCCCTTTACTGTGGGTCTAAGTTTTGCTATTAGTAACGAGCAGGTTGGGTATAGATATTATGAAACATGATTCAGTATGGTTAGAGAAACTCGTGGATAAACTTTCCATATAAAATGAAACCTTTAATTTATACTATGCGTCTTACTATAATAAATAATTGGGGGGGATTCTTAATGAAGTATTTAACTTTCATTTTGTTCTCTATCGCCGTTTTAACAAGTTGCTCACAAAATACAGCAGAGAAAACATCCAGTAGCTATCCAAGTGCTGTTGCCTGGAACAACATCCTTTATGGGCTTTCCGCAACGGAGGTCCCCGTCAAAGAAATTGGCAAGGAGATTGGGAAAATTGAAAGAAGAACAGCTCCGATGCCGAAGCAGAACGGAGACTCAAATGATAAACCAGTGGGATGTCTATTATTTGAAGTTAAAGGGACAGATGCTCAAGACGTAATAGCGGTTAAAGTAAATGATAAGTATTTCAGAGCGTCCAAACTTGGACCATTCAAATAAGGGAAAGAAGATTTTGAGCAGGATAAAATCATACTTCACTAATGAACAATTACCAGGAGGATAAAGCAAGGGGAGTTAATAACAAAGAAGTTGAAGGTATCTGTGAATTATGGCCATGTAACTTATGAGAATTATTCAAAGTATACATATAATATTATAAAAAGTTGGGCTTACAAATAAGACTAACGGGAAACAAGAACTTAACAATCAACATTGAGAAGTCTACAGACGAATTGGATCGATGGTCTTCTCAGCTACAAAGCCCTAAGCTAATGGATAACGATACTTGAATTACGGCAGGAAGCTGAAGCAACCTGCTTTTTTTCAGTGAACTAAAGGGCAGAAGAGCGTGGTAGGATTTTGTGTTCCACCGCTCGTTTTTTCTATCTTCTAGTACTATAAATATTTAGTACTTACACATAAGTACAAATGAATGATAAATTTATTACCAAAAAGGCAGTGGGCAGAATGCTTGATGTTGTAGTTGAATTATTAATTAGAAAAATAGGTTTTGTTCTGTTAGGTGGTGTGGTTCTTACCATAATTGTTGTTTTATTTTTTATGGTAATAGTCTCCCTTATTAAGGACATTAAAAAATGAATTAGATTCTTCACTTGAAAAGTATCGTTACATTAAGACATTAAATGACTGCCTTTTTCACGAAAACGTCGAGCAGGATAGCTTAATGCTTAAATTTACCAAGTAACAAACTAATCCTCAGTTGTGTTAATCTGTAAACTGCACCAAAGTTACTACATATATGAATAACGTTTAGTTCTGGAGGATTTTAGTGAGGAAGGTTGTTTATCTTTGCTTCATGATTGTACTGTTAATATTTTTAGTTGCATGTGAGAAAGTTCATACCAAACAAATTGTTGATTGTAACAATGTTGAGCCGCCAATTACTTTAAGTCCTACAGTTCCAGAGTGGGAAATAAGACCAAATATGCTGCTTTACGAGGCCAAGCCTATAAATGACCCGAAGCCGTTATCTATTGTTTCTTATGAGGTGATTTTAAAAAATCTCGGTACGGACGCGGCAAGAAATATACATGTATATATTGGGAACCAACTGTTTGGTTGGGAACGTATGGGTTTTGATTCTAAATCGGAATTGGCATGTTCAGAATTACAGCCAAATCAATTCAATATTTGGGAATGGTCACATGGTTGGGACACACACCTTGATCCGTCATGGCGCTCTATGATGGAACAAACTGTACAGTTACGGTTCGTATGGGAGGACTCAAAAGGATGGCATCAGGTTCAAGGACATTTGCCAAATCAGTATTACAGCCAAAGTTTCATGGCAAATGATTTAAGTCCGTTACCCGAAAAGTAAAGAAATAAGCTGTTTCGCAGAAGTCTGTCGCCAGCAATGGATCGGCAGACTTCTAAACTGGAAAAAAATCTGTAATTGGAGTTTCATGATGATTAATTCTGCTGAAGAATTTGTTAGACTAAGACTTAGTGAAAATATGGATGAATACCTGAAAGCTGCATGGGATGATGCTCCCTTTGAGGTTTGGTTAGAAGTGATTAGGAAGTACCCTGAAATGAGCGAATGGGTAGCACATAATAAATCAATTCCTGTTGAGATAATGGAAATTCTCGCTGACGATACAAATGAAAGGGTTAGATTTAATGTTGCAACAAAAAATCGACTGCCTGAACACTTACAATTAAAATTAGCGAAAGATTCAGATTGCTCAGTTAGACAACGAATTGTCTATAACAAAAAAGCGACATATCAAGTTATAAGTTTATTACTAAACGATCTGGATGAAGATATACGAACATCGGCAAAGAAAAGAATTAATGAAGGACGATATAAGTGAGCATTGAACTAACGGAAACGATAGTTCAACGTGTCTGAGCGGTTCTGTGAGGAGTTTTAACGACGAAGGGGTTTGAGCGACTTCTCTGAACGACATATTTTTTATTTTTGGAGGGAACAACATGGAAGATATTTAGCACATATTGATAACCCGCAACATCGGGCCCGAACGGAAGAAATTTTGACTTGGGTAACTAAGAAATTTCCAAAGTCGTTGTCGTTTCCGTTGAAACATGAGTATAAGGGAAAATAAAGTGAAAAGAAGCTATTGACAACTATCTTAAAATCATCTATCTTAAAGTTAAGATAAATGATTTTAAGATAGTGTTAAGATGACTTCAAATAGGTAAAGGGAATGATTCCGATTTTGATCTGTATTAATGAACTGAGCAGAATAGAACGCAGCATAGGTCTATCTGATACTGAGAGAGCGGAACAGGTAGCACTTCGGAAGCAGTATTTACAGATTTTACGCGGGCAGCTATTAACAACGCTTCTGAACGTGTCTGTTATGGATGAATTAGGGAACGATGTTACGCCAAAAAAGCTTATTGATAAAAAATGCAGCTAATGATCAATAATTTTTGTCACATATCTTAAATTTAAGAATGTACAGATTAAGATAGTTCTGCCGGTTGGCAAGCAGCCAGGTTAATAGCCGTGGCACCTAAACTAAAGTTATCCCACACATAATATGGAAAGTATTGTATGATTATATGAGAATGAATTCCGGAGGTTGGCTGATGTCAAAAAGAATAGGGATTATTGTAGGAAGTTTGAGGGAAAACTCTTTTAATCAAATGATTGCGAATTCGATTCCAGAACTTGTAGATTCCGCGGAATATGAATACATATCGATTGCTAATCTTCCCCTCTATAACGCGGATTTGGATCATGAAGAAGGACCAGATCCGGTTAAGCATTATCGCGAGGCGATTCAAAAGACGGATGGCATTCTTATAGTTAGCCCGGAGTACAACTCAGGTATACCGGGAGTACTGAAAAATGCACTGGACTGGGCATCGACACCTACCAAAACAGCCGTCTTAATTCATAAGCCTGCAGGTGTGATAGGTGCAACTCCTGGCGCAAAAGGGACGATTCTTTCGCAGCAGCAAATCAGGCAAACGTTGGATGCCACCCAGTCCTATGTGATGCCGGCTCAAAAAATGTATATTTCTCAAATCACGGACAAGATTGATTCAAATACTCGTAAGCTCACGGATGAGACGACTCGCAAATATTTGAAGCGTTATGTTCAATCATTTGTGCAATGGATTAATCAGGTACAACGGCTTAATGAGTAGTAAAGATAATAACTAATCTAATATATATGTAGGCTATTATTGGTAAAATTGCGCTTTTTGGATTTGGACGTATCGGAAGACAGCTCCTTCGGGCGGCGTTGCAACAAAATTTGTTTGTCCCCTTCTCCATCTGGGATATTAAAGACGAAGCTACGCTTGCCGCACTTTTTGAAGTGGATACAAATTACAAGCGTTGGCATGAGAAAGTATCTGCTCAAGAAGGCGCAATCGTAATCGGCGACCGGGAGATTCGTTATTTGAATTCGGCCGCTGAATTGCCGAATTGGGGTGAGTTAGGCGTTGAATTGGTCATTGATTGTACCGGACGAGCCGTTACGCGATCAGTAGCTGAACTGCACTTGGAGCGAGGCGCCAAAAGGGTGCTTGTCAGCGGCCCGAGCAAAACCTTAGAAGATTGCGACGCAGTACTTCTTAAAGGAATTAACTTAGAAAGCTTCGATCCGGAAAAGCGAAAAATCATTAGCATGGCGAGTTGAACGACCAATGCGCTTGCTCCGGTAGTCAAATTGGTCAGAGAAAACTATGGCATTCAATACGGATTATTCTCCACGGTAGACTCGTATACGAACACGCAATCGTTGACGGATCAGCCGATGAAGGACCGACGGGATTCATGGGCAGCAGCCGAAAACATCATTCCGTCATCCTCAGGTGCAGCCAAAGCTCTGAAATTCATTTGGAATGACCTGCAAATCACAGGCAAAGCCTCGGGTGCATCTTTTTCGTCTAGCCTTAAAAAGGCAAGATTTTTTATGCCGGAATGCTTGGCTGTAACGTCGCGTTCTGCTAAAGAGGTACGATAGTGGAATGATTAGTGAAGCCGACTACTACGGCAGCTGCTCCCTTGATCATTGATGAAACGGGCAGTAGTGCGTGGTGGAATGGCTATTTATTATCGAGAATTAGTGATACGGGTCACTGTAGTGTAACTAAACACAAAGTTCTGTTTGACCATAAGATTTACATTAGTATATAGAGATAAAGCCACTCCTGACAACGGAGTGGTTTCTTTAATAGAACTTCTCTTTTATTTTAAGCATAATAGCCACCTTCGGAAGGATAAATGTTATTCTCCAAATAGTGTTTAAATATATTGCTGAACGCTCGACTTGCCATTGATTGATTATATACAAGCACCTTAGGTTTCTTCATTTAAGTGTTGTTCATTGCGGCGGCTATGGGGTTAAGTGGTATGATATTGCTTGGTGATATAAACTATTATAAGGCCTGCATCGTCTAATTAATGACTTCCAAATGAACGGAGTGCTGCTATTGTTGAACAAAAGAGGTATGCTTATATTCATATCCTTTGCATTCATGCTTGTTTCCTGTCAAGGAAATCTGGGTCAAGGACTGGAGGGCGGCAATTCTCCTGTGTCTGCGGTTAAGCCGTTGAAGGCCGATCTGATTCAACCAAATGGGACAAATGTGGCAGAACGCATTGCTGTGCCCAAAGGTTTCGAACGGATGCCTGTTGATACCGGATCATATGAAGAATATTTACGTCAGATTCCGCTTAGGCCTCATGGCTCAAAGGTTCATTTATTTAACGGTGAGTTAAAGGCGAAAGAGGTTTACGAAGCGGTATTGGATGTGGATGTGGGGGAGCGGGATCTCCAGCAATGTGCCGATTCGGTGATGAGACTGAGGGCGGAATATTTATACGGTAATGGATGGTATGACAAGATACATTTTGACTTTACCAATGGCTTCAAAGCTGATTATGCTATGTGGACGAAAGGAAATCGGATTGAGGTTTCAGGGAATAAGGTTTCCTGGGTGAAAAATGGAGCCAGCTCCAATAGCTATGAGGGCTTCCGCAGCTATCTGAACATGGTGTTTGCGTATGCAGGTACTCTATCCTTGGCAAAGGAGATGCAGCATATAACTCTATCGGATATGCGACCCGGAGATGTTTTCCTCGAAGGGGGATCACCAGGACATGCGATTGTAGTAATGGATATGGCCCAAAATCCAAAAAACGGCGAGAAGCTCTTTCTCCTGGCTCAGGGATATACGCCTGCACAAGAGATCCACATTCTGGAGAACCCTGCTAATGGTAAGGGAAATCCCTGGTACAATATCTCCTTTGGTGATAAATTGCAAACACCGGAGTGGAAATTTACGAATGAGCAGCTGTTCCGATTTTATGATTGATGCCTAAAGGGAGAATGACGTACATATTAAACGGAATAAGAGAGCATCTTGCAGCGAAGGGATAGACTGAAAGTGGAACTTACAAGATGGAAAAGAGGCGGCCAGCGTCGCCCCTTGGCTTATGTCGGGTTCCCGTTTCTATCCTAGAACTGAGTCGATAAATCGATAGTGCTTCTTTCTGTTAAATCCTACTGTTAATTTTGACATTGAACAAATGTAAATGTGGAGAGATCATGTCAAATCATAGAGTACCAAATAATATTGAGATGAAAATATATACTGATATGGAATGGGATTTGATCAATGAACTTACCTATGTTGAAGAAATCCCTGAGCCGAAATACAAAGTGTGGTGCTGTCCAACCTGCGAGAGATTATATTTCTTCTTGAATGGTAATTTGGTTAAATAGTATGTCCTTGAGGTCGCTGATTAAGCTAACGGAAACGATAGTTGAGCGATCAGGAGGAGCAGTTTGCCGCTGATATGCTCCCCTTACGATAGACAGGCGAATTATAAATAACCTTCAGTATAAGGGAAGCATACAATTGACGATTAAACCATCGAACCTACAAGAGCGTATTCAAGCAAACCGCTCCGATTTCGCGTACGCGGATCTTGAACAGTTCCGTGCCAGTCGTACGCCCGATTAGTTCCCGGTATTCCGCTACCGCCGTATGTGGCAGAACGGCGAGAATGACGCCGGCGAAACCGCCGCCGTGTACTCTGCAGGCACCGTCGCCTAACCGGTCGATGAAACGTTCGGTAATGGCGAGTGTAAGCGCAATCCCCTGTTCACGTGACACCGATTCTTGGTAGATGTTCTGCAGCCATTTCCACGAGGAATTACCTGAAGCGGTAATATACTTCAGCACGTTCTGCCACTCGCCCGCCTTAATTGCCTCTACCTGCCGCCCGACGCGGTCATTTTCATCCAGGTAATGGAGGGCCCGCAGCACCGCTCGATCTCCGGTAGTTTCGCGGAGTTCCGCGAGCCGGCCGTAGATCATCTCTGCCGTCAAATCGCGACATACCTCTACACCGAAGGCTTGTGCCACCGTCCGCATCTCGTTCGGAATTGATGCATAATCCTTCGTCAGGTCAGCATGGTTACCTCCGGTGCTGACGATGACAAGGCTGTAACCTGCTGCTTCAAAGGTACCTGGAATACGCTCGATCTGAGGCTCTGCCGGCTCCTTAAAGTCGATAGTGATCATACCGCCGTGCGAGCAGGCCATCTGGTCTAGCATTCCTGATGGCTTGTTCCAATAAAGATTTTCGGCATACTTGCCAATGCGCGACATCATGACCGCATCCATCTCTCCGTTGTTATAAAAAGTACTTAGAATCTGGCAGATCAGAACTTCGAAAGATGCAGAGGAGCTGAGTCCTGACGCCGGAAGCACGTTACTGCTGACGTTAGCATTGAATCCGCCGATTCGGTACCCGTGCTGCTGGAAACCGTGTGCAATACCGCGGATCAAAGCAGCCGTCCCGCCCTCGCCTGACTGAAGTTCTAGATCATCTAGATTGATGACTGACATGCCTGGATACCCTTCGGAAATTACGGAAATAACTCCGGTGTCCACGGCTGCTGCGGCCGCAATCGTATCTAACTGAATACTAGCCGCAAGCACCTTTCCATTGTTATGGTCCGTATGATTGCCGCCTATCTCTGTGCGACCCGGAGCACTGAAGTATTTCAACGACTCTGTATTTCCATATTGTGCACTGTATCCTTCCATACACCTTCGGTACCTGTCGATCTGTCGCTCTCGTTCTTCGCTGCCGTACATCTGGTCCAATAGCTGTTGTGCCTGAGCCGAATCAAAAAGCTGCTCGAATTGATCGTTCATCTTGAATGTTCCTCCTGGTTCTAACTGTTTGAGTAGTAGTTATCATGTCCATTGTACCGAAAGGCAGCGCTCACAGATAGGATATTTATGAAAGAAATCGGGTACTGCGGGGTTATTCGCAGCATAGAAGGCGTGCCGCGCCACGCCCGGCAACCAGAAATCATTCGATTTAAGTTCATCAGTAGGCTGCGAAAGTATCCTTAACGGGCAGAATTGTACAATTTCTACATTAAAAATGGATATTCAGGTAGATAGCGAAAAGGGTAAATTTTAGAGCTTTCCAAATGATATGAGGTGAAAAATGTCAAATATTCTTGAAAATTTGCTCATTAATTTTGCTCATATTCTTATTTTTGTCAGCCTGTCTTAATAAGAATAACATTACTGCAGATGAGCAAGAGGAAGTTAAAGAAACTATTACTAAATATTTAGAAGCCGTTATCAACAAAAATTTTGAGACAGTGTATGACTTAACAGAAAGTAATCAAAAAAAGTACGATTCATTAGATAATTTGAAGGAAAAACAAATGGGTATTAAGAGCCTGGAAATTAGCAATTTAAAACCGTATCACGGGCTTGATTTAAACGATAATACCCCGACCAGATTGTTTAAAGTTGAATTAAACATCACTCCAAATGATTATGGTTCTTGGAATGATGGGATAAATCCACGGTTTGATTACAATAGCAGGACCCGACCGATAAACTCATGTGACGTATGACGGAGGTTAAAGTTAAATGGAGAAGAAAATACAGCTAATCAAGCTTTTAAGTATTGATGATCTCCCACAACCACATTCATCATGGAGCGAGATATTTTATTTAGCATCATCATTTTTAGCTTATAAATATTGGGGTTAGTTTGAGAAAACTGCAGAAATCAGAAAAACAAGGGACAGATCGCCGCGGCAGGCAGCTGTCCCTTGTTTCATTGAAGTAATGGGCGGTGCGCGCCTAGCCAAGCTAGGTACAACTAACTGATGCAAGTTCAGTCGGGGTAAGGACCAAGCAGCCCCGTAGCTAGCAGGCAGACGTTGGCGAAATCCAACGGCTGAAGCCCTGTGAAAAGTCACGAAATGATGTGATGAAGCAAATCTGGAGGCCGTAATGAAGTGAATCCTACCGCATCGTGAAACTGAACCCGAAAGGGACAAGAGGGAGCCGAGCCACGACTGCCCCGGCGATGGCCATGGAACGCGCGAAGAACTTGGAGCCGCAGCGCAGAAGAACCCTCCGGTGTAAAGGGAGCGGCATGCAGAGACAGTTGTGTCTGGAACTAGGGAGACCGTCCCCCGCACGAAGTTTTTTTTCGGACGTCTTTCCGGAATATTGTATCGTACAGAGCATGAAACTTGCGCTTAGGGTTGGCCTTAGCCGCAAGATAGAGGGTATTTTGGAGTCGTCGAGCGTTTTCATTGGTGGCGTTAGCCGTATGTTCGGCATTCACTTACTCTTACCTCCTCAAATTCCCATGAACGAAGTGGGGTATTGCCCTGCCCTCCCCGGGGTTATGTTGTCCGCCGGATCCACAGTAATATGGCCCCTCCGACTCCCTTCCCGCAGCGCGCCACTTCACCTTTATGGGCTTATAGGTTTACCGTTTACTGATAGTTATGAGATGGGGTGGAAGGATCTTGCACCTCACAAACAAAACGAAAAAGATTGGGGTAGTAATCCAGCTCTCAAGCACTTACTACAAGACGGACCTCCTCCAGATCCCTCTTCAGTAAAAAGCGTTATATTGCAACCATATGCAAAAATCCAACACAAATGTATTTTTACAAACTGTGGCGAAAATCTAACCCTGGAAGAATGGGACCTACTTGGAAGAGTTCCCGGTCTGAATCGAGAAAAGATGATATATTGCTTTAATCATCTTCCTTCTCATTTAAAAGCGAAAGCTGGCAAAGGATACATTAGAGTCCTTTGAAGCAAAATGGGCAGCGCGCGGAAAACCATGAAAAGTGAAGAGTCACTACTGGTGAATCTTGTTCAATCTAACGAATGACCAGCTCGCTTGGCCGTTTTCCTATATTCAAGCGGGTTTGTTTTGGCTATTTCTTTGAAGACGCGTCCGAAGTGGCCGATGTTCTCGTAACCGACGCGTTGGGCGATCAACGTAACCTTCCAATCGGTCTCCCGGAGCAGCCGCTGTGCCTCATTGATCCGGATGCTGTTGACATACTCGACGAAGGAAAATCCGGTCACGCGCTTGAACATGCGGCTTAGATGATAGGGGCTGATGTAATGCTCCTTGGCGACGGATTCCAAGGATAAAGGCTCATCGAAGCTGCCGTTGATGTTGGCGACGATGTCGGCAATTTTGGCATGTGTAGGGCTCTCATGTTCGAAATCCGCTCCGCTTCCGCGGTTCATCCGGCGTGCGCACCAAATGAGCAGTCTGGCCAATTGTGCCTGAAGCGCTGTTTCGGAACCTGGCAGAGCATCGCTGGATTCCTTCAGCATCTCAAACAACAGCGAATGGACCCATTCCCGTTCCTGAGGGGGGACCGAAAGCAGCCTGATTTTCATCCGGAACGGCTCGAACAGCAGCGGCTGGTTGAAATGGCGCAGAAAGCCGTCGGCGAAATTGATTAGAATACGCTCGTGATTCGGCAAACGCGTGTCGCCTGTTTTGTGCAGCTCGTATTTGTCAATGAAAACAAGATCGCCCTCGCGAATACGATAGGTCAGATCTTTGATGAAATAAGTCCGTTCCCCATTGATTAAATAATAAATCTCATATTGATCGTGAAAGTGGTTCTTTTGCATCGTGTAGAAGCCGTTCCGTTTGTGATGGTGGATGAACATTTCCTTCTGCATTCGGTTGTCCCCTCCTTTTTTCTCACTATAGCACGATCTCCATATAAATGCGCAAGAAATGCAAAGAAAGTCGGATATATTCGCAAATTTTCAGTAGAAAAGGATGAATTATTGCGTTACAATGAAAGCGTCATATCAAGCGAAAAGGGGAAGGGATGCTGGGATGAAAAAAAAATATGCACTGGTTGGTACAGGCGGACGCGCCGAATTTTTTTATGGAGCACTTGCTGGTGGGTATCGGGACCGTACCGAGCTCGTTGCCTTCTGCGACATCAACCCTGTAAGGTTATCTTATGCGAACCGGCTGCTTAGGGAAAAGTACGCCCACCCGGAGATCGCGGTCTACGGCGCAGATGAGTTCGATGCCATGATTGAGAAAGAGAAGCCCGACACCGTCATCGTAACGACCATCGACAGAACGCACCATAAATACATTATCCGTGCCATGGAGCTTGGCTGCAACGTCATTACCGAGAAGCCGATGACGGTTGACGAGGACAAGTGTCAAGAAATTCTCGATGCGGTGAAGCGGACCGGACGCAGCCTCAGAGTTACTTTCAATTACCGTTATGCACCGCATAATAGCAGAGTACGCGAGCTGATTATGGATGGCGTTATCGGCGATGTGAATTCCGTGCATTTCGAATGGCTGCTCAGCACCGAGCATGGAGCGGACTACTTCCGCCGCTGGCACAGGGATAAGCGCAACAGTGGAGGCTTGCTCGTCCACAAGTCGACGCATCATTTCGATCTGGTTAATTTCTGGCTGGGTACCCGACCGCAATCGGTATTTGCCATGGGCGGTCTGATGTATTATGGACGCGAGAATGCGGAAAGCAGGGGTGTCACGCAATTTTACCAACGTGCACTCGGCAGCGAGGCGGCTAGAAATGACCCGTTCGCGCTTCATCTGACTGACAACGAGCATTTAAAAGCGCTGTATCTGGATGCGGAGATCGCAGACGGCTACCAGCGGGACCAAAGCGTATTCGGCGACGGGATCAGCATCGAAGATACGCTGGGCGTCATGGTGCGTTACGAGAACCGGGCGGTGCTCACTTATTCGCTGAACGCTTACCAGCCATGGGAAGGGTTCAATGTCGTATTCAATGGCAGCAAAGGAAGAATGGAGCTGAAGGTCGTGGAACGTTCGTACATCAACTCGGCGGGGGCCAAGGAGGATGAAGGCGCTCTTTCCTACAAGCAGCTGACCGTGCAGCCAATGTTCAAAAAGGCGTATGAGGTCGAGATTGAGGAAAGAAGCGGAGGCCATGGCGGAGGAGATCCGATTCTGTTAAACGATTTGTTCGGAGAGCCGGAGCCAGACCGCTTGAAGCGGGCTGCCTCGCATATCGACGGGGCCATATCGATATTGACCGGAATCGCCGGCAACGTCTCGATGCGAACCGGGCGTCAGGTCGGGATTGAGGGTTTGGTGAAATTTTAATTTTTTGAAAATTTTGTATTCCTATTTACGAACACGTGTAATATACTTAGAAGCATAATAGACATGTGTAGGTTGAAAGGAAGCAAATCAAATCGATGAAAGTAACCATTAAGGATATTGCACGTGCAGCAGGAGTGAGTCACCCTACGGTATCGAAAGCGCTTAACGGCTCTCCGGGAGTCAGCAAGGAAGTCCGCCAAAGAATCGTCAGTATCGCCGAACAGATGAATTATATCCCGAATCAGGCCGCCCGAAGGCTGGCCGACAAGCAGACGCAGACCATTGGTTTGCTGTGGCCGAAGTCGGAAGCGTTGTTCTTTCATCACCTCAGCCTGCAGATTCAGCAGGAAGCCGCCAAGCGGGGGCTGGACGTGATGATCTCACTCGCCGATGCGCCTCGCGGACTGCGTGCATTCAACGAGCATTTTGTCGATCGGATTATCTTCTGGAGCCCTCCGGGCTGGCAGCCGGAAATGGATTTCATCAAGCAGAAGGAGCACTTCCACGGACGAATGCTGCTGATGGGCGGCGGCGCCTTGAAGGGCGCGCACCGGATCAGCGTGGACCGCAGCGGGGCGATTTATGAAGCTGTACGCTATTTGGCGGCTAACGGTCACCGCAGAATCACCTTCGTCGGGGATTCCTCCGACAAGCAGCTGGGCTTCACTAGAGGTGTTCTGGAACAGCGGCTGGAGTACCATGAGCATTACGTGATTGCCGTCAAGGAAGGGGAACCCTTTCCAGAGCAGCGGGTTGCGGAGCTGCTGGACAGTTCCGATAAGCCGACGGCTTTCATTGTCGACAGCCAATCCTTCGCCTTCGGGCTGATCAAGCTGTTCAGAGACAGAGAGATTCGTGTTCCCGACGACTACTCGCTAATCGTTTATGACGAGATTCCGGAAATGGAAAGGCTGGAGATTCCCGTCACGACGGTCGGACCCCCGATTGGGAAGCTGGCTGCGCTTGCCTTGGGAATCATTGCCGACAAAGAGAGGCAGAGCCAAGATCGCATGGAGGATATTGAGATCAAATGCGAGCTGAATGTGCGCAAGTCAACGAGAAGCATCTAAGTGTGCCTTTTTACGAACACGTGTAATAAGATTGCTCATAACCAATTTCTTTTGTCCATTCAAAAGGGAGGTTCTACTATGAAAAAGTTCAACCTTATCTCCACATCCGTTTTGATTGTGTTTGCCACAGCAGCCTGCTCCTCAGAAACGACTACGAATACCCCGGCTGCAAGTCCATCCGGCGTAACGTCCAGCGCACCTTCAGCCGCCCCGAAAGAAGTCACTTTAAAGATCGGCTTACCCGGAAGCTATGATATCACTAGCAAAAAGATTATCGACGGCTTCCAAGCGAAATATCCCAACATCAAGCTGCAGATCGAAGAAGCTCCTTGGGCTGATTTTACAACCAAAATCGTAACGAATATCGCAGGCAATAATGCCCCTGACATCTGGTTTCAGGAGAATGCCGTCATCCTCGGTTACGGAACACGAGGCGTTGCCGAGAATCTTGAGCCCTACATCAAGCGGGACTTGAAAACAGCGGATTATATCGATTCCCTGCTGTCCGCCAAGACGCCAGACGGTAAAATATACGGCATTCCGCACGGCGTCAACCCGAATGCGCTTGTGTATAACAAGAAAATCTTCCAGCAGAACAATATTCCGTTCCCTACTGACGACTGGACATTCCAGGATATGATCGATGCGGCTAAGAAATTGACGAAGGATACGGACGGAGACGGGAAGACGGATGTCTTCGGTTTCCAGACGGCCAGCTCCATCGCACAAGGGTGGATTCCTTGGATCAAATCGTCCGGGGGCTCGGCGCTTGATGCGGGCTTGACGAAGGCAACTTTCACAGATCCCAAAACGATTGAAGGCTTGACGCGTTGGGCCGATACGATACATAAGGATAAAATCAGCCCGACCCGTGAGATGCAGACGAACCAGAACTATTTTCAAAGTGAGAAAACGGCGATGACGTTCCTGCAATATTCCGGTCAAGTCAGCTTGAACAAAAATAAACCCGATCTGGACTGGGATGTCGTCAAGGTGCCTATTGGCTTTAACGGCAAAAGGTTCGTCCCCACGGTCGTCAATCAATGGCTGATCTACTCGAAGGCGAAGCCGGAAGCCAAAGAAGCGGCATGGACGTTCCTCCATTACTATTTAAGCGACGAAGCACAGACATTTCTGTCCGAAAGCGGCGCCAGCCTGCCTGTGAAGAAAACGGTACTTGAAACTCTTGAGAAGTCGACCAGTAAGCCGGCCAATAAGAAAGCTTTTACCAAAGGCGTTGAAGAGGCGGGAGGCACGCTGGATGAGAATCCGTCCTGGAATCAATGGCGCGCTGCGGCGACACCGATATTGAACGATATCCTTGACGGGAAGAAAGCACCTACGGATGGCGCGAAGGAAATCCAGCAAAAAGTGCAGTCCGTTCTGGACGAGAATAAATAAGTACGGGCCCCAGGTCCGGTCGAATGAGGTGTTTCGATGCGCAAACAAGGCTGGTGGGGCTTCTGCTTTACCCTTCCTTTTCTCTTACAGTTGGCCGTTTTCTTCCTGTTCCCGTTCTTCTTCTCGTTTTATCTTACGTTCACGAAATGGGATCTGTTCAACGCGCCGCATTGGATCGGACTGAGGAATTGGTCGTTAATGGTGCAAAATGATGTGTTCTGGCTGGCGCTGCGCAACGTGTTCTATTTCGCTCTGCTGTTCGTGCCAGGCCAGACGTTGGTCTCCTTGCTGCTGGCTTACATGCTGAATTTGCAAATTCGCGGAAAAACGTTTTTTCGCCTCGTCTACTTTTTACCGGTCATTACCCCATGGGTCGCCGGAGGGCTGGTGTGGCTCTGGATTTACAATAACGAATTCGGAATTCTGAATTGGATGCTGGATACGCTGGGGCTAGACAGGGTGAATTGGGTGCGCAGCGAGAAGTGGTGGCTCGTTATCGGGTCGATCGCCATCGTCAACATTTGGAAGGGTGCCGGGTATTCGATGGTGCTGCTTCTCGCTGGGATGCAAAACATCTCCAAAGACATCATGGAGGCAGCACGGATCGACGGTGCCAACGGCTGGAAATATTTCACGAAAATCACGATACCTATCGTATCTCCGATGGTGTATATGGTCATGATCCTTTCGACGATTTCAGCGTTTCACGCATTTGACGTGTTTCTGGTTATGCTTGGTGAGAAAGGCGACATCAACTCCATTCATGACAGGAATATGGTGCCGAACATTCTGATTTACCGTGACGCGTTCCTGAACGCGAAGATGGGGGCTGCATCGGCTTGGGCTTGGGGATTATTCGCGATCATTCTGCTGGTCACCCTGTTTCAGAAAAAATTGGAGAAGAGGTGGGTCCACTATGAGTAAACCGTCCGTTGGTCTGAAGTGGGCTGCCTATATCATCTTGATTGGCGGCATGCTGTTCATGCTGGTGCCGTTCCTGCAGATGCTCTCTACGTCACTGATGAAGCCGGGTGATGAGTTGACGCTGCCGCCGAAATTATTGCCCGAACCGATCGAATGGAGCAATTACTATAAGGTTTGGGTCGAAGTTAATTTTGTGCGGTACTCGATGAACAGTGTGTTTGTCACCGTGCTTGATATGGTTGGCATGGTCGTATCATGCGCATTAGTGGCCTATGGGCTTGCGTTTTTCGAATTTAAAGGCCGCAACCTTATTTTTCTGGCAATGCTGGGAACGATGATGCTTCCGTCGCAAGTCACGATGATCCCGACTTATTTTATATGGAAAGAACTCGATATGTTGAACACGTATTATCCGCTTTACCTGCGCAGCTTTCTGGGAGGAGCGTTCGGCATCTTTCTGCTGCATCAGTTCTACAAGACGCTTCCGAGGGAGCTGTATGATGCGGCATGGGTGGACGGGGCGAATCCTTGGACCATCTTTTATAAAATATACCTGCCGCTAACGAAGCCTGCTTTATCAGCCCTGGCTGTATTTACTTTCATTAGTTCATGGAACAGCACGCTGGAGCCGCTTATTTATTTACAAGATAAAAAGCTGTACACGCTGCCGCTCGGACTTCTTTTTCTGCGCAACGAAGTAGACAACAAGACAACGATTATTATGGCTGGTTCTGTGATTACACTTCTTCCCGTTCTGATCGTATTTCTCTTTGCCCAGAAGCAGTTCGTGCAAGGTGTAGCGTCATCAGGGTTAAAAGGATGATTATTGTACTTCGTGCTTCAGCGGCTTGGTCAGCCGAGGCACGGATATGGGGATAGAAAGGGTGAAACTGCGATGGTGGCTAAATCGCTAGCATCTCGCTGGACGAATATGCCTGATATTTGGGGAGAAGGCGCTCTGTTTGCTTTCTCAGGGCTTGACGGAGCTACCGACACTCGGTCGCAGTTCGTCGCTGCTGCAGGGTCGACAGGCTATGATCTGCTTATTCATACATCTGCCCGCCGACTGCTCAAGCTTCGGACCTCGGATTTCGGCAAAGTGAGGATCGCTACGGGCGACGTGCTGTTATCCGATACCGCCAAGGGAGAGATTATGATGACGTATGCAGCCTGGCATACGCTGATCGGTCATCTGCCCGAAGAGGGAGAAGCGGCACTTGAGTTCGTGGATGACGGAGTGGCGAACACGTCCGAGCTGATACAGCGGAATGAGATTCGCTCCGATGGAGGAAAGCTAACGATCACCGAGGATGTCGGAACTGGAGACGTCATTGCGCTGCTGGTGGCAGCGGATGGACGATCCTGGGCATTGGCCTTCGGGACTCATTCGGCCGAAGCGATTGATCGCACAGCCGAGGCTATCCAGCTGGATCGGCAGCAAGTGGCGGAGGAACGACTGACGATCTACACTAAGCTGCCCGAGCTTAAAGATCCTGCAAGAGCCAGGCTGCTAAAAAAATGCGTGAGTGTCATGAAAGTGAATACACTCTCAGCCGAGGCGTCGATCGGCCAGATCTGGTCGACACCTGACCGGGTACCGCACAGAGCCATGTGGCTGTGGGATTCTGTCTTTCACTCCTTCGCCATGAACCGCCTTCATGCCGAAACCTCTTGGATGTTTCTCCAGAGTGTGCTCGAAACCCAACGCGACGACGGGATGATTCCGCATATGAGCCGAGCCGACGGCACGGTTTCTTCCATTACCCAACCTCCTATACTGGCATGGGGCGTTTGGGAGAATTTCCGCGTGATGAAGAGCAGGGCCAATCTGGGCGTTGCGCTGCCTCGTCTGGAACGTTATATGGAATGGATTCTCAAACACCGGGACGCAAACCAGAGCGGTCTGCTGGAATGGATGATCGAAGGCAATCCGCTCTGCCGGTCCGGCGAATCCGGCATGGATAATTCCCCGAGATTCGATGAGGCTGCTCAGTTGGATGCTGTGGACTTCTCCTCGTATGCAGCCGCCGATATGAGATATATGTCACTCATCGCCGAAGAGTTGGGAGACCGCGAGCGTTCATTGCTATGGTCCCGGCGTTCAGTGGAAATGTCGGCTAATATACATAGTCAATTGTGGGACGAGGAAGACGGATTCTACTATGATCTTGCCATGAACGGCAAGTTGTCGAAGGTGAAGGCGGTAAGCGGCTTTATGCCGTTGCTGCTTGAGGATATAGAGGAAGCACGGACGGAGCGCCTGCTCGCGATGCTGCACGATCCGCAGCACTTCGGTACGCAGCTGCCTGTTCCCAGCACCGCCGTCTCCGAGTCTGCCTATTCCACGGATATGTGGCGCGGGCCTGTTTGGATCAGCACGAATTATTTGGTGATCACAGGTCTGCGCAAGCAGGGGAAGGAGGAGGAAGCGAACAAGCTCGCCGAGAGAACAATTGCTGCCGTGCAATTCTGGTATGAGCGGCATGGCGTCGTATTTGAATATTTCGATGCGAATGACACGGTACCGCCGCCAGCCTGCTGCCGGAAGGGACCACCTCTGCAGCAATACGATCTACGCCGCAAGATCGACACGATCCGTGATTTTCACTGGTCGGCAGCGTTAACGGCCTGTCTGCTGTTAGATTCGCAGGCAAAGTCGGGTTAGCGATAAGAAGAAGAGGAAGAAGATGTAAGCCGGAAATGGGAAGTTTTGTACACCTATGACTCGAACCGCATAGATCCGAATAACTACGATGTAGGAGGGATTATGATGAGGGATTCAGAGCTCCATGATGTCAAACTTCAAGAAATCGACACGCAGCACCAGCTGGACAAAGCTGTTCAGGAAGAAGAGGGCAGCCAAGCCCGTACGATGACTCGCAGAAATTTGCTTGCCGTTCTTGGAGCGGCTGGATTAACGGCAGCGGCCGGAGGGGTTCTAATGAACCTGATAGGAATGCCAGCAGCGGCGGCGGCAGGAAGCACTGTAAATGAAAATGTGTACGGCCAGGAAGGGTTAACTCTGTTGAACGCGAACGACCCGGGCTGGGTCAATGTCCTTGACTACGGCGCTGTCGGGGACGGAGTTACGGATGACACGACCTTCTTCCGGGATGCTGCCGCTACGGGTAAGCCGATCATTGTTCCTAGGACGTCGTCCTTCTATAAGCTGAGCGGCAGCGTGTCGCTCACGGCATCCATGATCGGAATCGGCATGCCGGAAATCCGTATGAGCGGATCCGACGGGTCCGAGCAGAAACGCATGCTGCTAATTCATAATTATCAGGGCGGGGGACTTCATGTAACGGGACTGCACCTGGATGGCGGTTATACGACCGGCACCGCCGACGAGCAATCTCATCTGGTCAGGATCGCCAATTCCGTCAATGTATTCGTTCATAACAATGTTTTGCATGCTCCCTATGGAGACTGTGTCTATATAGGCTCCAGTGTTGACTCTGTTTATATTGCAGCCAGTGAGAATGTGCATATTCTGGACAACGTGCTCAGCAATCCAAGGAGATGCGCGGTTGCCGTTGTATCGGGGCGCAAAGTATGGATCACAGGCAACGTGATCAAGGACCCCTTTCCGTATGTGGCCACGATTGATTTGGAGCCGAACAGCTCCTCAACGGGCTCGGATATCGTAGAGGATATCTGGATCGAGAAAAATGAGTTTTACAGCGAAATTTATTTCATTAACTCCTACAATCCCAATACGGCTTATTCGAACAAGCGGATTACCATTGCAGGGAACAAAGGCAAAGCGCGTTATTTCTTCCGCTGCAACAGTGCTCCAGCGATCACCGAGCAAGTGACTGCGCCTGAAGATCCCTATGGTTACGGCTCATCTTTCATTGTAACGACCGTGCCGCAGTTCCCAAGGACCGCTATCGGGAACGTTGAATTCGTGGAATGCGCTTCAATTGAAGAGCGGCCGACACCTTTGATTGTGCGTGGATTCTCGGTGAAGAAAAACAGTTCGGAAGCCATTCGAGACATCCGATTTATTAACTGTACGGCTAGAGGGGGAGCACAGCGTCTGCTGTATGTAGATCCGGCCGCAGACCGGGTGTTCGCAGACCTGTACCCGCAGCCGGAGCTGGCGCTGACATCCGCAGCAGCGATTGATCCTGGCGCCAACGGACATCTTGTTACCAATACAGGTGCATCAGGCGCTTCGGCGTACTCGCTGCCGCTGTCAAGGAAGGGGCAGCAGATTACAGTTGCGGTTGAGTCTCCCTATGCGGTTAAGCTGACGCCTCAGTCCGGCTCGTCGGTCAGAACGCCCTCTGGCCTCAAGGGAGAACTTCAATCCGCGAATCCAGGGGATACCATCACCTTAAGAGGAAGGGCGGACGGCAATTGGGATATCATCGGATTCGTCGGCAGATGGTTTGAAGCTGCAACACCCGAATGAGCTTAGGTTCGTATGACGGTAGAATGGAGGAGAGGCCCCATGTTCGAGCAGTATGAAGACCGGATTCGTATGGAGTCAGCTAAGCTGCAGCTGGAATTTCTCACGCCGTATCAGGATTTTCGATACTATGAATCCTCCGTTTCTCCGGGTGTGCGGCTTGCTGTCAATGTCATCAAGCCTGCGCAGCCATCCCGGCTGCTTGTGCAGCTGCACGGCTGGCATATGAGTATGCCCAAGCCACAGGAACGGTATATACCGGTGCCGGATCAACGATATCTGATCATCCAGGTTGATATGCGGGGCAGAGCTTACTCGGAAGGCGCTGCCGATTGCAACGGCTTGGAGCTGATCGATATCTACGATGCGGTGCAATTCGTAAGAGAGCAGTATGCGGAGCATCTGCTCGATCCCGAAGTCGCGTATCTGGAAGGAGGCAGCGGGGGAGGCGGCAATGTGCTTGCTGCCGTCAATAAATTTCCTGATCTGTTTGCGGCGGCGACCGCGCTTTATGGAATTGCGGATTACGCGCAATGGTATGCCTGCGATCGCATCGGTGAATTCCGTGACGATATGGATGTCTGGATCGGGGTTCCACCATGGGAGTCGTTGGAGCCGTATGAAGCCAGAAGCGGCGCGTTTCTGGCGTCTAATCAGCTAACGCCTCTGTTGATCGCTCACGGCACCTTTGATGCGCGCGTTCCTGTCAGCCATAGTCGAATGTACTTGAAGGCTGCGGAACAGGCGGGTAAAGACGATTTGCTAACCTATGTGGAGTGGCCGTGTGTCGGCGGTGAAGGTCATAGGGACCGCCTGCCGGAAGTAAGCTTAAGGCAGTTTGATCATGACAAGGCTGCTCATGAATGCACACATACTGTTCCGATCCATATACCCGATCACGGATCGTTTCTGGTTGGCGGATATTTATATACGAAGCGGTTCAAGATTCGATTGGATAACGTCGACCGCACCGCATGTGTCGAATATGATCTGCAGACGTCAACGTTCGAGGTTACCGCTAAGCATCCTTGCGCTTATCGGATTGAGACGGAGGATGGAGCGGTGATTGAAGGTATGGCACAAGTCAAGGAATGAAGCAAGTTGCCTTTCATAGAGATAGAGTCCAGGGAATAAGGAGATATGACAAAATGGCTGATTTCAGTAAATTAATGTATTATGCACCGCAGGTAGCGTCAGAAGCCCCGGACAATATCGAAACGGATTTATGTATTTATGGAGCCACTCCTGCCGGGATAGCCGCAGCCGTTCAAGCAAGCCGGATGGGGCTGCGCTGCGTCATTGCCGAGTTCGGCACCCATCTGGGAGGGATGACGGCAAGCGGGCTCGGCCGCACCGATGTCGGAAACAAGGAGGCAATCGGCGGAATCTCTCGCGAGTTTTATCGGACCATCGGCAAGCATTACGGCAGCGATGAGCCGGATGGAGCCGCATGGGCGTTTGAGCCGCATATCGCGGAAGCGACTTTTCACGACTGGTTGGAACGTGCGCAGACGCCTGTGTATTACCGGCAGCATCTGGACTCGGTCGACATGGCGAACGGCAGGATCGTCCTTATTCGGATGGAAAACGGCAATACCTTCACAGCCTCCGTATTTATTGACGCAACCTACGAGGGAGATTTGCTGGCTCGGGCAGGGGTGTCCTATCATGTGGGCCGGGAAGCGAACTCGGTCTACAAAGAAACATTAAACGGCATCCACTTCGGGCATCCGAAGCATAATTTCTATGCCTGGACCGATCCGTACCGGATCGAAGGTAAACCGGACAGCGGACTCCTTCCGGGCATCAGCGATGAAGCGCCGGGCTATCAGGGACAGGGAGACCGCAGCGTTCAGGCTTACAATTTCCGTATATGCTTAACGAATGTTCCCGACAACCGGATCGCTTTCCCCGAGCCGCCGAATTACAACCCCGACCGGTTCGCACTGCTAGCGCGCTACATTCAATCCGGTGTATGGGATACTATGCAGCTGAATAAAATTATGCCAAGGGGCAAATCCGACCTCAATAACCGAGGAGCGGTCAGCACCGATCATATCGGAGCCAACTACAATTGGCCGGAGGGGAGTTATGCCGCTCGTGAGGCTATATTTCAGGACCATGTGAATTACAATCTGGGGATGCTGTATTTTCTCGCCAACGATGAATCGCTTCCCGCCTATGTCCGTGCGGAAGCGCGCCAGTGGGGACTGCCTGCCGACGAGTTCCAAGAGACGGGCGGTTGGCCGCATCAGCTTTATATCAGAGAAGGACGCCGGATGATTGCCGAAGTCGTAATGACCGAACATCACTGCCGTAAGTATACCGTAGCGGAGGACTCTGTCGGTCTGGCTACTTACACGATGGATTCTCATAACTGCCGAAGGCTTGTATTGGACGGACGGTGTGTCAATGAAGGCAATGTGGAAATAAGCCCTATCGGTCCATATCCGATTTCCTATCGATCTATTGTACCCAAAGGCGAGGAATGCACGAATCTGATCGTGCCGGTCTGTCTGTCCTCTTCGCACATTGCCTATGGTTCGATTCGCATGGAGCCCGTATTCATGATACTCGGGCAATCTGCGGCAACGGCGGCGGCGCTCGCTATGGAAGCCGGCTGCGCCGTGCAGGAGATCGACTACGCCAAGCTCCGTGAAAGACTTGTGCTAGACGGACAGGTGCTGGATGCATAGCTCTATGTCTTGAGTTAGCTGCCTGACGCTGGTAATTCGTCAGGCTTTTTATGTTGAAACGCGAAGGAGGCGGTTATCATAACCCGACCGTTGGACATAGCGGAGCTGGAAACGCCGGCAGTGCTTATCGATCTGGATGTACTCGAAAGAAATATCAAGCTGATGGCGGAACTGGCCAAGCATGCCGGAGTGAAATTGAGGCCGCATTTCAAAACACACAAAAGCGTATGGATCGCACGCAAGCAGATCGAATACGGGGCTTGCGGCTTGACAGTCGCCAAGCTTGGCGAAGCTGAAGTGCTTACCGATGCTGGAATTGAAGATCTGCTGATCGCTTTCCCGCTTGTTGGTGAAGCCAAGCTTGGCAGGCTGCGCGCTTTGATCGAACGCGGAATTAAGGTTACCGTATCGGCGGATCACGCTGCTGTAGCCGCAGGCATATCCCAGGTGGGCGAATCGCTGAGTCGCCGTATTCCCCTGTATGTCGATGTGAACACCGGCTTGAATCGCTGCGGCGGCGAGCCAGGTGAGGAGACCGCGGCTTTGATCCGGCAGCTTGCCGTGCTGCCTGGTGTGGAGGTACGCGGGCTGATGACCCACGGCGGTCATGCTTACGGCAAGAAGAGCCTGAGCGAGCTCTGGCAAACGGCCGCTGACGAGGTCGGCGGACTTGTCCGAACGCAAGAGCTGCTTATGAAATCGGGCATCCACATTCCCGAAATCAGCGTAGGATCGACACCGACCTCCAAGTTTATTGCGGAACAGACAGGGGCGACGGAAACAAGACCGGGCGCCTACGTATTCGGCGACATCTCCCAGCTGGAGATCGGTTCCATCACCATGGATGAGCTTGCGATGAGCATCTTGGCGACCGTTGTCGGTACGCCTCGATCCGGGACCGTCATTATCGATGCAGGTTCCAAAACGTTCAGTAGCGATACGAATCCGCACCGTCCGGGTTACGGCTTTCTCCGAAGTGATCCGTCGGTGTACATCGAACGCCTTAGCGAAGAGCATGGCATCGTCAAAGTTCCCGAGGGTGTACGGTTATCTATCGGAGACCGGCTCGAATTTATTCCCAACCATTGCTGTACCGTAACCAATATGCACGATACCCTGCATGGCGTACGTCATCGGAAGGTTGAGAGGCTGATTGCCGTCGACGCTCGCGGCCGCATCCAATAATTATTTTGCAGAGAGGTTGATTACTTTGTCTAAAGCTTATAACGTCCCTCAGGCTCCGCAGTTTCCGCTGCCATTTTCTCATGCCGTCCGCGCTGGAGATTTCGTTTATGTTTCCGGGCAGGTTGGTGTGGACCCCGTTACGTGTGAAGTTGTCGGTCCTACGATCGAAGATCAGACCCGGCAGTGTCTGCGGAATATCGAGATCATCTTGGAGCAGGTGGGCCTTACACTGGATCATGTCGTAAAAACGAACGCTTTTGTCAGCAAAACGGAAGATTTTCCCGGGTATAACCGGACCTATGCCGAGGTGTTCCGGCAGCCTTATCCCGCAAGAACAACGGCGCCTGTCGATATTGGAGCGTATCTAATAGAAATCGATGTAATCGCATATGCTCCGGCAAAAAGAAAGCAGGAATAACAGGATAGCTAAGGAGGGTATGCGGGATGGAACGCGATCGGTTGTCGCAAGCGATCCGCCGATGGGTGGAAGATCATCGGGAGGAGGCTGTCGGACTGGCGGCCAAACTAGTACAAATACCAAGCGTCAACCACCCGCCTGATGGGGATGAAGCGGAATATCAGCGGTTTCTGGCCCAGTGGTTACAAGAAGCAGGGGCTGAGGTAGATATGTACCAGCTTACGGATGTGCCCGACTTAAAGGATCATCACGCTTATATGGACAGCAGGGTGTATAGGAACCGTCCCAATGTAGCGGGGAGCTTTTTTGGCGGTACCGGCAGATCGCTTCTATTTTCCGGGCATGCGGATACGGTGTATCCGGGTAATGAGCGGTGGACATACCCGCCTTTTGGCGGTGAAGTGCATGACGGCTATCTGTACGGCCGTGGCGCATATGACATGAAGGGCGGCATGGCAGCCGCCATGATGGCGGTGAAGTGCCTGATCTCACTGAACGTTCCCATTGCGGGGGCGGTACACATCGAAAGCGTGGTCGATGAAGAGCACGGGGGAGCGAACGGTTCACTCGCCGGCAGACTGCGGGGCCTGAATGCCGATGTGGCGATCATTCCCGAGCCCTCCAATATGCGGCTGTATACGGCACATTTGGGCGGCGGCATCTGGAAAGCGTCTTTCGAAGGAATAAGCGGGATCGGCTTCTCAGGGGAGGAGCTCGTGAGCGCACTGGACGCAACGGTAGAGTTCGCTGCCATGCTGAAAGCATTCCGCGTATACCGTTTCGGCAGGATGACACCGCATCCCTTATGGGAGGGCGGCCGGGAGCCAGAGGTAACGCTGCTTAGCATTTACTCCGGCGATGCAAGCCGCGAGCTGCAGGAGAAGCTTCCCGCGAGCGGCGAGCTTAATTTTTGGATCGAAGGTTATCCCGGAGTGACCGGAGAGGACATATTGGATGAATTATGGGATTATTATGAAGCCCAATCGGTTCATTATCCGACGCTTGTCAAATGCCGTCCGCAGATTAAGCCTCTGATTCGATACTTAAGCGGCAGTGAAATGCGCAGGGATGACAGCACAGACAGCTTCATGCGGATTGCCGCCAGAACCGGCGAAGCGGTGCTTGAAGCTCCCGTCGGTCCGCCTCAGGGTTCTCCGTTCGCATGTGACGGCTTTATGTTTAATCTATACAGCAGTACGCCCGCATTAATATTAGGTCCGAGTGGGGCGAATGCCCATGCTGCAGACGAATACCTCGAACTCGATTCTTACGATCGCTTGATCCGCTGGTATGCGGAAATTCTCATTGACTGGTGCGGACTGCTTCCTGGGAAAGGATGAATCAGATGAAGATTGCAGTAATCGGTATGTTCCATGAAACGAATACATTTGCCCCGGGCAGGACGGGATTGGAGGCGTTCAGCACCGAATGGGCGCTCGGCAATGAAGCATTTCTGAGCCGATACAGCGACACGCGCACTTCGATGGGAGGCGCAATCGATGCTATTTGCGGTGAGGATATAGAGCTGGCCTGCGGATTGTATGCCGGAGCCACACCGAGCGGGATGATCGCAGCGAAAGCGGCAGATCGCCTGATCGGCGCGGTCGCCGGTTCGTTGGACACGACATCGGACGGTGTGCTGGTTATACTGCATGGAGCTATGGCAGCTGAGGGTCTTCCCGATGTGGAAGGCGAGCTGTTGCAGCGGGTGCGAGACCGGCTCGGTCCATCTAAACCGATTGTGGCGACGCTGGATCTGCACGCGAACATAAGTCCAGAAATGGCACGCATCGCCAATATTCTCGTGGGCTTCGATACGTATCCGCATATCGATGCGTATGAGAGGGCGGTTGAAGCGGCCAGACTTCTGATCCGGACGATCCGCGGTGAAATCGTACCTACGCTTGCGCTGGCAAAGCCTGGCATGTTGGTTGTTCCACAGATGATGCTGACTCATGAGGAAGGTCCGATGAAGGAATGGATGGACCGGGCATTTGCCATGGAGCTTGAACCGCAGGTATTGAATGTTACGGTGGCAGGGGGATTCCCCTACAGCGATGTGCCGGACGCGGGTGTATCCTTCGTGGTGACGACCGATAATGATCTGGAATTGGCGGAACGCTATGTCGAGGAGCTAAAGCAGATGGCTTGGGAACGCAGGGAACTGTTCGCCTATGCGGATTTGCCGGTGGAGGAAGCGGTGGCCAAAGCGATGGAGATCGCGGAAGGCCCCGTCATCCTGGTGGAAGGTTCGGATAATGTCGGAGGCGGAGCGCCTGCAGATGCCACCCATACGCTGGCTCTTCTGACCGCCCCCCCGAAAAAAACGCTTATCGTCATTCTTGACGAAGAGGCTGCTGCAGAAGCGCACAACCTCGGGGTTGGAGCCTTTTACGACGGCAGTATCGGAGGAAGAAGCGACCGCCTGCACGGTGAGCCCGTTCGGATACAGGGGATCGTCCGGACACTGTTCGACGGCAAATATACGCATATCGGTCCTTATATGACCGGCCAGTGGGCGGATATGGGGAAAACGGCGGTGATCGAAGCCGGTTTGCTTACCGTCATTGTAACTGAGAAGCGAACCGCCCCTTGGGATCCGGGGCATGTCAGTTCAGTGGGTCTTCAAGCAGAGGATTATCATGTGATTGTTGTCAAATCGGCTGTAGCCTGGAAGACGGCATTCGGGTCCATTTGCAAGGCTGTCTTACCTGTCGATACGCCGGGCTGCTGCAGCTCCAACCTGTCCCATTTTCCATATAAACAAATCAAACGTCCTATCTTTCCATTGGATTCATCCATATCCTGTTAGGGAGGTAAATCTCATATGTTAACAATCGAACGTTCCAAAGCCAAATATGAGCAAGCGCAGCGGCATCTTGCCGGGGGAGTCGCCAGCTCGCTTCGCGCTTCGATGAAACCCGTTCCGTTGTATACCGAATCTGCCAAAGGCACCCGCCTGCAGGACATAGACGGTAATACCTACATCGACTATTTACTTGCTTACGGACCGTTGATTCTCGGGCATGCTCATGACGGATTAACGGATTCGATCTTAGCCTCGATGCGCAAAGGGTACACGTACGGACTGCAGCACGAAGGCGAGATCGAGCTTGCTGACCTGCTGGTGGAAGTGCTTCCCTGCGCGGATAAGGTCGCATTCAGCGGCTCGGGCACCGAAGCGGTCATGCTAGCGTTACGTCTTGCACGTGCCCATACGGGTAAAGGTAAGATCGTCCGTTTCCATGGGCATTATCATGGCTGGTCCGATTCGATCTTTACCTCTTTTCCCGGAGCGGGATTAAGCGGGCCGGCCGCCGATGGAGAGACTTCTGCGGTACTTCCGGGCACGAAGGGGCAAAGCGATAACAGTCTGGACGATATTATCCTGCTCCCATGGAACGATCCAGCGACGCTGGAATCGACGCTAAGGACCCGGGCCTCCGAGATTGCTGCCGTTATTTCGGAGCCGGTTATGTGCAATTCGGGCTGTCTACAACCAAAGCCCGGTTATCTGGAGCTGATCCGCCGGTTAACGAAGGAGCTGGGAATTGTCTTTATTTTGGATGAAGTCATTACGGGCTTCAGGTTAAGTCTCGGCGGCGCGCATGAACGGTTCGGCCTCAAGCCGGATCTGGTCACAATCGGCAAAGCGATGGGCGGCGGGATTGCCATCAGCGCCGTTGCCGGCACGACGGAGCTTATGAAATATATCGATACTTCGGTGGTCAGTCATCTGGGAACCTTGAACGGGAACGGTGTGGCCACTACCGCTGCGCTGACTACGATCCGAGAGCTGGCAAAAAATGAGGGGGCCTCCTACAAGCGAATGGAAGAGCTGGTTGTTACCTTATCCACTGGTATTCGTGGGCTTCTGAGCAAGCATGGTATTCCAGGCGTGGTCAACCAACTCGGTCCGGTCTTCCATATCATGTTCATCAATGAGCCGGAGGTTACGGATTTTGATACATTCAATAAAAGAGATGCAGGCAAGTATGCCTGGTTTGCTGAACTCATGCTCAGCGAGGGCGTACTGCTCCGGCCGAACGGCCTGTGGTACATTTCGACGGCTCACAGCCTGCCGGATATCGAAGAAACGCTGCTTGCCGCGGATCGGGCTTTAGGCCGTCTCGGTTAAGGGGGGAGTCAAGACATGCGCCTCAAAGATAAAGTAACATTAATTACAGGGGGATCACACGGCATCGGCCGTGCCATCTCCCTGCGTTTTGCCCGGGAAGGCGCGAAGGTGGCGATCGCGGACAATGAACCAGAGGGACTGGAGGAAATAAGCGCATTGCTTCGCGCTGAAGGTGCGGAGGTGTTAGGGGCCGTCACGGACGTTCAAAGCAAATCCCAGGTTGACGCCATGATCGATAAAGTGGCCGCTCAATGGGGCAAGCTCGATATTGTTGTGAATAACGCAGGCATTTGCAGGCCATCCCCTTTTCTCGAGATCATGGAGGAAGATTGGGACCGGCACATGAACGTGAACCTGAAAGGCGCATTCCTCGTATCTCAACGTGCGGCGAGGGAGATGGTGCGTCAAGGAACCGGTGGTTCGATTATTCAGATGTCCAGTGTGAACGGATTGGCTGCTGAGTCCGATCAATCCCATTACAATGCGTCGAAGGGCGGTTTGAATCTACTTATGATGTCGATGGCGCTGGAGCTGGCCGAACACGGCATCCGCGTCAATTCGCTGTGCCCCGGCTTTATCGAAACGAGGCTGACGAAGCCGCTAATTGACAATCCGCAGGCGATTGGGAAATACGTAAAGACGATTCCTATGCAAAAGGTCGGCCGGCCGGAAGATATCGCAGATGCGGCACTGTTCATGGCGAGCGACGAGTCCCGTTACATGACGGGACACTGCATGGTCATAGACGGCGGCCAAATCATCAAACTGTCGTAAGCCCTGCGTATTCAATTAGGTGGATATCTTTGAATATTCGTGGTTAAATTGTCCTCTTTCTCTGGGGTAAATTAAGGATCATGATGGGTGGGGGATGGAATCGAACAAATATCTAACCAGGATAATCAGGATCTGTTTAGTCTTATCTCCATTGAACAAACCAAACTCATCATATAAAAAGGGCCTCTGCGGGGTTAAATCCGCCAGAGGCCTTTTAGCAAACACTGGGATCCGGGTATGAAACGCGGAATGGGATCAAGTTCTTGTCATTTATCGGGAATGTCCCCCATAATTCCTATGATTCCGTTGCCGAATAAAATTTAATAGGCAGATGAATGAAAGCAACTGACCTAAGCCTTCTTTATGTGGTAAAATATACCTGTTCGAAGAAACGGGGGCTTGGATTAAAGGGGAGCATGGCATTTATTCATCGGAACGAATGGTCACTTACGTCGATGCGATATTTGCGATGTTACATGAAGGCTGCGACATGGACGATTTATTCAATATGAAAAGCATTTTACCCGGGGACCCTTTATATATTTACTTATAACTTTGTTGGCTTTGTTTGAATGCTTGGGTAAGTGTTGTCGGTTTTGCTTTTCTCATTGTCCTGTACTTCTTGCCTGCTACGCTTTGGATTAGGAAAGAGAAGAGGAATCCTTCAATATAAAAATGAAATATGAAGGAGTGATTGACGGATGACGCAGCAGGAAGAGATCATCAGAACCGTTAATGAATTGTTTATTTTCACGGATGAGCGGAACTGGGAAGGGGTCCGGCGTTGCTTGGCGCCAGAGGTTTTGCTCGATATGAGTTCCATGGGAGCCGGAGAGCCGTCGGTTCTAAGCGGCAAACAAATAGCAGCGGGCTGGAAGGAAGGCTTGAGGAAACTTCAAGCGATCCATCATCAGGTCGGCAACTATTTAGTGGACATCTTGGGGAACGTAGCTGACGTATTTTGCTATGGAACTGCCAGTCATTATTATCCGAACCCTACAGGTCAAAATGTGAGGACATTTGTGGGGACCTATAATATTCACTTGATGAAATCGGATTCCGGCTGGAGCATCGATAAGTTTCGCTTCAATCTTAAGTTTATAGACGGTAATAAGGACTTATAATTTCAATAAAACGAAAGAGTTCCGCTAGATGCAGGAGCTCTTTCGTTTTACCACAGCATAAAGTTTAAGTTCATTAAAGCGATAAAGCGATGAGTAGCAGGAATTTTGATCGTTAGGTGTCCAAAACCAACACTTGTCTATCCGGCGACCATAAACATGAGTGCTTTCAGATCCCTGTCATTTGTTACAGCCATGTTTCGGTTGACAAGAACTTTATCTCATCTAGTGCCGCATAAATCGCGGCTTCTTTGGGTTAGTGGAATAAAGTTGTTGTCACGGTCATTATTCGGAAACGTGACAGGCCGTTTGATGTCATATGACAAGAATATTAGCCGAATGAAGTCTGCTTGAATTGCGGGCTTTATTTATTATCGGATCAAGTTCTTGTTTAATAGATGCGTGCTTTGTTTGTAGGGCGCAGCCGAAAGAGGATTATTCCAGACAATTAAATGTAGGGGAAATTTGTGTCACCATATATAGAATTAGAACCAAATGAACATCCACTTTCGGTTGAACAAAGAAATGGCATATCTATAAAAAGGGTTCAAGAAATAGCGGAACATCTATTACATAAGAATGGCTAGTAAATCATTCCGCTAACGAAAACGATAGTTGAAAAGAAACTGTGAGCAATTGGCTTGTAAGTAGTACTTCAAAACTTATTTGTAATTCAGTCTATTTGTTCAAAGCAACCACAAATATAATTTACATAAAAGTAAAAAGAGCGTATAACTTGGATAAGTTATACGCTCTTTTTTGCATTTGATTCGCGAAGAGTAGGTAGCAGTTATTATTCTTGTTTATTTCCCTTATTTTTATCGTTTCCTTTACCGTTCTCTTTCTCGCTGCCGCCATGTTGACTATTGTTCTTTTTTTCTTTTTCTTGTTCGGATCTATTCTTTTCCTTGTTGTCTTTACTCTTTTTCGTATGATCTGCTTTTTCCTCTACGGAGTCGTCTTGTTTTTCTTGGATAGGGACAGACTCGTTTCTAGCTTGTGATATTACTGGTGTTGGACCCGATGACGGAACTGCTGATGGAACAATCGAAGCAACTGGTTGCTGCTCTGCTTTATCTGTTACATCCTCATTTGTCTGCCCCTGTCGCGTTTTCTTTTCGATTTTAGACAGCTTTTTATCTAAGTGGTCAAACGATTTTTCTATATTTTTCATTAGAGCTGATTGGGCTTTTGGATTTCCCGCTTTTTCCAATGCTGAAGCCAACGCTAGAATGTTGTGCTGCAAATCGGTTTTTGTTTTTACCTTCAGTACCTGCTCAGGGTGTTTTACTTCCTTTTCAGTATCGTTGACATCTTTGGTTTCAGTTTGCTCTGTTGTTGTAGTCTTTGCTTCCGTATCTACCGATGGTGTCGCAGATGCAGCGAGTGCAGACTTTTCGGTTGTCGACAAACCGGAAGCCTGTTCTGTTTTTTGGATAGCATTTTGTTGAGTTTCTAGTGACTTCTGAAGAGATAGAATCGCCTCATTCGTTTTTCCCTTAGCCAACAAGGTGTTCGCTTCCCCAAGACCCAGGAAAACACTTTTTTTTAAAAAGGCTGAGCCTCTGCTTGATCATAATGGAGTTGGGTGGTAGTAAAGCGACTTTCTTCGAAAAACAAAGGTAAGGCTGGTGCAACCAGTCAAAAAGGATTAATCTCCCATAAGTGCTACCCATATTGGGTGCGACAGTCTGTGATGCACCGTGGCGGTTGGAGTCAGACTAACGGTTGGGCTCTAATGGCACCATAGTTTATAGACCTTCTTCTCCCAGCCATAGTAGAAGTATTGACAGATTTTATCCCCCCCCGCGAGGGCATCATAATGAACGAGAGCAATCAATGGTTGGCCGATAGAATAGAACCTAAATATATTGAAGTTATGTCTAAATGGCCCAAGCAATTATGGATCTCCGTTGAGAAATCTTTTGATTCTTAATTTTGGAATAATAAGGATGAACATGTATGTAACTAATAAAAACATCACTTAATATGTTATTAAATATAACATAAAAAGAATGGATTCATAGAATATATCTAATTTGTGTTAGGTATATTGACATAAATTTCCGATTTCATTATTATAATTATGTAAGGTTCATGTTATTGAAAATGCCGATTGAGTAGTTTTGTATGAATTTCGTCTCTGATCCGAAGTTCTGAATGC
This sequence comes from Paenibacillus sp. JT22N1, assembly GCF_059692155.1. Classification (NCBI taxonomy): domain Bacteria; kingdom Bacillati; phylum Bacillota; class Bacilli; order Caryophanales; family Paenibacillaceae; genus Paenibacillus; species Paenibacillus sp. JT22N1. The sequence continues at coordinate 295,339 of NZ_JCAUAW010000011.1, forward strand.
TGCAATATCGGTATTTTTGCGTACCAAACTATCTGAGGAGGTTGTTTCATGATTTTGAAGAAAATGGCTCTTATGATCTCAGTATCAGCACTTGCCATGGGTTTGTTGGCAGGGTGCGGAACAAGCACAAGTACAAGTACAAATTCAACTACAGAAACGACTAAACCTAGCAGCGCAGTCACTAAGAGCGTTATCAAGATTGCGACCCAGTCCCCTTTGTCAGGAGGCAGCTCCGTTCAAGGTGAAGCTATTAAGCTAGGTGCTCAGATGTCTTTGGATGACCATAAAGTGGAATTTGACAAGCTGGGTTTTGAACTGCAACTGGTCCCTTATGACGACCAAGCAGATCCAAAGAAAGGCGTTGCCAATGCCGAGATCATCAGTGCTGATCAATCGATTCTCGGAATCGTCGGACATATGAACTCAGGCGTAGCTATACCTTCCTCAGTCGTTTACGAGAAGAACAATATTGTCATGGTTTCGCCGTCCAATACGGCAACGGAGGTAACCGACCGTAATCTGAAGGTCGTGAACCGAATCGTTGCAAGGGATGATTTCCAAGGTCCTGCGGCTGCTGATTATGCGTTTAAAACAGTGAAAGCCAAAAATATTTTCGTCATTCAAGACAAAACAGCCTACGGTCAAGGCTTGGCAGAAGCGTTTAAAGACGCGGCCACGAAGCAAGGGGCAACCATTGTCGGTTATGAGGGGATTACAATAGGTGAGAAGGATTTCAACGGGGTGCTTAACATTGCGCTTAGCAAGAAACCGGACTTTGTCTTCTTCGGAGGATTATATGCCGAAGGCGGACTGCTTATCAAACAAGCACGCGACAAAGGAATTACGGCTCCTTTCATGGGTGCAGACGGGTGGGACACGCAAGGTCTGGTTGATGTAGCCGGTGATAAAGTAAAAGACGCCTTGTACGCTTCCATCTCAACTGATATTACAAAAACGCCGGATGGCATGAAGTGGGCCGATCAGTATAAATCTAAATTTGGTAAAGCTCCTGACGGTTACTCGGCTTACGCATATGACTGTATGACCATTATTCTAAATGGCATTAAAACTGCGAGCAGCGCAGACGGTGGAAAAGTACCTGTCCGCGAAAAAGTTCGTGATGCGGTGCGCGCCACCAAAGACTTCCAAGGTGTTGCCACGAAAGTTTCCTTTGATGGCAAAGGCGACAATACATACGCAAAAGTATTTATCTACAAATTTGAAGGTCCGAAATATCCGGGTACCATGATTTCTGAAGTAGGGAAGTAAACCTAATTTCAACATCATTCAACTTAAAGTAAAGAGGTATGTGCTTTATGGATATACCTCTTTACGGTTTATTCACCTGCGAAAGGAGAAGCTTCATGATCCTAAACATCCTGCACTCACTCCCCCAAGTATTGATCGACGGGCTTGCTTTAGGAGCTATTTATGCGGTCGTTGCCTTAGGATATACCATGGTATACGGTATTCTCGAATTGATCAATTTTGCACACGGCGAGATTTTTATGACTGGGGCATTCGTCGGGACAGGGCTATTGTTCCTTTTTCAATCTACAGGGTGGCTTAGTGGTATGCCGGGATGGGTTGCATACGTTCTAATCCTCGCTATCGCCATGCTTTTTACGGGATTGTTGGGGGTGGGAATTGAACGAATTGCTTATAAGCCTCTCCGAAAAGCGCCCAAGCTGATTTCACTTATCTCCGCGATTGGTGTTTCCTTCGTGGTTCAAGATCTCGTTCGCTTTATTTCCGAATTGAGAACAGGAAACTACATCATAAGCGGTATTACGTTGTTCGATAAAAATGTGACCATCGGCACTTCTTCTCTTGGATCATGGCTCGGAGATGCTTCTTTGAAAACCAATACGATCATCATTATCGTAGTGGCTGTATTGTTGATGATCTCCCTTGATTTTTTTATCAATCGTACCAAATGGGGAGTGGCCATGCGGGCGGTAGCGCAAGATCGTGAAACGGCTTCATTGATGTCAATTAATGTGAATAAAATCATTATTCTGACCTTTTTCATCGGTTCAGCTTTAGGCGGGGCTACAGGGGTTTTGTTTGCGCAGCAGTACGGTACGATCGATCCATTTATCGGCTATATATTAGGGTTGAAAGCCTTCACGGCAGCTGTGCTTGGAGGTATAGGAAACATTCGGGGTGCCATGTTTGGTGGACTGGTCATTGGGATATTAGAGATGTTCGCCTCTTCTAATCTTGGCTTACTGACGAACGGCAGCTTCGGTTCGGAGTATAAAGATGTGTTTGCGTTTATGATTTTAATCATCGTATTGATATTCAAACCCGAAGGTCTGTTTGGCAAAGCTGTCAAAGAGAAAGTGTAGGTGACCCATTATGGATAAAATAAAGCAGGCATTAGCGCAAGACTCGAAAATGCAAGCACTGATACTTGTCCTTCTCGTCTCTGTTACAGCACTAAGTGTATATATGACGGCTAAATCGGTCATTGCCTTTTTATTATTGCTGGCATCCTTGCTTTTGCTTTACTACACTTCATTTTCAAATAAAGTCAAATGGATTATCGGCGGAGTCATGCTAATTCTAGTTATTCCGTTTGCTTCATCGGGAGGTCCCGCCTATGAATCTTATATGGAAGTTGCAACGCAGAGCGGGATTTATATCGCGATGGCGCTCGGGCTGAATATCGTGGTCGGTTTTGCAGGGCTTCTGGATTTGGGTTTTGTCGCTTTTTTCGCGATTGGAGCTTATACGTATGGCATCTTCTCTACGGCTCAGGCGAATCACTTCATTCCAGGTGATTTGTTTCCTATTTCGGGCTCTGCGTTTTGGCTGTTTATTTTTGTAGGCGGCTTTATGGCTGCACTGGTCGGAGTCATTCTCGGCCTGCCCGTCCTTAGGGTGAAAGGAGATTATCTCGCTATCGTGACATTGGGCTTCGGGGAAATGATCCGCATCATCTTCAACAACCTGGAGAAGCCAGTTAACATTACGAACGGCGCTAAGGGCATATCGTCGATCAAGCCTCCAAATCTGTTCGGATTTGAATTTACGCATCCTCATCAATTTTATTTCATTGTGATAGCGATCTTGGCTTTTGTGATTTTCGGAGTAAAGAGATTTGAACATTCTCGAATGGGTCGTTCCTGGAAGGCAGTTCGGGAGAATGAAATTGCCGCACAATCCATGGGGGTTCCGTTAATTCGTACGAAGTTGACAGCATTCGCTGTGGGAGCTTCCTTCTCCGGGATGATGGGAGTCGTCTTTGCAGCCAAACAAACGTTTATTGATCCGTCCAGCTTTACATTGCTTGAGTCCATTACGATTTTGGTCATGGTTGTATTAGGAGGAATGGGGAGTGTTCCCGGCGTTATACTTGGAGCTGCACTCATTACGATTCTCAATCTGCAGGTGCTTACGGAATTCACCAATTGGTTAAATCAATTAACACTGCAAGGCGTTGTCCACATTCCCTTTGCCTTATCGCCATCCAAGATGCAGCGGTTTATTTTTGGAGCGATTCTAATCCTCTTTGCTGTCTTTCGGCCAAATGGATTGATTTCTGTGAAAAATCGCAGAGTGAACGAAAAATTGATTCAAGACCGAATATCATCAGCTTCCGTGCAGCAAGCAAATCCTCATAGTGGAGGGATCGCCCAATGACCGTTTTGCGTGTCAATAATTTGGTCAAACGTTTTGGCGGATTGGTTGCCGTTAACGGTGTTCAATTCGAGTTTCAAAAAGGTGAAATTTCCGCTGTTATCGGTCCGAATGGTGCCGGGAAAACGACTTTTTTCAATATAATCACCGGTATTTATGCGCCTGATGAAGGTGAAATCGAATTGGAAGGTAAATCGATTGTGAAGGTTAAGCCGGATCGAATTACAGAAAAGGGCATAGCCCGGACCTTTCAAAATATTAGACTGTTTGGAAATATGACGGTTCTTGAAAATGTGATGGTCGGCATGCATATTCATTTAAAAGGCGGAATATTTAGCACTTTACTAGGACTTACTAAGATTCGACTTGAGGAACAAAATGCGATGGATGAAGCATACCGACTATTGCAATATGTTGGTCTCGAGCCTCATCTCAATGAAAATGCAAACAGTCTTTCTTACGGAGCGCAAAGGCGGCTTGAAATCGCGAGAGCGCTAGCGGTTAAACCAAAAGTACTACTGCTGGATGAACCCGCCGCAGGAATGAATCCGCGTGAAACAAAAGAACTAACCGAGCTTATTCGAAGCATTCAACAGGAGCTGGACGTATCGATCATATTGATTGAGCACGATATGAAACTCGTCATGGAGATTTCTGATCGCATTCTAGTTCTGGATCACGGTGAAAAGATAGCTGAAGGATCCCCATATGAGATTCGTTCGAATCCGCGTGTGATCGAAGCCTATTTAGGTAAAAGTGCCCTAGGTCAAGAGGTGAAATCATGAGCTTACTGCAGCTTCAAGAGGTCCAGGCTTACTATGGAGGTATTCAAGCATTAAAGGGAATCTCACTTCATGTGAATGAAGGGGAAATAGTCACGTTGATCGGTTGCAACGGAGCGGGAAAATCCACAGCACTTAAATCCATTTGCGGTCAGGTGAAAACGAAAGGATCCATTTTATTTGATAAGCGTGATATTTCGGCTTGGCCACCTCATCAAACGGCGATGGAAGGCATTGCTCATGTCCCGGAGGGCCGGCGCATATTCCCAAGGCTAACTGTTAAGGAGAATTTGGAGATGGGCGCATTTTCAGTTAAAGATAAAAAAGTGATAAAAGAGCGTATGGAACAGTCATTCGATTACTTTCCACGTTTGAGAGAACGCTTGCACCAAGCAGGCGGCACCATGAGTGGCGGCGAACAACAAATGCTTGCCATAGCCCGTGCGCTCATGATGAAACCTAAGCTATTGCTGCTCGACGAACCATCGATGGGTTTGGCTCCCGTCATCGTGGATCAAATCTTTGAAATTATTCAGGAGATGAACCAAACAGGGATGACGATTCTGCTCGTAGAACAAAACGCATACCAAGCGCTGCAAATCGCCCATCGCGGTTATGTCATACAGACCGGTGAAATTATTCTGGAGGATGACGCAAAAAAATTGCTTGTCAACGATCAAGTAAAAGAAGCTTATCTGGCAGGATGAAATCATTTCTTCCGATGCTTTACGGCATTATGGCATCCTTTTTTTTCTCATTTTCTTTCATCATGAACCGGTCTATGGAGCTGTCCGGCGGATATTGGGTATGGAGCGCTTCGCTTCGTTTTCTGTTCATGTTTCCTATCCTATTGTTGATTGTCTGGGATAGGGGGAATCTCCGGGCCTTGCTTTTTGATATGAGAAAGCAGTTAGGGATATGGATGGGCTGGAGCATGGTAGGATTCGGAATATTTTATGTACCACTGTGTTTTTCCGCTGCCTACGGACCTGGGTGGTTGATTGCGGCTACATGGCAGGTAACCATTATTGCGGGTTCATTGCTAGCTCCATTATTCAGCAAGGTAATAGTAACAAAGAGCGGGCCTATACGGGCTAAGGAAAAACCCCCGTTAAAAGGTCTGTTGATTTCTCTCATCATCTTATTGGGGGTAATTGTTATACAGGCGGATCATGGCGGCCATTTTTCCATAAAAGACGCGCTTTTAGGCGTGGTGCCTGTTCTTCTAGCAGCTTTTGCTTATCCGCTTGGCAATCGTAAGATGATGGAGGTTTGCGGAGAACGGCTGGATACCTACCAGCGTATTCTTGGCATGACACTGGCCAGCCTTCCGTTATGGATATTGCTTTCTCTCTATGCTTTGGTTCATGCTGGCGTACCGAGCACAGGGCAAATCGGCCAATCTGCTCTTGTAGCCGTTTGTTCAGGAGTCATTGCAACCGTTCTTTTTTTCAAAGCAACAGAAATGGTAAAAAGATCCGCACATCAACTGGCTGCTGTAGAAGCGACTCAAGCCGGAGAAATCATTTTTACAGTTATCGGTGAATTAGTGCTGCTCGATGTGGCATTTCCTTCTAGTCTGTCTTGGACAGGTATTTTTTGTGTCGTAATCGGGATGATCGTTCATAGTTTAATATCGAAGAAAGGTAAATAGATTCACAAGAAATTTCTCGAAGAACAGGAAGGAACCAACCGAGTCACTTCATCCGCTTCTGATATCCTACTACCAGTTCTGCCGCTCACGAAGCTTCGTGATTTGCGCGATATGGTGAAGATTGTGCCACGAAAAAATGAGAGGGCCGCGTCCAGCGTCCAAATGCCGTTCTCCGGGTGCCGGTAGGTGCGGGAGAAATCGGCCTCAGGGGTCGAGCGAAGCAGGAACACCAAACGTAGGTTCAACTGCTCGATTAGCGCAAGCGATACATCGACCGGGAATATTTTGCTATCCGGCAGCTCCCCCCCCCCACGACTCCACATCAAACGGCTTGACCATCGGTTCGGTCTCCTTCCGCAGTGCCCACAGTAATGTACAAAGATGGTGGTTCAGCAGAATACTATGGGTTGGGATATAAGGTGAATAAATACGTTAATCTAACTGCTGAGAGAGGTGCGGAGGTGATAAAAATTGATTTTGACACTTGGTTTATGAGGTTTTTACCTCCTGAATAAAATGAAACATACTAATCAACTTGTTGAAAGAATGCTCCGATTTTGTAAAGGACTTAATCGTGAAATAGTATTACGTCCGGTTTGCCGAACAACCATAATTAATTTTTCAGGTAGCAGTGTTGAACTAACGTAGAAACGTTAGCTGCGTAGAGACAGACAAACAAAGCAGGCGTCGTGGCGACCTGCTTTGTTTATTAAGGTACAGATAACTATACTTCAATATTGAAGGCTGCCATTTCAGCTTTTGCGCGGCCATAAACCGTTCGTTAACGTTGAAAGCCGCATCACGCTCCCAGTGCTTGATCAGGTCAAAATCCTATATTGGGGGCTGGTGCAACAACCAAAATAGGATTAATCTACCATGAGTGCTTCCCGAAGGAGCGACATTCTGTGATGCACCGTGGTCGGTGGAGTCAGACTAACGGATGGGCTCTAACGCACCATAGTTGATCGACCTTCCTCACCCAGCCGTAGTAGAAGTATTGACGGATTTTATCCATTTTCATCCTCTGTGGTGCAGCGCTGGTCTTGCGCTGCATGAACGGCTAACGGGTACGTTAGTATTATGACACCAGGCTGCCGGCAAGAACGGCGGCCTTTTCAGCTAACGGGCAGCATTATTCAATAAATATAGGAAAGCAATGGGTACTATTAAAAAATAGAACTATCTTAGCGAAATTATATGTATTAGATTAAACTAATAACCAATAAATTAACAGCAGTAAAACAGAGAAATAACGGAGGTGTTAATCAGTGGTCAGAAAAGGAATCAAAATCTTGTTCATTGTTCTTTTTTTATTTTTACTGTACTCATCTGGTTACCTAACTTTCGAAAAATATCGTACTGGGGATATTATAAGTAGGCAAAACATGATTTCAGATACCATTTGGAAATTACAACAAGATGGTTATAAAAAAGAAGATATTTTATCTATTGGAATAAGTTACTCATGGATGAAATCCCAAACTTATGAGACAGCTGTTATGTTTAAAGACGAACCTGACGTTACGTATTACTACTTTTGGAATAAAAAGAGTTCATCAATTGAACAAGGTGGCTATTCTGGAAAGGCGACTAAACATAAAACCTTTTGAATAAATCTAGTTTGGTATTAATCCAGCTTTTTTGACTTTTATCATTGTGCTAACGGGAAACGATAGTGGAGGAGCTTGACGGGGCTCCTCTTTCTTATTCAAGTAACAGGCAGAATGTTTAAATATAGTCAACAATTCACTTAACCTACATTTTTCCAGTCATTTATCATTTACTTATTCTGTTTGAGAGCGAGTGATGATCATGAAAAAAATTAATTTCTTCGGTAATGAAGTAAGGGATAAAAAAAGAGGTATCAAGGAGGAAACATAGACATGGCTGACAGGATATTTGAAGAGTCGAAACTTGCAGATGTTTACGATTTGTTTGATTCGGCAGAACGTCCAGATCTTGACCCGTATATAGCAATAACAGACGAATTCGGTGCTCAATCCGTGATTGACATTGGTTGTGGAACCGGCATCCTTGCCTGTCGACTTGCTGCACTTGATAAGGAAGTCATTGGCGTGGATCCAGCCGCCGCCTCACTCAAAGTCGCAAGTCGTAAGGCGTATGCAGACCGGGTCAGATGGCTTCAGGGAATAGCTGCGATGCTCGCTGGACAGCAAGTGGATCTAGTCATGATGACCGGAAACGTCGCCCAAGTCTTTGTGACTGATGAAGAGTGGATGTCAACACTTCGTGAATGTCGTGGTGTTATTCGACCGGGTGGACGGCTTGTATTCGAGGTACGGGATCCTTCAAAAGAAGCGTGGGAGGCTTGGAATCGTGAACAGTCCTATCAGGTGATTGAAGCACCTGAAATCGGAAAGGTAGAGAAGTGGGTGGATCTCATCGATGTGCAACTGCCGCTAGTTTCATTCCGCCAAACATTCGTTTTTCAGAAGGACGAGACGGTACTGACCTCGGATTCGACCTTGAGGTTTCGGAGTAAATCCGAGATTGTTGACTCCTTATTCGCCGCTAATTTGCCTGTCGAGGATATTAGAGATGCACCAGATCGCCCTGGACTAGAATTCGTCTTCATTGCTCGCTGCCCAGACTAAGATACATTCATACTTGTTAAACTAAAGGAGAACAAGAGTTAAGTAAATGTAACATAATTGAAATCTTATTTTCATGTGGCATTAATTAATCAAGCTTATTATAAAAGTCGACCCCCTTTAAAATATAAAACTTAGACCCTCAGCCCGTTGCTGTGGGTCCTTTTTTTGCTATTCAACTAAAGGGCAGGATACTTCCAATATGTGTTAAAATGAGAGTCTGATGAATCGATTCAACATTCGACGAGAACAATGGGTTGACGTTACATGTAAGGAGCGATTGTAAATGGAAAAAGATATCATTCAGTATCATTACGATGAGCTGATTAAGTCGTTAGTTACTTTGTCTTCTCCAGCTGAAAAGCAAAAATACATTATGGGTTACGGACACGTAGGGGACGATATGATTATTGAATTCGAAAGCCATTATAATCTCGGCATTGCTGATTATTACTTCGATATAGGGCTTTTCTCAGACAACCAATTACAGAAACTAGATGTTTATGACAAATTCCTTGATGAGAAATGCGGTGAACAAGAGTTGGATTTTTTCACCGATTTTGAGCAATTGAACAGTAATCCGATATGGGAAGAGATTAGAGTGGAAACGTCTAAACTACTTAGATTTCTCGATAAAGACAATCTGGATATTGAGGTTACCAGGGAAGTTGATAATAAAATCGAATTGACTAGGACAAGGTTGTATAAGGTCAGATGAAACCTTGCTATTAAGCTATTGGAGAACGAGAGTTAAACATCTGAAGGGCAGATTAGTTTATTAATCACATCGCTGATTTTTAGGGAGGTAGATTTAATTGTTAGGAACATAGGGGCTATACCCTTGGTTTGTAGAACACGGGGAAGAACTTATTGAACCGCAATATAGAGAAGAGTTCCGTTATCTACACTCTTGCGCAATCCGTCCTTGATTGTTTCCCCACGGCGTCGAATATAGATCATACCGATATATAATGAGGAAAAGATTGTCAATGTGTTTTCTTATAATCGTTTTTGGTATTATGGGTAGTGATTGACCAAATGGACATCGTATATGTTGATTTTGATGGAGTCGGGTGGGAATATGACGGCATCAGCAACCAAGTCAATACTGGCTGTTACACGATGTCCCACCGCTGACCGAAGAAATGTAACAGCAACATATTTTATCTTACTTCGGATACTTGTGTGAATTTTCGTACAAAAGTGGGCGGTCATCGCAATTAATCAACCATTTTGTATGATTTTCCGTACAAAAGTGAGCATACCCCTCGACGCCATGAATACCGATATGCAAAAGTTGCGACTATGTCATCATCATTCTTCTTAGTAATGCCCGAAACCCGCGTTGCTAGCTATCCTGCCTAGGCCACTTCCATGCAGTAAAGATAATTAGTAACGTAATTACCGTAACGAAGAAGGCCATTTCCATGCATACCAGATAATTAGACAAAGAAGAGCGACTTCTACAACAGCGCCAAACACCATGTGCACCCAAGCCTCTCCTGTCAAATTAAACAATGTATAGGGAATATACACCGCGGCAATAATGATATTTGCCCAGCGACTTACTTTTGCCGGCAGGGCAACAGAAAGGAAAATCATAAGAGCTGGAATTGTTACCGAAATCAGTGCTATCAATAGAAAGACATATGAAATGTCAAATATAAATATTTTTCCTGCCAGAATACCTTCTATTTTGCCCGGCATATATAAGGCGAAATAATCAACATAAATATAGAGAAACATAAAACTCGCCCACAGCGTAGCAATCTTCAGTTTCGAACTGACTTTGATGTCTTCCAGTGCATTTTGTGCTTTATTTTGTGTATTCATATTAATCTCTCCTTTAAGGTTATATGGTTTCTCTTGCCTACAACCTTAGTCTAAAGGAGAAGTATAAACACCCTCGAAAGCAATTCTAAAAATTTTCTAAAATATAACATTTTGAGGGTTCATGGGTTTTGCCGCTCATCAACAAGTCCATCCACATCCATTGGTGGTTTTCCACTCACTTATCTACAACCATATGGTAAGGTATTTCTTTGTATCGAGGAACAAGATGAATTTATTGCTTTACAATACAATAATCAGTGTTTTTTAGTGAAACCTACCTTGTTCAAAAAAGTTCCAAGTCCTAAATATTCATTTGGCGAATCTGTAAGAGTACGGAGAGATCCTGATGTTATGGGGTCTATTTACGAAATAACTTGGCATCATAAGATTCAACGGGAAATGTACTTTATCGAAATAAATGGGAAGAGAAAAACCACCCGATATTTTAGCGAAGAATTACTTGGGGTAAAGGGTTCATTACGTTAACGGATAACAATAGCTTAATAAACAACCAAAACAAGGCTGCCGGTGAATCGGTGGCCTTTTCTCACCTAACGGAGGATAATTGAATCATTTCACGAATACCGCATATATGGAAAATTTGCGAAGTTCATAAATAAGGAGTTAGGTCAAACCACTTAAGTCTGATAAAACCTAATTTAACAATAATGGAGAGATTTAGAGATGGATAACCTTAAAGTGAGTTATCTAGAACAGAACAATGCTTTTGATAAATTCTGAAGAGAATAATATTCAGAAAACTAACATCAACGTTAATGACGATCATTGTATTCTCTGTAATGTACATGTTCTTAATAGGTAATAGCATGCCTTTATTTGCCATATTCGTTTGTACTGTTCCTATTATTTTACTCACTCTCCCTGTTTCTGTGGTATGTGAGTTTTGTTTTCAGAAGTATAAATTCATTAGAATCGTATTGACCGTATTATTTCAAGTGATCTTATCGTCAGTAATTATATTGGGAATAGAAGTTACATCGATTCGATTTTATGGACCTTTCATTATTAATTCAGTTGTGTTCCTGATTATTGACGAGATTTTTAAGAAAGTAAAGAATACTAAAAATTGATTTAACTGATTATGTTAGTACAAAGAAGAAGTGGCATCGCTTAACACCGTATTCATACTGCGGAGTTTACGCTCCTTGGTCTGCCCAAGGAATTTTCGAGGAAGCGAATCAGGCAGACAACCCTGTACAACCTAACCGCATCGCATCGTTAAGCTAACTGCGAACAATAGCACAATATACAGGGAGCAGATTGCCGATGCAGCTGCTCCTTGTTTATATTCAGGTAACGGGGAGATTATCGGAAAAAGATGGAACTTATTGATTGTTATTTTTATAATAGAATAGCGAGAGATATCTGATTTAATTGTGGAGATGATGAATACGTGATTTATCGTAGAAAGACATACAAAATTGCCCCTCAGATATTACTTGATTTTAATGAACATTTTAATCAAACACTCTTACCAGCACAGCTAAAATATGGTTCACGATTAGTTGGCAGATGGTCATCTGAGGAAAAAGACGATGTTGTAGAGGTATTTGCTATCTGGGAATATGACAGCTACGAGGATTATGAGAAGATTGAATCACAAGTGAAAAGTGATGAAGAACATGTAAATCGAGTACAGGCTTGGTTTGATAAAATCGGGCGAGAGAAAATCAAGACATTTATAAAGGATAAAATAAAAGAGGAATTTATAGAAACGACAGTTCCACGAGAAAAAACTATTCTGACATGATGAATTTTATTACCATTTCATCGTTGAACTAACGAGAAACGATAGTTCAACATTTAAAGGGCTACCACGCATGGTAGCCCTTCGCTCCACTAACGGACAGGATATGCATTTATGGAATACATAAGGCTAAAAGCACATAAAACATGGATTTCATTAACCAGTAGGAGGATATGTTGAAGAAAATTATTATTATTGCATCTTTCCTTTTTATCATTTTCATCAGTTTTGCTACTTTTCAATTTAATCAACCACTTCTAACGAAAAATGATGCTATAACTAAAGCGGGTATATATCTAACTACTGTAAATGCAAAAATGAATCTTCCTTACAACACAAAGAATGTTGAAGAAAGCAGTTGGTACATCAGTAAAGACGATTTTTGGAATAAAGTAACTGGTAATAGTAAATGGAACGGTTTCATTGATGGCGTTAGCTTTCAAATTGACGCTGATACTGGAGAATTTATTGATATGGTTTTTCCAATGGATGGTGTTATTACGAAAAAGGAACATCCAGATTGGTTTAAATAAAAAAGAAGTTCTATCAAAAGAAACCACTCCATTGTCAGGAGTGGCTTTGTTATTAAACACTGAATATTTTGTGGGCAAACTGCACTTTGTGTTTAGATACATTACTGTGAACAGTATCACAGGTAAAAGTACGGTCATTACGCTAACGGAAACGATAGTGGAGGAGCTTGCGGCGATGCAGCTTCTCTTTCTCATTGAAGTAACGGGCAGGATACTTCCAATATGTGTTAAAATAGTGGGACAGAAATCTACGATAGTATTGGGGAGACGCATAATGAATATAAGGGTTAATCAGCAAAATGATTCTAAGGTAGCCATTGTAGAAAGTTCTGATATAATAATCCGAAATGTCCAGGATGCTTTGGACTTAATGGCGTCCATTAAATTTAATCATGATAGCTATAAGATCGTTATTCGCCAAGCCAACATAACGGAGGATTTTTTCGAATTAAAGACAAGATTAGCGGGTGATATTCTACAGAAATACGTGAACTATCATATAAAGTTGGCGGTTGTAGGTAATTTCAAAGTTTATAACAGTAAGAGTCTTAAGGATTTTATTTACGAGTGCAGCAAAGGGGAACAGGTTTTCTTTCTTGAAGATGAACAGTCAGCCATTCAAGTTCTACACGCATTACGCTAACGGAGAACGAGAGTAATACAATACCAATGAACGCCAGTCGTTTTATGAAAATGAAAAACAATTCTGGGAGACAAGATGTAAAGGAGGACTTATGAAGGTTATTAAAGGTATTACGTCTAATGGTCTTAATTACATTGATGAATCTGGAATTGATAAATTTGTTAACTTTAAGGAATGCAATGAGAACTGGATTAGTTACAGAAAAAGAAGTGAAAGCTTGGATGACGAAAAATTAGAAAGTATTAGATTAAATGATAGATGTATAGGACAAAGAGATATTTGCGCGCTGCCTTACTTTATAGAGTTCTTCAGTAGACCTTTTACAAGGTTTGAGTTCGATGAAGAAGAGGCATTTAAACAACTCAGAAGTGATATAATTTCTGCTGGTTGGTCTACATACGATTTAAGTTAAATTATATTTGAACCTTGATTGGCACCTCCTGAGAATGGATTTTTGGCTCGGTTTGTTTACTATTTCAATGGGAACAAGGAGCAGTTAGGTGATAATAAATTAGAAGTATTCGAGCTAATCGAACTATATAAGTTGAACCAAAGAATCTCCCAATTAGATACTGACACAAAGATGATCCACAATCGATCTCGGAGATTTCATGATAATGTCCATAAACTGCGAAGATCTGTTGAACAGGAACTGCTTAAGCTCTGGAAATTCCATCAACAAGCATAAGCTTAAGTAAAAGGCTGTTGAAATTTTCGGCGACCTTTTGTGCGCTTGGCAGCGCTTCGACTAAAATTTATTTTTGTTCTGGACTTATCGGTTCGGAATGGTGTATATTATTTTTAAGGAGGTGAGATGCGAATGGTTCGTCCACGTAACTTTGATGAAATAGATGTATTAAAGAAAGCGATGACTTTATTCTGGACTAAAGGTTATGAAATGGCATCCCTAACTGATTTGCTAAATGTTACTGGTCTTAGTAAAAGTAGTTTATATGAGACTTTTGGTAACAAACATGATTTATTTGTGAGAGCATTTGATTTATATCGCGAGGAGCGTCTATCGGTATTAAATAATTATTTGAGTAATGAGAATGTATACCAGGGTATCGAATTATTTTTTATGGCCCTCCTTAATGTCGTTAGCAAAGGTTGCATGACGTCAAATGAAGCTATCGAATTGGCGCCACATGATAAAGAATTTCAAAAAATGATTGAAAAAGATTTCGAAGATGTTGAAAATGCATTTTTTAATGCAATTGAGATTGGTAAAATCAATGGTTCTATACAGTCGGAAATCGATTCCCTAAAGCTTGCTCGATTTTTAACGGTCTCCTTACAGGGTATAAATGTGATGGTGCGAGCTCAAACAAATCAAGACAGGATTGTGGATTTCGTGTCTGTAATTTTAGGGAATTTGAGATAGATAAAAGTGCTACTTTTATTTTTGATAATTATGGACCGAAAGGTCCTTAATATAAAGTAATTTAAAGAAAAGAGGAACAAACATGAACAACAATTACAAATCTATTTTCGAACCATTCGAGCTTCCATCTGGAGTGCAGTTAAAAAACAGGGTGATTATGGCGCCTATGACCCTTGGGGCATCAAAGTCTAACGGAGCAGTTACTGAAGAAGAATTGGCTTATTATATTGAACGGGCTCAGGGTGTAGGCGTTGTGATTACCAGCAGTGCCCTTGTTTCGCAAAATGGAAAAATGCTCGAAACCGGCTTCGGCGTTGACGATGACGCTCTGCTCCCAGGCCTAAAAACATTAGCAAACACTATTCATGAACAAGGTTCCAAGGCTTTTGTCCAAATTTATCATGCGGGCCATAAAAGTAATCCGGCTTTGCTGTCTGGAGGACAACCGTTAAGTGCAAGCGCAGTTGCAGCAGAGCGTGAAGGATCTGTTACCGCAAAGGCAATGACACAAGAGGAAATTGAGAATGTTATTGATGATTTTGCCAATGCAACCCGAAGGCTGATTGAAGCCGGATTTGACGGAGTTGAGATTCATGGCGCCAACGGCTTCTTGATTCAGCAATTTTTCTCTCCGCATTCCAACAGAAGAGAAGACCAATGGGGCGGGACATTAGAAAAGAGAATGAGATTCCCTCTTGAAATCATCAAACGCGTAAAAGAAATGGTTACAAAACATGCAAAATCACCGTTTGTTGTTGGGTACAGATTTTCTCCGGAGGAAAGAGAAACTCCCGGCATCACAATGGAAGATACTCTTCAATTCGTGGAAGTTCTGGCCGAACAGAAGCTGGACTACATCCATCTTTCTGTGGATCATTTCTGGGGTGAACCGAGGAGGGAAGAATCGAACAGTGCTAAGTCGCGTGTAGTAATGGTTCAGGAGCTTGTAGGTAATCGAGTGCCTGTAATCGGTGTTGGCGGTCTTTCCACACCGGATGATGTCGTTAAAGCTCTGGGGACTGGTATCCCACTAGTAACAATAGGTCATGCCATGATCATGGAGCCTAAATGGGTTGAGAAGGTGCAAAGCGGACAGGAAAGAGAAATTAGAACGACACTTCCCCGAACAGCGCAAAAAGAATTGGTAGTTCCCGATATTTTGTGGGGAATGATAACCAATATACCGGGATGGTTCCCAGTCGTGGATTAAGGAAGAATAATAAACACCTCGATGCTTCTGTACTATTAATTTTTTGTGTTTTAAGGCCATCCCTTACAGGACGGCCTCTTTCGATTGATCAAATGATGTTGAAATCACTTTTTGGCCTTGCTCGCGGAAGCAGCGGCCGATTGTTTTTGTTCAGGCGCTTTCTGATTCGTGTTAAAGTCGGTCGACGACATGCCTTCGGCTTTCCACTCCGTGCCTCTCTGCTCGTACTCGAACAAGTTTTCAACAGCATTCGCGATTTGGGGCCCCAAGTCACGCTCCACCAAATACAGGGACACATCAAGTCCCGAAGTTACGCCTCCACCGGTCACGAGGCCGGGCTTATCTTCCACGACTCTGGCATCAATCGGAATGGCGCTGGCAGCTTCTAACGCAGCCATGCCTATTAGATTGGTAACGGCATATTGGTTCTTCAACAAGCCTTTCATCGCAAGCAGCAGCGAACCTCCACATACTGTAGCCTAACTGGTTAGTTCTATTATAAGTTGATCTAAAGAGTTTCTAGGTTTTGACCATTTTCTAACCGAAGACAGAGTCGATCAATAATTTGAGGAAGATTCGAACATGCCCGATCCATGAATGCCTTCACATTTGTGCGGATTTCCAAGACAGTACGATAAAACACATTGTTAATAACATCGGCTTTCAACCATTTCCAAAGCCCCTCGACTAAGTTGAATTGGGGACTGTACGGCGGCAAAAAGACTAGCTCAAGTCGATCCTTTTGTTCTTCTAGAAAAGGGATCAGAAGTTTGGCATGATGGATTCGAGCATTATCCAATACGATGACGACCTTACCTGTGCCATACTCCGCTAAGATCGTTTGAAGAAAGGCAAGGAATGTTGTCGCATCGTATTGCTCATCTTCTCTCCATAAGATGTGACCCGTTGTATAGTCTAAGGTCGCCAGCAATTTGACGCCTCTATGCTTGCCTGTGGTTTTGATGATTCGCTGCTGTCCTTTTAAAAACCAAGTGTGCTGCAGAGCCTGATAGTCTTTAACGTTGGAAAGGTTTCTTCATTAAAAACCTTTTGCTTGGCTTTGTCTGCGGCAGCGAGCGTGTAAGTGGGTTTCGTATAGCTTAAACCCATTCGTTGCATCATTTTGGAAATGCCTCGAATGCTGTAAGTAAAACCAAATTCCCACTTGATAAATTCACCGATTAAATGTAGGGTCCAATTGTGTTTGGCTGTGAAACCAACTTCATGCGGAAGAAACTTGACGATGGTTTCTTTCAATTTCTCTTGCTGTTCTTGGCTTAAGCGTTCTGGGGTGCCTGGCGAATATTGAATGGCTAGACCCTCGATCCCCTTTGTTCGGTAAGCACGGAGATATCCGTAAACCGTCTTTTCGCAGCGATGGATCACGATGGCAATTTGACTCGGCTTTAATCCTTTAAAATGAAGGTACAGCGCCTGGTATCTTTCAAACATCCGCCGATCTCTTTCCTTTTTCATTCTGGATTCAATTTCTCTAAATTCTTGCGTTGCTGTACTCATTCTATCACCCATTTTCTATAGTATACTTTGGACGAGTTAGTAATGTATTCCTCTAGTTCAACTTATATAGCTAACCAAATATAAAAACGTTTGCTTTTTTTATTACGCTAACGGAGAACGATAGCACCATAATATTGTACTATCTAGGCTGCCGGTGATTCGCTTGGCAGCCTATTCCGCTATTCCAGCTAATAGCTTGTCAATATTTAATTATTAATGGCGGATTCACGAGGTGGTATACTAAAAAAAGTGCATGGGAAAGAACCGTCCCATAAAGCACGGAAAAACATTCCATATATTTCTATTTCTTGCTACTTACTCTAAACGGAACGCTTCCTTAGTAGTTAAGATGGCAAAAATCCAGTGGATTAGTTTATTCACACAAGCAATTATCGCTACTTTGAACAGCTTTCCTTCAGCACGCTTCTTATCATAATAAGCTCTTAGTTTTTTATTTCTATTACTACGAATACCACATCGTACAGCTTGATATAGGGCAGTACGGAGCCTCCTAGAGCCATGCTTAGTGATTCTATTTTGGGTTGCTATAAACTTGCCTGAAGAAAAAACACTTGGATCAACGCCAGCAAAGGCCACCAGTTTCTTTGCGTGATCAAACCGATCGATTTCCCCGATCTCAGCTAAAATTGTTGCAGCAATCTTAGTGCCAATACCGGGTATCGATTGGATTAAATCA